>NZ_PVZF01000001.1:600000-894184 GCF_003002055.1 Kineococcus rhizosphaerae
TCGTCGCCGCCGCCCCCGCCACGGCCGGGCGGACCGCGCCGCGCGAACTGCCCCAGCGGACGCGCGAGGACGTCCTCGTCGTGCAGGACCTCGTGAAGGAGTACCGGGTCCGGGGCCAGCGGGAGCGGCTGCGCGCCGTCGACGGGGTGTCGTTCAGCGTGCCCGCGGGGACGACGACCGCCGTCGTGGGCGAGTCCGGGTCGGGCAAGACGACGACGGCCCGGCTCGTCCTCGGGCTCGAGGACGCCACGAGCGGGACGGTCGTCGTCGACGGCGGCCGGCGCGACGTGCAGCCGGTGTTCCAGGACCCGTTCGGCTCGCTGGACCCGACCAAGACCCTGGAACGCCTCATCGACGAACCCCTGCGCATCGCCCGCGCCGGTGACGCCCGCAGCCGCCGGGCCCGCGTCGGGGAACTGCTCGACCAGGTGTCGCTGAGCCGGTCGCTGGCCCAGCGGCGTCCGGCGGAACTGTCCGGCGGGCAGCGCCAGCGCGTCGCGATCGCCCGGGCGCTGGCGCTGAACCCGAAGGTCGTCGTGCTGGACGAGGCGACGTCCGCGCTCGACGTGCTCGTGCAGCAGCAGGTGCTCGGGCTGCTGGAGCGGCTGCAGGAGGACCTGGGCCTGACGTACCTGTTCATCACGCACGACCTCGCCGTCGCCCGGCACCTGGCCCACCAGGTCCTCGTCATGCGCTCCGGCCGGGTCGTGGAACAGGGCATGATCGGGGACGTGTTCGACCACCCGCGCGAGGAGTACACCGCCCAGCTGCTGTCGGCCATCCCCGGCCGCGCCGCGGCCTGAGGGGCCGGCGCGGTGGGGGCGTCGGCCGAACGCGTCGTCGCGCAGTTGCGGCGCGACGTCCTCGGCGGGTTCTTCCCGCCGGGGGCGCGGCTGACCGAGACGGTGCTCGTGCAGCGGTACGGCACCTCCCGGGTGCCGGTGCGCGAGGCGCTGCGGGCGCTGGCCGGTGAGGGGTTCGTCGAGCTGCGCCCCAACGCCGGCGCCCGCGTCGCGCAGGTCCCCGTCGACGACCTCGCCGACCTGTACGCGGTGCGCTGCGTCGTCGAGGAGATCACCGCGAGCCGGTGCGCGCGGCGCGTGGCGGCGGGCGAGGCCGCGGTCGTCGCCGAGCTCACCGGCATCGTCGACGCGGGTTTCGCCGCCCTGGACGCCGGCGACGCCGTGCTGGGGGCGGAGCTGAACTCGCAGTTCCACGGAACCGTCGCCCGCCTCTCCGGAGCGCACAGCATGACCCTCGTCCTGCGCCGGGTCAGCGAGCAGATCCAGTGGGCCTACGCCACGACCGTCCCCCAGCAGGGCCACCGCGCGTGGACCGAGCACCGCCGGATCGTCGCCGCGATCGCGACGGGCGAGGAGGCGAGCGCCGGGCGGGCGATGGTCGAGCACGTCGAGGCGTCGCGGCGGGGGTTCACGCGCAGCGTGGGTCAGGGGGTGGCGCAGGGGGTGGCGCAGGGGTAGGCCGGGGCCGCGTACCGGTCACCGTCCCCGCGACGGGTCCGCGGTCGCCGGGTGAGCGCCGCCTCGCACCGCCGGACCGTCCCCGCGCTCACCTCCGACGACGACGAGCAGGGCCGCCGTCGCGCAGCCGGCCGCCATCAGCAGCAGCACCACCGCGAACGGCAGGACACCCACCAGCAGGGCGCCCACCGCGATCGAGGCCGTGGTGGGCACGGAGCTGACCATCTCGTACCCGGCCGCGACCCGGCCCATCACGTCGTTCGGGGTCCGGCGCTGCAAGGACGTGGCCGCCGCCACCGCCAGCACCGGCAACCCCGCTCCGAGGACGAGGAAACCGGCCAGCACCACCGGCAGGACCGCGGTGGCGCTCAGCGCGGCGCCGAGCGCGACCAGCGCCATCCCCGACCCGATCAGGGGGGTCTCGCGCACCCGGGCGACGAGCAGGCTGACGCTCACCCCGCCCGCGAGCGCCCCCGCGCCCTGGACGCTGACCAGGACGCCGACGAACTCCGGCGGCCGGTGCAGCCCGTCCCCGACCAGGGCGTAGACGGTGGCTTCGGCCAGCCCGACGGAGGCGGAGAAGACGAGCGTGGACCGGGCCAGCCGGCGCAGCGGCGCGACCCGCCACAGGTGGACCAGGCCGGCGGCCACCTCGGTCCGCCACCGCGCGGCGACTGCTCCCCCGCGTCGTCCCGCGCGTCGTCCCGTGCGTCGTCCTGCACGGGGTGCGGGTTCCCGGAACCGCACCCTCACCAGGACGGCGGTGGCCAGCACGAAGGCGGCGGCGTCCACGGTGGCGACCCACCGCCCGCCGACGGCGGCGAACAGTCCCGCGCCGACGAGCGGGCCGAGCAGGCGCAGTCCCTGCCGGACCGTGTTCAGCGCCCCGTTGGCCACCCCGAGCAGTTCCGCCGGCAGCAGCACCTGGACCAGCCCGGACGTGGCGGCGTTGGTGGTGACGCTCGCGATGCCGTACCAGGCCGCGACGGCGAACAGCAGCCACAGCTGCCCGCGGTCGTGCACCAGCCACAGCGAGGACACGACGACGGTGCTGGCCAGGTTGAGCCCCAGCAGCACCGTGCGCCGGGGCAGCCGGTCCACCAGCACCCCCGCCACCGGGGCCAGGACACCGGGAGCGGCCATCGCGAACACCGTCAGCCCGGCCACGGCGTCGCTGCCGGTCAGGGTCTTGGCCCAGATGCCCAGGACCAGCAGCAGCGTCCAGTCCCCGAACATCGACAGGGTCTGAGCGGCCAGCAGCAGCCGGAAGTCGCGGTGCCGCAGCAGGTCACGCATCGGCGGCGGGGGCGTCGGGGCGCGGCAGCAGGTAGGTCAGGACGTCGACGAGGCGCGAGCCGTCCGGCACGACCCCGTCGAAGGTGCGCTTCTGCAGCGGGACGATCAGCGCGGTGATGGCCTGCACGAGGTCGGCCAGCTCCTGCTCGGTGAGCCGCAGCGTCCAGTCCGAGGCGTCGGCGGCCTCGCGCCACGGGTCGTTCGCGCGGCGCTGGGACCAGCCGCGGATGCGCTCGAGGTTGCGGGCGTCCAGCACCGCGCCGAGGGCCTCGGCCGCGGCGCGTTCGGCCGGCGACCCGCCGGCGCTGATGTGGTTGCCGATGGGCGCCCACCGCCACGGCCGGTTCCTGCCCGCACCCCCCTCGGCCTCGACGACGAACCCGAAGCGGGCCAGCTGACGCAGGTGGTAGGAGCACGACGCGGCGGAGTCGCCGAGCCGTTCGGCGCACTGGCTGGCGGTCAGCGGGCCCTCGGCCACCAGCAGGTCGAGCAGCTGCATCCGGCGGGGGTGGGCCAGGGCCTTGAGGTGCTCGGGGCGGCGCAGCTGCCGCAGCGGCAGTCCCCGTTCGTCGCTGACGACGGGTTGGTCATCTCGGGTCACCACGGTCGAAAGATATCTTTCGCAAGGTCTCTTTTCAAGAGGTCGCCGCTCGACGTCGCCGGGGGTGGGCGGCGTCGCCGAGCAGGGCGGCACCGGGGACGCGGTCCCAGGAGCGCTGCACCGGCAGGGGGCAGGTGACCCGGCCGTCTGACCTGGCCGTCGAGCGGGGGCAGGCCGTGCGCCACGCCCCGACCGGGCACCTCAGCGGGACGGTGACGTCACTGCGGGACGGTCGTGTCGAAGCGACCGCCCGGGAGGTCCGCCACCAGAGCGCAGAGCTGGTCGACGGGCAGGGCCGGGCTCCACAGGTAGCCCTGCGCCGCATCGCACCCCAGGCTCGTCAGCAGGGTGCACTGCTCCAGGGTCTCGGCCCCTTCGGCGATGGTCTTCAGGCCGATGGCGTGGGCGAGCTGCACCACGGACGTCACGATGGCCAGGTCCTCGGGGTTCTCGGCGATGCCCCGGATGAAGCTGCGGTCGATCTTCACGTGCTGAGCGGGGAGGAGACGCAGGTAGGTCAGGGACGAGTGCCCGGTCCCGAAGTCGTCGATGGCGATGTCCGACCCCAGCGCGCGGATGGCGTTCAGGACGCGCTCGGAGTGCGCGAGATCGCGGATCACGACCGTCTCGGTGACCTCCACCATGAGGTTGCGGTGCGTCATCGCGGGGCCGGCGGCGCGGATGGCCGCGTCGATCGTCTGCTCCACCCCGGAGTCGGCGATGTCGTGCGCCGAGAGGTTGACGGCGATGTGGGCGTCAGCGGGCAGGACGCCCGCCGACAGCAGACGTGCGCCGTCCCGGCAGCCGCGCGCGAGCGCCCACCGGTCCACCGCGGTGATGAGGCCGGTGTCCTCGGCCAGGGGGATGAAGACGTTGGGCGGGACCGCGCCGCGCTCGCGGTGCGTCCAGCGGATGAGGGCTTCGACGCCCCTGACCGCTCCGGTGCGCAGGTCGACGACGGGCTGGTAGTGCAGGGCGAGGTCACCGGCGGTGAGGGCGTCCTGGAGGTCGGCCGCCAGCGCGAGCCGCCCCCGCGCGTGGGCGTCCAAGCTGTCGTCGAAGAGCTGCACGCGCCCGCGGCCGCGCGCCTTGGCCTCGTGCATCGCCAGGTCGGCCTGCCGCAGGAGGTCGCCGCTGAGGCCCGGCGCCGACACCACCACCCCCACCGAGGCGGACACGTACGCCCGGCGACCCACGACCTCGAACGGCTCGGACAGCACGGCGAGCACGTCGCGGGCGAGCGCGAGCGCCTGGTCGGTGCCGGTGTCGGTGCACAGGACCACGTACTCGTCGCTACCGAAGCGGGCGACGGTGTCACCGGAGCGCACCACCTGCGACAACCGCTGCGCAACCTGCACGAGCAGCACGTCGCCGGAGTGGTGCCCCGAGGCGTCGTTCACCATCTTGAACCGGTCGAGGTCGACGAACAGCACGGCGACGGCGTGGTCGGGCGACGGCCCCTCCTGCCGGGTGCGTTCGAGCCGCTGGAGGCGCTCCAGCAGCAGCGCCCGGTTGGGCAGCCCCGTCAGGGAGTCGTGCAGCGCCTGGTGCTCGAGCCTCTGCTGGAACCGGCGTCGCTCGCTGACGTCGCGACCGATCGTCGACACGGCGACCACCCGCCCCCGGGGGTCGAGCACGGGTGAGACGGTCCAGGCGACGTCGACGGTGGACCCGTCCGGTCGTGCCGCCGTCGACTCCAGCGACAGCACGACCCCGTCGCGGGCGACGGCGGTGATGGTGCCCAGGACCTCCTCGGCGCGGTCCGACGGCACGAGCTCGGTGATCCGGCGGCCCGTGGCGCCCTCGGCGGGGTAGCCGTGCAGCTCTGCCGCGGCCCGGTTCCAACCGGTGATCACGCCGTCGACGGTCAAGGACGTCACCGCGTCGGCGGTGGACTCGACGAGCTGGCGGTAGCGCTCGGCGCTCTGAGCGATGACCTGGCTCTGCCTCTCGAGCTCTTCCACCAGGTCGGTCCGCGGCGCGAGGAACAGCTCCTGCAGCCGCAGCGGAACCTCGCGGTAGGCGGCCAGGTCGCGCCGGAAGACGAGCAGGTAGAGCAGGAGCGGCCCGCTGAACGCCGCGGAGATCACGAGCTTGGACGTCAGGCCCGCGCTGATCGCCGGTGAGAGGTCGGGTGAGGTCGGCGCTGCCAGCAGCGGGAACAGGACACCGTCGAGGCACAGCACCGCGATGTAGAAGACGACGCACGCGAGGGCCAGCGCGAGACCGCTGCGCACGCGCGTCTTGAGGGCCTCGAACGTCATGAGCAGCAGGACCAGCTCGGTGACGATGAGGACGCCACCGAGAGCCACGACGAGCAGGGACACGTCGAAGACGCGGGGTGAGGTGCCGAAGCGGTTGACCACGGCGGTGTCGCGCAGCGCGGCCGCGGTGACCGAGAGGACCCCGACCTTGATGACGTTGACCGCGATCACGATCTTGATGATGTTGCGCACCACGTGGCTGTCGCGGGCGGTGACGACGGCGAGCAGACTGGCGAGCACCAGTGCCCCGTACAGGACGCTGCCGGCTGACACGACCAGGCCGTCGGCGAGCGGGAGGGCGTAGATCGAGCCCATGAAGCCCCCGAAGACGAGCACCACGGCGATGTAGGTGTACGACAGCAGGAGGCGCAGGGGCTTGCGGAAGAGCGCGAAGGCGAAGGGGAACACGGAGTACAGCAGGATCTGCGCGACGAAGAGCGACCAGGGACCCACTGCCCGCCTCCTTCACCGCCTGTGATCAACCTGTACGACAGCGTAGGGGTCTGTCTCCACCGTGGTCCCCGGATCTGAGACCCGGGGCTGGTGGTCGCACGCGTCGCCGTGGATCCGTGCCCTGCGGGCAGCACGCCGCTCCGGACCCGGGACGGAGCGGCCGCGTGGCCGTCGCTACGACCGGGTGGCGGGTGTCCTGTGCATCAGGGGCGACAGCTGTCACTGCCGAGACGGGCAGATGGTGGTAGCCCATCGCGAGCCTGGCTCTTGTCGCCCTGCTGTACGGGAGCTCGTGGTGGGTACTCCGACGGCACCGCCGATCCCACGCCGTTCGATCCCACACCGTTCGATCCTCAGCCGCGCGCACCGCAGGATGACCGCGCGCCTCCACGCATCCGACTTACGCTTCTGCAGCAGTGAGCACGGTGGGTCGACGGAACTGGACCAGCTCGTCCACGGGCTCGCCGTCGACTGGACGGAGCGACGATGTCGGGTGCTGGACGTCACCTGCGACGCGCGGCAGCCATCTTCCTGGTGGCAACGATCGGCTTCGCGGTATCGGCTCTGCTGAGGCGGGATCGGACGTCGGCGATCCTCCTGTGGGTCTTCGCCGTCCTCGCGGCCGTAGGAGCTGGTGGGCTCTTGACGGCGTTGAGAGGTGCGCGCCGCCGGTAGCGCCCGTGACCTGGAACGCGACGGGGCTGCCTTCCCGCGCGCCCATCTCCGATGCCTCCCAGGCTCGGCCGAAGTCAAGGCGATCCGCCCCTCGACAGGACCGCGACAGCGGTCATCGGGATGAGCGCGACGTCTCCGACTCGCCCTGATCTCTCACTGAGCTCCGGACGATCCGGATGCCGGCCGAGGTGTGCACGGAGGCTGCACAGCGCGAGAGCTGAGGACCGTCGGGGGGTGAACACGGTCGACGTCACAACGTCATCGTGAGCACGACGTCCCCGACCCACCGTGATCATGCACTGAGTGCGGGGATGAGCGTGACGTCGCGCCGGGCGTCACGACCGCGCCCGGACTACGCCGTGACTAGGTGACCAACGCCCGCGCCGCCGCCTGCTCCACGTGTCGTAGGCGAGGGGGACGATGCCCGGGTGTCCTCCAACGATCATGAACCCCTGCCGCCTGGTTTCTCACGGCAGCTGGAAGCGGGCGCCTCTGGAGAAGTCCACGAGACATCGACGATGGCTGACGCGGTCGACCGCTTGCGAGCCGCAGCCCGCACGGGGGGCCACGCGGTCCCAGTTCCACCCTCGGGGTCTCTCGACCCCGTCCTTGAAGAGTTGCAGGCACGGATCGCGCCCCTGCGTCTGCCTCAGCAACTCGTGGACTTCTGGCGGCTCGTACGCCCGTCCTCACTCGACCCCGTCCCCTCGCCTCCTCTGGTGGACCCTGAAGATCTGCTCAGCCTGTTCGACGGTGAGAGGTACTCCACCGGTCCCCGTACCGAGCCCGGGTTCCCACCCCGGGCGCTGTGGGAGATCGGGTACGAGAGCCACGTGATGTGGTTCATCGAGCTGGTCGACGACGCCCAGCCGGGCTCGACGAACGGGGCCCTGTGGACGTGGGGCTTCAGCGACCCGGAGTACCGCCTCACCCACCTCAGCCTGATCGACTACGTCGAGCAGCTCGCCGAGGCGTACGAGCAGGACCGGGTCGATCGCAGGATCAGGGGGTGGGACGGGCAACCGACCTGCGACATCGACCAGAAGGCATGGGTCGAGCGGGCTGACGCCGCACTGGATCAGGCGGACGAGGAAGTCCTGCAGGGGCGCAAGAGACGGGTTGACGCTTCCGGGGAGTACTGGCCGGACCAGTGGTTGATCTCTCAGGGCATCGACCCTGACGCGCGGGCCATCCGAGGGGCCGACGTCACCATCGCCCAGCTCCGCGCCTGGCGTGAGGAGGGGCGGATCGCCGCGGGAACGGTGCATGCCCGCGTGCGAGCGGGCAAGTACTCACCTGGTGTGGAAGTTCTGACCTTGGACGACGGCACCGGTTCGCTGCGTGTCCTCTGCACCACGGAGGTCATGCCGTTTCCGCTGATCCACCGGGCTCGGGCTGAGTTCGAGGTGACGCTCTTGCCGTGGGCGGCGGAGATCGCGGCTGGGGAGTTCGTAGGACGAGAGGCACCACTGGAAGAAGCGTGGGCGTCGGCGGTGAGGCCCCTGCCGGGTTGAGCAGCCGTGTCTACACCGCGGGCGGCGAGGCGAGGCACTGCCCGTGGTGAAGTCGCCCATCAGCCGCCATCGGCGGGGCGCGGTCACGGCTCAGCTGTGACGTGAGCACACAAGCCACTCGGTCCTCCTCCGAGCGGTCATCGCCGTGACCGTGGAGTCGCCCCACGATCCGCGGGACAACCCTAGGCGAGCCGGACGAGGCCGCTGCCGTCGTCGGACGGCAGCGCACCGTCCGTCACGGCCAGCACCGACAACCGGGTCAGGGTCACCGGACCTGCCGTCGTGAGGAAGGCCGTGTCGGCCGTGTCGCGACCGCTCGCGATCCGCACCAGGCTCTGGCGCGGGGCCAGCCCGGTGGCGTCCACGACCTGCCAGCGGCCGTCCGGGGCGGCCTCGGCGACGGCGTGGAAGTCCATGGGCGACAGGCCCGGCGCGTAGACCGCGGCGACGCGCGCGGGGACGTCCAGGGCCCGCAGCAGCGCGACCACCAGGTGGGCGAAGTCGCGGCAGACGCCCTGCCCGCCGACGAGCGTCTCCAGCGCGGAGTCGCTCGGCCCGCTGGAGCCGCTGACGTAGTCGGTGTGCATGCGCACCCACGCGGCCACGGCCCGCGGCTGCTCGGCGCGCGGGAAGCGGGCGAACTCGCGCGCGGCGAGGTGGGAGAACCGGTCCGAGGGGCAGAACCGGCTCGGCCGGGCGAACTCCCACCGCTCGGCGGCCGTCAGGTCCGCGCTCGCGGCGGCGCCGTCCACCCGCACGTCGGCCTCGTACTCCACGGCCGTCGACCCGGCCGGGACCTCGAACTCGTGCAGCCGCGTCCCGTCGGGCAGGCGGACCTCCTGAACGGGGAGCGGCCCGCCGGGGCCGGTGAGGGTCAGCCGTTCGGCGTGGACCTCGACCCCCGGGCGGGCGGCGACGCTCACGAGCAGCGCGGCGGAGGTCGGACGCTCGGCGTCCAGGAGCAGGTCGGCGCGCACGGAGGTGGAGGGCACGAGCGCGATCATCGTCGACGCCGAGGGGGGACGTCGAGCGGGGCGGGCGCCACGGCCGGTTCCCGGAGACGACCTCGCGCGCCCGGCCGTCCCGCTAGCGTCACCGTCGTGAGTCGCCGTCGCACGCTCCCCCCGGGCTGGGGCGCGTGGTTCCTGGTCGCCGCCGCCGCCGCCCCCACGGCCGCCACCGCACGGTCGGCGTGGACGGTCATGGGCGGTTCCCTGGACCAGGTCTTCGGGCTGGACCAGAGCAC
This sequence comes from Kineococcus rhizosphaerae, assembly GCF_003002055.1. Lineage (NCBI taxonomy): Bacteria > Bacillati > Actinomycetota > Actinomycetes > Kineosporiales > Kineosporiaceae > Kineococcus > Kineococcus rhizosphaerae. The sequence continues at coordinate 609,531 of NZ_PVZF01000001.1, forward strand.
GTACCCCGACGGCGCGCTCCTGGGCAACCGGTGGTCGGTGATGTGGACGCAGTCCGCGACGCCGTCCCTGCTGAGCGCCACGGTGCTGCCGGTCGTGGTGCTGGCCGGCCTCGTCCTGGCCGGGCGCCCGCGCGCCGTCGTCCCCGCCGGCCGCGGCCGGGTGCTGGCCACGGTCGTCGCCGCGGCGACCGCGCTCCTGGGGCTGGGCGGGATCGTCGGCTTCCTCGCCCAGGCGTCCGGTCTGCTGACGGTGACGCAGTGGAGCGGGTTCACCAGCTCGCAGCTGGACGTCTTCGCTCCCCCGGCCGTCGCCAGCCTCGTCGCGGCCGTCCTCGGCGGGGTCGCCACCGGCGTGCTGTGGCCCCGCGCGGACCTCGAGGAGACCGCCGAACCGGAACCCGAACCGGAACCCGAGGCGGACCCCGAACCGGGACCCGTGGTGGACCCCGAACCCGAACCCGAACCCCTGGTGACGGTGTCCGCCCGGGGTTTCCCCACCCCGTCGGCGGCCGAGGTGCAGCGGTACCGCCGGGACCTCTAGGACGGTGCGTCGCCCGAGCGGGCGATCCAGCCGGAGCCGCGCGCACCCGACCTCATCAGCATGTTCACGTCCGCGCTCACCGCGGCCCGCGTCGTCGGGTTCTCCCGCGAGGGAGGCTGGTGCCAGGCCCCGGGGTGCCACCACCCGCTGCCGGACGGTGCCGCCCTCGTCCGCGACCACGTCGGAACGGTGCGCCACTTCGGCCCGGCCTGCGCCCGCGCGCTGCTGGGGGTCGCGCTGACGGCCAACGACCTGCTGGCCATCGAGGCGCGCCGGCACGCGGCGTTCGTCATGGACCTGGCCTCCGTGCACGCGGCCTTCGTGGCCGAGGACGGCCCGTTGTGCGCGCACCTGCTCGCGGTGCTGGAGACGCTGGCCCCGGCGACCGTCGCCGAGCGGATCGTCCTGGAGTCGGCGCGCAACCGTCTCGAACTGGCCTGCCGGGCGGACGCGTAGTCTCCCCCGGGTGGCCCTGCCGATCTCCCACCCCCACCAGCGGTACAGCGTCAGCGGGTACCAGGAGACCGAACTGCCCGACGGCGCCGTCGCCTGGTCGGTCGGCCTGCTGCGCTACGGGCAGAGCTTCGGGATGGCGACCGACCACGGTCGCGGCGGGCCCGTGGACTGGACCTTCACAGACTCCACGCACGGCCAGGAGTTCCTCACCGCCGCAGCCGGTCTGCTGCCGGACGCCGAGCACCCGGCGGACGTCCTGGTCGAGCAGCTCATCACGATCCGGCAGCTGAACTCCCTGGACCAGGTCGCCTACTGCTTCGACGGGGACCGGTTCGAGGAGTCCGGCGGGCACCGCCTCGCCGAACCGGGCCGCAGCTTCGCCGAGGTCCGCCGCGAGCTCGCGGCCGAGCACGCCGACCGGAACCCCCGGATCTGGGACAGGAGCGTGTCCGCGATGGTGCCCGTCACCCCCGAGGGGTGACGGGCGGCCGGCGCGACGGCCGGCTCAGGCGGCCTCGACGGCGGCCACGAGGCCCCCGAGCACGACCTGGATCTTCTCCACGACCTCGGCGTCGTCCTTGGGGTGGACGTCGGCGAAGCGCACGACCGAGCCGGGGATCGAGAACGTGACCTCGGTCAGGACGTTCGCGCCGGCGATGCCGAGGGCCTTGCGGGCGTCGTCCTGGGCCCAGACGCCGCCGTACTGGCCGAAGGCGGACCCGGCGACGACGAGCGGCTTGCCGGTCAGCGGGCTGGCGCCGTAGGGGCGCGAGGCCCAGTCGATGGCGTTCTTCAGGACGGCGGGGACGGTGCCGTTGTGCTCGGGGGTGACCACGAGGATCGCGTCGGCGGCGGTGATGGCGGCGCGGAAGTCGAGCGCGGCCTGCGGGACCGAACCCTCGACGTCGACGTCCTCGTTGTAGAAGGGCAGGTCGGCCAGACCCTCGTAGATGCTGAGCTCGACGCCCTCGGGCGCGTGCGCGACGGCGGTCTCGGCGATCTGGCGGTTGGTGGAGCCGGCGCGCAGGCTGCCGACCAGGACCAGGACGGTGGTCATCGGGGAACTCCTCGGGTGACGGGTCGGGCCCGCGGTCCGCGCGCCCTTCAACCGGACTGTAGTCCGCTTCTCCTGTCGGCTTCAAGCACTTCCCGGTCCGCGAGGGCCTAAGGTGCCTCCCGTGGCACGGATGCTGACCCGCTCGGGCACCGCGGGGGCGCCCGAGCGCTCGGACGCCTCCCGCAACCGCGAACTGCTGCTGCGCACCGCCCGCCGGCTCGTCGACGAGCTCGGGGTCGCGGCCCTGAGCATGGACGTCCTGGCCGCCGAGGCGGGCCTGGGCAAGGGCACCGTCTTCCGCCGCTTCGGTTCTCGCGCAGGGTTGTTCACCGCCCTGCTCGACGAGTACGAACGCGACTTCCAGGCCGCCTGCCTGAGCGGTCCGGCGCCCCTGGGCCCCGGCGCCGACCCCGTGGACCGGCTCATCGCCTTCGGCCACGAACGCCTGCGGTTCACCGCCGAGCGCGGTCACCTCCTGCGCGAGGCCAACGCCCGTCCGACGACCGTGAACCCCGCGTCCGGGTTCAGCCGGTTGCACCTGCGCGTCCTGCTGCAGGCCCTGGACGCGGGCGGTGACGCGGAGGTGCTGGCGTACCAGCTCCACGCCGCCCTGGAGGTCCCCCTGCACTTCCACCTCGACGGCCACCTCGACGGCGTCGCGCCCCTGACGGCTGAGCGGTTCGCCGCCGGGTGGACCGACCTGGTCCTGCGCGTCGCCCGCCGCTGACCCCGACGAGTCCACCGGCCCGCCCGGGTCGAAGGGGCGCGGGACTCGTCCACCTGGAACTGTTCGCCACCCTCGACCTCGTCGCCCAGGCCCCCGGCGGGCCCGAGGAGGACCCCGACGGCCTCGCCCACGGCGGCCGGCAGGCACCGCTGCTGGACGACGTCGCCGGAGCGCAGGTGGCGGCCGCCCACGAGGGCACCGACGCCCTCCTGCTGGGCCGGCGCACCTGCGACGTCTTCGCCGCGCACCGGCCGCACCAGGAGGGCGGTCCGGACGACTCGATCGCCGCCCTCTTCAACCGCGTCCCCGAGCACGTCGCCTCGCGCGGCACCCCGACCTGCCCCGGGCGGGGTCCACGCAGCTGGGGCCGGACCTGGCCGCCGCCGTGCGCGCGGTCCGCGACCGGCACGAGCACGTGGAGGTGGTGGGCAGCCTGGACCTGGTGCAGACCCTGCCGCGGGACAGGCTGTTCGACCGGCTCGACCTGTGACTGCACCCGATCGTGCCGGGGACGGCCGACAAGGTGTTCGACGGCGGGGCGGTCCCCGCGAACCTGAGACTGCTCGAACCCCCGGCGGCCTCGCCGACGGGGACGGTGTTCCTGCGGTACGCGCTGGCCGAGGGGGTCCCCGCCGCCGGGGGCGTGACGGCCCCCGGCCGCGGGCTCTGAGCCCTCAGAGCGCGGCGACGAGCTGGTAGAGCACGTGGTCCTGCCAGCGGCCGGCGATCCGCAGGTACCGCCGGGCCACTCCGATCCGCTCGAAACCGTTGCGCTGCAGGACGGCCTGCGACGCCGAGTTCGACAGCAGGGTGCCCGCCTGCAGGCGGTGCAACCCCAGCCCGGCCGGGTCGAAGGCCGTCTCGGCGACCGCGGCGACGGCGGCCGTCGCCACTCCGCGGCCGTTGACGGCCTCGGCGACGAAGTAGCCGACGTCGGCGGACTGGAACGGCCCGCGCACGACGCCCGACAGCGTCAGCCGGCCCACCAGCTCCCCGCCGAACTCGATGACGTAGGGCACCGCCCGCCCGGCCGCGTGCTCGGCGAGCAGGCGCGTCAGGACCTCGGCCTGGCCGTCGGTGGTGAAGTACGCCTCGTCCCGTTCGGGCTCGTACGGCTGGAGGAAGGGCCAGTTCTCGCGCAGCAGGGCCGCGACCGCCGCGGCGTCCTCGGGCCGGGCCAGCCGCAGCGTGGTGGCGGGTCCGGCGGGTCCCGTCACGAGATCACGAACCAGACCGTCTTGCCGTTCTCGTCGTGCTCGACGCCCCACCGGTCGGAGATGATGTCGACCAGCGCGACCCCCCGGCCGCCCTCCGCCTCCGGCGCCACGTCGCGGCGCACGGGCGGGTGCGGGTTGCCGTCGCGGACGGCGACGTGCAGCGCCGGACCCTCGCCGTCGCACGAGACGCGGACCAGGACCGGCGGACCGCCGTGGCGCACGGCGTTGGTCACGAGCTCGGACACCAGCAGCTGGGCCTCGTCCAGGACCCGGGCGTGGTGCTTCGCGCAGTACGCCTCCGTCAGGAACGCCCGGGCGCGTCGTGCGGAGTGCTCCTCGTCCGGCAGCGTGATCTCGGCCGCCGGGGTCGCCTCGCACACCAGGCCATCCAACACCATGGCTCAGCTGGTCAGCAGCTGGACCAGCTCCGCCGCCGTCCGCGTCACGGCGGCCCGCACCGCGTCGACCTCGGCGTCGCGCACGTGACCGGCCGACAGCTGCTCGGCCGGGGCGGGCCGGCGGGTGGGGTCGAGGATCCGCTCGGACAGCTCCACGCCCAGGCGCACGGCCGTGGCCAGCGGCGTCGCCCAGCCGGGACGGTCGACCTGCGCGAGGGCCTCGGCCAGCTCGTCCGGGAACGACCAGGCCGCGAGCGCCTCGGCCGAGACCCGCGTGTGGTGCGCGCCGTAGCGACGGCTCTCGGCGGCCAGGAGCTCCTCGCGGTCGGCGGACCCGGCGATCATCGCGGGGTACTCCACGGGGTCGCAGCGCACGAGCAGCGCCTGTCCCAGCCGGGCGAGCAGACCCACGGAGAACGCGTCGGGGGCCTCGGCGCCCAGGCGCGGGGCGAACTCGGCGGCCGCGACGGCCGTCAGGACGCTGCGGTCCCAGAAGTCCGCGAGGGCCTCGGGGACGTCCTCGAGCCCGGCCATGGCCGCGACCGCCAGGCTGCGCACGGTGGCGAACCCCACGACGGTGACGGCGAACGCGGGGGCGGACACGCGCCCGGACAGCCCGAAGTAGGCCGAGTTGGCCAGCCGCAGCACCTTCGCGACGAGCGCGGGGTCGCAGCTGAGGGTCTGCCCCAGGGACCTGGCGTCCGAGCGGTCGTCGTCGGCCGTGGCGATGACCTTCGCCGCGACGGGCCGGTGGGCCGGCAGGTCGTCCAGGGCGGCCGAGATCCGGCCGAGCACCTCCACGGCACCCGGCGGGGCGGTGGAGACGGGGGCGGTGGAGACGGCGGTGGAGACGGGGGTGGAGACGGCCACGGTGACGTTCTCGCTCACGCCGGCACCTCCCGGGGGGTCGGGACGGCCGGCCGGGGCACGAGTTCGCCGCCGCCGCGCAGGACCTCGATGAGGGCCTCGCGGGTCAGGGGGCGGGAGTACAGGTACCCCTGGACGGCCTCGCAGCCGAGGTCGGTGATGACCTCGTCCTGCTCGAACGTCTCCACGCCCTCGGCCACGACGCCCAGCCCGAGGGTCCGGGCCAGCGAGACGACGGCCGCGGCGACCGCGCGCGCGGGTCCCCCGGCGACGCCCTCGTCGCGGCCGTGCAGGTCGCGGACGAAGGACCGGTCGACCTTGAGGTGGTCGACGGGCAGGTCCTTGAGGTAGGCCAGCGAGGAGTAGCCGGTCCCGAAGTCGTCGATGGCGACCCGGGCGCCGTCGCGGCGCAGTTCCTCCAGGACCTGCCGGCAGGCGCGCAGGTCGCTGGCCAGCGCGGTCTCGGTGACCTCCAGGCACACGTCGCGCAGTTCCAGGCCGGCGCTCGCGACCGCGCGGCGCACCCCGTCGGAGAACCCGTCGGCGGCGAGGCTGACGGCCGAGACGTTGACGGCGACGTGGTCGGGGCTGGTCGCCAGCTCCCCCGCCGCGTGCGCGGCGCGCCAGGACGCGAGGTCGCGCAGCGCGACCGTCAGGACGTGGTGGTCCAGCGCGGGCACGAGGTTCGCGCGTTCGGCCAGTTCGACGAACGTCTGCGGCGAGACCGGCCCGAGCTCGGGGTGCGTCCAGCGGCACAGCGCCTCCAGGCCGCGCAGCTGCGCGGGCCGGCCCGGACGCACGATCGGCTGGTAGTGGACGTCGACGCCGCCGCGGGCGATGGCCTCGCGCAGGTCGGCCACCAGGCGCAGCGCGCGCCGGGCACGGGTGCGCACGCCCTCGTCGAGCAGGGTCCAGCGGCCCCCGCCGGCGGCCTTGGCCTCGTGCACGGCGATGCCGGCGTCGCGCACGACCTCCTCGGCGCTGCAGGTCAGCCCGTCGAGCAGGACGACGCCGATGCTGGCCACCAGCCGCAGCCGCAGCCCGTTGACCTCCACCGGGACCAGGACCGCGTCCAGGACGCGGCGGGCGGTGGCGCGCACGGCGTCCAGGTCGTCGACGTCGTGGCACACGAGCACGAACTCGTCCCCGCCGGGGCGGGCGACCATGTCCCCGGAGCGCACCGTGCGGGCCAGCCGGCGCGCGACCTCGACGAGGACGGCGTCGCCGGCCTCGGGACCGAGCCCGTCGTTGACGGTCTTGAAGTCGTCGAGGTCGACCATGAGGACGCCGACGCCGCGGCTGGGCCCGATGAGGTCGGCGAGCCGTTCCAGCAGCGCCAGCCGGTTGGGCAGACCCGTCAGCAGGTCGTGCTGGGCCTGGTAGGCCAGACGGTGCTCGCGGGCGAGGCGGTCGGTGACGTCCTCGACGGTGCCGATGAACCCCGCGCCGTACCCGGGGGTGCGGCTGGGGTTCAGGCGCACCGTCACCCACCGGACCTGACCGGCCGCGTTGCGCAGCCGGGTGTCGAGCACGACCCGTTCGCCGGCGAGCACCCCGGCGATGGCCTCGACGACGCCGGCGCGCTCGTCGTCGACGACGTGGGTCAGCCAGCCGGTGCCGCACAGCTCCTCGGCGGGCAGCCCGACGAGCTCGGCGAAGGCGTCGTTGACCCGGGACAACCGCGCGCCCACGTCGGAGACGATCGTGGGGACCGGTGAGCTCTGGGCCAGGGTCGCGAAGCGCTCCTCGGCGGCGCGCAGGGCGGCCTGGGCGCGCTCGTCCTCGGGCAGCACCACCGCCAGGACCCAGAAGTGCTCGCGGGGGTCGCGCTCGGGGACGGGCCAGGCGACGACCTCGACGTGCCGCAGCCCGCCGCCGGCGGTGACGGCGTCGACGGCGTAGCGGGTGCGGCGCTCGCGGGCCAGCCGCTCGATGTCGCCGTCGGTGCGCAGCAGACGGGTCACGGCGAGGTCGACGAGGTGGTCGGCCTCGATCCCGAACAGGTCCGAGGAGGCGTGGTTGGCCCACCGGACCCGGGGGACCTCGAACCCGGCCGGGGCCTTGGGGCGCGAGATCACCAGCACGGGCTGGTCCGCCGCTGCCGCGTAGTGCAGCAGGGCAGCGTCGACTCCCGCGGGGGTTTCACTCCCCCCGGGGTGGTGGCTGCGCCACGCCTCGTTCAGCACTGGTTCCGTCCACGGTGGTTCCCGGCCGTCCCCTCCGTGGGACCGCATCGGTGAGTACATCGGCACGTCGCGCCACGAACTGATCTCCCCGGGTGAGGCGGGCGCCCGGACGGGACGGCGCCCGGGGGTACCTGCGACCACTGCGGGTCACCACCACCCCCGCGCTGCGCGGGGGGCTAGGGTCGGGACAAACGTCCGGTCCCCAGACCGGTCCGCCCCTGCAGACAGGACGCGCCGTGCTGACGGCGTTCTTCGCCGCGGCCGCGTGGGGGCGGGTCGGACTGGCCATGACCCCCCTCGCGCTGCTGTGGTCCGTGCACGAGCGGACCGGTTCCTGGGCGCAGGCCGGGCTGGCGGGCGCCGGGCTCGCCCTCGCCGAGGGCCTGGCCGGACCGCAGACGGCCCGGCTCGTCGACCGGTCCGGTCAGACGCGGGTGCTGCCGCCCCTCGCGGCGGCCCACGTCGTCGCCGTCGTCGCCGGGACCGTCGTGGAGGTGCCCCCGTTCGCGTGGGGCGTCGCCGTCGGCGCGACCCTGCCGCAGCTGGGCGCGTTCTCGGCGGCGCGCTGGTCGCACCGGCTCGGCCCCGCGACGGGGTTGTCGCGCGCCTTCGGCTGGGAGGCCGTGGTGAACTCCACGGCGTTCCTGCTCGGCCCCGTGCTGGTCTCGGCGCTCGCGGCCGCGGGGCACCCCGCGGCCGGGGTCCCGACGGCCCTGGCGCTCGTCGGCTCCGGGACGCTGGTGCTGGCCGCGCTGCGCGGGTCCGCGCCGCCGCCGGCGCCCACGGCGGGCCGCGCGCGGCGGAGCCCGCCCCGCGGGATCCGGGTGCCGTTGCTCGTGAACGCCTGGCTCGGGGTGCACTTCGGGGCGCTGCCGGTGGCCGTGGCGGCGGGCGCGGCGGCGGCCGCCCCGACGCTGTTCGCGGTCTCGAGCGCCGGTGGCCTCGTGGCGGGCCTGGTGATGACCCGCCGGCCGGGGGTCGCGCTGCACCGCGCGGCCTGGGTGCTGGGCGGCGCGGGGGCCCTGCTCGCCCTCCCGTGGCCGACGCCGGCCCTGGGCGCCGTGCTGTTCGCCGTCGGGGCGGCGGTCCCGCCCGTCGTGGTCGCTGCGGCGGTGCGCACCCGCCGCGACGCCGCCGCGCACCGGCTCACGAGCGCCTTCGCCTGGCTCGCCTCGGCGTCCGCGGCGGGTTCGGCGGCCGGGTCCGCGCTCGCGGGGCAGGGCGCCGAGCGCCTCGGCCCGGCCGCGGTGTTCGCGCTCGCGGCGGCGGCGCTCGCGGCCGTCCCGCTGACGGTGCTGGTGTGCGGGAGGATCACCCGGTGCGAGCGCTGCGCCCGACCCGACTGCTGAGCCTGGACTCGGGGCTGTGGGCGCTGGACGAGACCCAGCCCGTGGCGGCCGTCCTGGACCGGCGCACGGGCCGCGTGGAACGGGTCGTCAGCTGGCCCGAGGTGCCCGCCGAGCCCGTCCCGGCCCCGTGGCCGCCACCGCGGCTGCTGCCGGACGGCCCGGCGTTCTGGACGCACCCGCACGGCGAGGCCCCCCTGGTGCGGATCGGTCCCGGTGGGGTGGAGCTGGCGGTCTGGACGCACGGCCTGCGGCTGGCCGCCGTCGGCCCCGACGGGGTGTGGTGCGTCCCGCCCCCGCCGCCGCAGGACGTCGTCCGCTCCGCCGACGGCCGTCCGAGCTGGGGGCTGCACCCGGCGCAGCTGCTGCACGTCGCCCCCGGCGGGCAGCCGCGCCGCACGACCGTCGACGCCCCCGTCCGGGCCGCGCAGGCCGAGGAGTCGGGGTTCTTCCTCGCCCTCGACGCCGAACCCTGGCACCTCGAACCGCTCGGCGCCGACCTGCACGAGGTCGTGTGGAGCACGCGGTGGTTCCGGGTGCCCTGGCACGCGCCGATCGGCGACGAGCTGCGCGACGTCGCCGAACCCGTCGCCCACGGCCCCGAACCGCGCACCGAGGACGGCCGCGGGACCCACTCCTGGCTCGACCCGTGGAACGCGGGCGCCGACCGGCACGGCGTGCGGCTCGAAGGGGCCCGCTGGGGCTTCGGCTGGCGCGCCGACGCGGCGGCCGCCGCCGCCGGTCGCCTCGTGGTGCTGACCCACACCTCCGACGGCGAGCCGTCGCGGCGCGTCGACCTCGGCCGCGGGACCACGACGTCGGCGGCGCTGGTGGGCCGGGGCGGCTCCGAGCGCCTCGTCGTCGCGGTGCGCCGCGACGAACCCGGTCTGCTGCGCCCGCCGGTCGACCTGCTGACCGTCCAGCGCAGCGGGGACGTGACGCCGCTGCTGCGGGGCGGCTCGGTCGACGTCGCCGAGCACGTGCGCCCGCTCGCGCCGCGGCCGCTGGAGGCGGGGTCCTACGTGCGTCAGGTGCTGGCGGCGAACGGGAGGCTCGGGGAGTTCTGGCGGACCGACGAGGGGTTCTCCCCGTTGATCGAGGGCATGTCGGCGGCCCGCGCCCGGCTCGTGGGCGACTGGCCGGACACGGTGCTGGAGTGGACGTTCGAGCACCCCGACCGGCCGGGGGTCCGGTTGCGCCGACGCACCCGGCTGTTCGACGAGCTGGGGCGGATCACCCCGCCGGACACCGCGGCGGTGGAGGCGGTGGAGGACTTCCAGACCGGCCAGGTCCCGGCGGTGGAGGCGGCCGTCGGCGGGTTCCTCGACTTCTGAGCGCCGCGCGCGGTCCTCGGGGCCGCCGTTCGTCGTCTACCGTTCCCCGAGCACGACAGCACCCGGAGGACCTTCTGTGAGCAGCATCCGCGACGACCTGGCGCGCGCCCACCAGGCGTTCACGCGGCCCACGCTCACCCTCCTGCGCCGCCCGTCGGGTCCGCTCGTCGTGGCCCTCCTGACCTGCGCGTTCGGCGGTCCCGGCGCCGCGCGGCGGATCCCGGCCGAACGCTTCCACGCCCAGGTCCAGGGCCTGCTGGCCGAACTGGCCCTGCACGGGCACGAGGTCCCCGACGCACCGGCGCGCGAGCTCGTGCGCGGCTGGGTGCGCGAGCAGTGGCTGTCGCTGACGCCGGTCCCCGACCCCGACGAGGGCGAGGACGGCGAGGAGTACGCGCTGACCTCCCACGCCCGCGACGCCATGGACCACGTCAGCCGGGTCTCCGGCGAGCGCGTGCTGCTCGGGGAGTCGCGCATCCGCACGATCCTGGACGCGGCCCGCCGCTGCGCCCTGGAGGCGACCCCGGACCGGGACCGTCGCGTGCAGCGGCTGGAGGAGCAGATCGCGCAGCTGAGCGCCGAACGCGACCGGCTGCTGGCCGGTGGGGAGTCCCCACCGGCCAGCGACGAGCGCGTGCTGGGCCAGTACCTCGACCTCGAGGACCTGCTCTCGGCGCTGCCCGGCGACTTCCTGCGCGTCTCCGAGGAGGTCCGGCGCATCCACCGCGAGATCGTCGGCGACTTCCGCGCCGAGCAGCGCCCGTCCGGGGAGGTCCTCGACGACTACCTGCGCCGCGCCGCCGGGATCCTCACCGAGTCCGTCTCCGGGCGCGCGTTCGCCGGGGCGGTCGACCTGGCCCGCGACGAGGACACCCTGCAGGCGTTGCAGTCCGACCTGACGACGATCCTCGAGCACGGGTTCGCGGCGGGGCTGAGCCCTGAGCAGCGCAGCGCGCTGCGCCGGACGCTGGAGACCATCGGCGAGGGCGTCGAACTGGTCCTGGAGCAGCGCCGGCGGCTGTCGGCGTCGTTGCGCTCGCACATCCTGCGCCACGACCCGCTGCGCGACCGCGAGCTCGACGAGGCGCTGCGCGCGGCCGCCGACCAGCTGACGCAGTGGATGGCCACGACGGGCCCGCGCGCCACGCTCGACCTGGACGCCCCGATCCCCTCGGCCCGCATCGCGGTCACGACGATGCGCACGCGGCTGCACGACCCGGCCGACGACGCCAGCCCCCCGCCCCTGCGCGAGCACGACGACGACGCCGCCGAGGTGTCCTCCCTGGAGGAGCTGCGCCGCTTCGGCGGCCCCGACTTCGAACGGCTGCGCGCGGCGATCCCGTCCGGGGCCGGCACCGCGGAGGTCTTCGACGACCTGCCCGACGACCTGCGCCGTCCCGCGGACCTGATGGGCCTGCTGCACCTGGCGGTCGCGGTGACGGGCGCCGACCCGCACACCACGACGCGGCAGGCCGTCTACACGACCACCCGCCCCGACGGGACCGTCCACCGGTTCCTGGGCCCCGACCTGTCGCTGACCGCCGGAGGAGACGCGTGACCGACGAGACCACCGAGGCGGTCGCCGAACTCGCCGAGGACGGGTTGTTCCCCGGCGACACCGGAACGCTCAGCGAACCCGTGCGCGCCGTCCTGGTGCAGCTGCTCAAGCGCCGCTACGTCTCCGCGGCCCAGCACCCCCAGTCCTGGCGCCTGCTGGTGGAGAACCAGCGCTCGCTGCGCAGCCGCCTCAACGACGTGTTCCTCGACCTCGTCGTCAACCACGACTACCAGGTCGCCTACAAGCAGCAGGCCGCCGCGCCGACGGCGGACCGGTTCCCGACGCTGCTGTTCGACCAGCCCTGGAGCCGGGAGGAGACCGTGCTGCTGGTCTGCCTGCGCCGCCTCGCCCGGTCCCGGTCGGCGGCCGGCGACACCGAGGTGTTCGTCGAGCGCGCCGAGCTCATCGACGAGGTGGGCCACTTCCGGCCCCTGTCGAGCACCAACCAGGCCCGCGACGAGCAGCAGGCCGCGCTCGGCGTCGACAGCCTGCTGCGCCAGGAGGTGCTGCTGCGCACCGGGACCGAGAACCGCTACCGCGTCTCGCCCATCCTCGAGGTGCTGCTGCCCGTCGACGTCGTGCAGCGGCTGGTCACCGAGCTCACCGCGCACAACGCCGCCCACCGCAACCCCGTCGAGGAGAACGCGTGAACGACGGCCCCACCCTCCCCGGTCTGGCCCTGGCCGGGGCCGGACGCCAGCAGTGGCACGTCGCGCACGCGCAGCTCGTGAACTGGGGCGGTTTCGACGGCTACCACCGCGTCGAGTTCGACCCGCGCGCGAACCTCGTGACGGGGGCCTCGGGGACGGGCAAGTCGACGACCCTGGACGCGTACATCGCCGTCATGATGAACACCGCGACGGCGTTCAACGGCGCGTCCAACGACGCCGTGACGGGCCGGGCCCGCTCGGCGACCCAGCGCAACCCGTTGTCGTACGTGCGGGGCAAGCTCGACGAGGTCCTCGACGAGGACACCGGCAAGAACCGCGACGCCACCCTGCGCGGGCGCGACGCGGCGGGAAACCCCGCGAACGCCTGGTCGGGCCTGGCGTTCACGTTCCGGCACACCGACGGCCGGACGCTGACGACGCTGCGGCTGTACTTCGCGCCGGCCTCGGCGAAGGACCCGCGCGAGGTCAAGGACCACCTCGCGGTGTTCCACGGCGACTTCGACCTCTCCCTCGTCGAGCCCTTCGCCGAACGGCGCTTCGACCACAAGGCCATGCGCAAGGAGTTCGAGGGACTGGCCTTCTTCGACTCGTACTCGAAGTTCGCCGCGCTCGTCCACCCGGTCCTGGGGATCGGGGCCGACGGCGACGGCACCGCCGCCGTGAAGCTGCTGGGCCGCATCCAGGCCGGGCGCGAGGTCGCCTCCGTCGACCAGCTGTACCGCTCGATGGTCCTGGAGCGCCCGCGCACGTTCGAGGCCGCCGACCAGGCCGTCGCGCACTTCGCCGACCTCGAGGCGACGTACGAGACGATGAAGACGGCCGAGGAGCAGATCACCATCCTCGGGGAGATCCCCCGGCTGCACGCCGAGCTCGACGAGGCCCGGACGGCGATCGCGCTGGCCGACGCGCTCGGGTCGTCGGAGAACAGCGGTTTCGCGTTGTGGGCGGCCCGCATCGAGGCCCGGCTCGTCGACGCGCAGGAGCAGACCGCGAAGGCCCGGCGCGCCGAGGCCGAGGCGGAACTGCGCGAGAAGCGCTCCGAACGGCTCGCCGCCGAGGTGCGGGTCAACGACAACCGGCAGTTGCTCGACACCCAGGGCGGTGGCGCCCTGGAGGCGCTGGGGCTCACGCTCAAGGCCGCCGAACAGCTGCACGCCGACACCACCGCGGCCCGGCGCCGGTTCGCCGAGCAGACGGCCGACCTCGGCGAGGTCCCCGCCGACCGCGAGGGTTTCGAGGAGCAGCAGCGCGCCTCGGGGCGGTTCCTCGCCGAGCTGCCCGCGGCCCTGGCGGACCTGGAGGAGCAGGGCCGCACGCTCGCGGAGTCCGCGGGACCGGACCTGGCCGAGCGGCAGCGGCTGTGGGCCGAGAAGCGCTGGTTCGCCCGGCGCACCGACCTGATCCCGCACGACCTGGACGCGACCCGCACCCTCATCGCCGCCCAGCTCGGCCTCGACCCCCAGGACCTGCCCTTCGTCGCCGAGCTCCTCGACGTGCGGCGCGGGGACGAGGAGTGGCGCACCGCGGCCGAGCTCCTGCTGGGCGGTTTCGCCCGTACGCTCGTCGTCGACCGGTCGCTGCGCGAGACCTTCCGCCGCCGCGTGGACCCGCTGACGCTGCACCGCCGCGTGAAGTTCCAGTTCGCCGACACCGACCTGCCGCTCGCCGAGGTGGACCCCGCCACGCTCGTCGGCAAGCTGCGGATCCGGGAGGACTCCGCCTACCGCGGCTGGCTGAGCACCGTGCTGCCGCAGGACTTCCCGCACCTGGCCGTGGCCGGCCCGGACGCGTTCCGCGACGACCGGGTGCGCCGCATCACCCTCGCGGGGCAGGTGCAGAACGGCGACCGCGGCGCCCACGGCGGCCAGGAGGGGCTGCGCGCCATCCTCGGGTTCTCCCCCGCCGCGCTGCTGCAGCGCATCGAGGAGGAGGTCGCCGCCGTCGACGCCCGCCTCGCCGGGCACCAGCAGCGGCAGAACGGGCTCACCCGGCAGCGCGACGACCTGCTGCGGCAGGAGAAGGCCCACCAGCGCCGCAGCGAGGTGCGCTGGAGCGAGATCGACGTGGCGGCCACGGCGGCCGCGGTCACGGCCCGGCAGGAGGAGATCGACTCGCTGCTGGCCACGAACGACCAGATCGCGGTGCTGCGCGCCGAGCGCGACCGCCTGGACGCCGCCGCCGACGCCGCCCGGCAGGACGAGGCCCGGGCGCAGATCACCCTGAACGCGGCCGAGACGACGTGGGGGGACCTCGTCGCGCTGCAGGACGAGGTGGGTGACCGGCTCGCGGCCCTGCACGAGGCCGGGGTCGAGGTGACCGCCGACCAGGCCGGGCACCTCGCGGCCCTGCACCGGCAGTACGGCATCGACGACACCGTGGAGAACTTCCGCAAGGTCCTGCCGAAGATCCGGCAGGCCACCGCCGAGGGGCGCCAGGCCGCCCTGACCCGCGAGTCCGAGACCACCGGCCGGCTCGAACGCGCCTTCCGCGCGTTCCAGAGCCGCTGGCCGCAGCCGAACCTCGGCCAGGGCGTCTCCTCCTACGAGGGGTACCGCCGGATCCTGGACGACCTCACGAAGCAGGGGCTGGCCGAACGGGCCGAGGAGTTCCGCCAGCAGGTCGTCAGCTGGTCCGGCGACGACCTGCTGACCCTGCAGGCCAAGATCCGGCAGGCCGGCACCGACATCGTCAACCGGCTGGCACCCGTCAACGAGATCCTCGCCGGGCTGCCGTTCGGCCCGGGCGGGGACCGGTTGCACATCGAGGTCCAGCCGCAGGTCATCCCCGAGGTGACCGCGTTCGCGCGGGAACTGCGGGAGCTGGCGACCGGGACGACCCGCGCCGACGACCCGGCCGCCGTCGAGGCGCGGTTCCTGGCGCTGCGCGCGTTCATCGACCGCATCCGCAGCGGGCCGCAGAACGCCTCCGAGCGCGAACTGCTGCTCGACGTCCGCAAGCACACCTCGGTGCGCGCCCTGCGGATGGAGGCCGGTACCGGCCGCACCCTGAGCATCTACGACCACCTCGGCGGCAAGTCCGGCGGGGAGGTGCAGGAACTCATCGCCTTCATCGTGGGCGCCGCTTTGCGCTACCAGCTCGGCACGAGCCGCAACGCGCTGCCGGTGTTCGCCCCCGTGTTCCTCGACGAGGGTTTCGTGAAGTCCGACGGGGAGTTCACCGCCCGCGGGGTCAACGCGTGGCGGGGGCTGGGTTTCCAGCTGGTCATCGCCGCGCCGCTGGACAAGGTGCCCGCGATCGAACCGCTCATGCAGCGCGTCATCGAGGTGACCAAGACCCCCGCCGGGTACGCGAAGGCGATCACCCTGGTGGACGCGGACGAAGACTCCTGACGTCCCGGACCGTCCGGGGACGCGGCGACGCGGTCGCCACGTCCCGGACCGTCCGGAACTCCCCGCGCGACGGGCCGTCAGTACTTGGGGCGGGCGTACTTCACGGCCGACGACCACGGGTCGGTGTAGAGCTTGACGTGGTTGGTCGAGGCGGTCCCGGTCCCGGCGTTGCCCTCCACGGTGCGGATGTGACCGTCGCTGTGGGAACGGACCAGGCCGATGTGCCCCGCGTCGTAGTACCAGACCACGTCCCCCTGGCGGACGTTGGCCGCCGAGACCGGCGTGCACAGCTTGTAGAACGCGCTGGAACTGCGGCTGAACCCGGTGCCGGTGCCGCGCAGGCACCAGCTGACGAAGGTGGCGCACCAGTCGGCGGAGGTGTCGTACGTCGAGGACCAGATGGCGTTCATCTGCGCCAGCGTGTTGCCCTCGCAGCTCTTGGCCAGGGTGATGACGTCGGCGGGGGTGGTGGGGGCGGCGGCGCGGGCCGGGGACGCCGGCCCGGCCACCGTCCAGAGGGCCGCGGCGGTCAGCCCGCCGGCCCCGAGGAGGATCGTGCGGCGGCTGACCTGGACGGCCCCGCCCGGTGCGAGCGATCGTTGCTCCATGCCGGAGACGGTAGCCACGACGCGCCGTCCCCACCGGGGAATCGCCACATCCGTGACGACGCCCGGTTCTCCGCCGAACCCTGCCCGTCAGTCCGGCAGGGGCGTGAACCGGCACGTGAACCGGTGCCCGCCGGAGGCGACGGCCGTGGGGGCCGACCCGTCGGGCAGGTGCACCTCGGCGGTCGTCGAGGGGGGCACCGTCACGTCGAGGGTGAACTCCTCCCCCGCCAGCGTCCAGGACACCTCCGCCCGGCCGTAGGGGGTCTCGTGCCAGGCCCGCGCCCAGGTCAGGTCGGGGTGCGGCAGCGGGGCGACGCGCAGTTCCCGGTACCCGGGGGCGGCGGCCGCCAGACCCGCGACGCGCCGGTGCAGGAAGTCGGCGACGGCGCCGAGGGCGTAGTGGTTGAACGACGTCATCTCCCCGGGGTTGATCGACCCGTCGGGCAGCATGGAGTTCCAGCGCTCCCACACCGTCGTGGCACCCATCGTCACGGCGTACAGCCACGACGGGCACTCCCGCTGCAGCAGCAGCTTCCACGCCGTCCCGGCGTGCCCGGAGTCGGCGAGGGCGTCGCACACGTGCGGGGTGCCCAGGAACCCCGAGCCGATGCGGAACCCGTCGGCGGCGACCTGCGCGGCGAGCAGGTCACCCGCGTGCGCGACCTGGTCGGAGGTGAGCAGGCCGAAGCGCAGACCCAGCGCGCAGGCCGTCTGGGAGGCGAACGCCGACCGGCCGGTGGGGGTGACGTACTCGGAGCGGAACCGGGCGGCGGCGCGGTTGAACAGGTCGGCGTACCGCGCTCCGTCCGGCTCGCGCCCCAGGACGGCGGCGGCGTCGCGCAGGATCCGAGCGGACTGGGCCAGGTAGGCCGTCGCGACCGCCTGCCAGGGCAGCCGCGCGGCCCACGGCTGGTCGTCGGGCGCGGCGGCGTCGAGCCAGTCCCCCAGCCCGATCCCGCCGGCCGGGAAGTCGAGGTCGGCCCCGGCGCGGGCGGTGAAAGCGTCGACCCAGCCGGTCATGGAGTCCCACTGCCGGGCCAGCAGACCGGCGTCGGCGTGGCGCTCGTGCAGGGTCCAGGGCACGACGGTCGCGGCGTCGCCCCAACCGGCCTCGGCCCCGACGTCGGGGAACGCGTCGTCCAGTTCCTTGTACGGCACCCACAGGGGGACGTTGCCGTCGGCGAACTGGTCGGCCCGCAGGTCGGCCAGCCACCCCGTCAGCATGCCGCCGGTGTCGTACAGGGACGCCGCGGTGGGGGCGAACGCCATGAGGTCGCCGGTCCAGCCGAGCCGTTCGTCGCGCTGCGGGCAGTCGGTGGGGACGTCGAGGAAGTTCCCCCGCGTGCTCCAGACCACGTTCTCGTGCAGGCGGTCCAGCAGCGGGTCGGAGCACGTGAACCCGCCCGTGCGCCGCAGGTCGGTGTGCAGGACGACGGCCCGCACGGCCGCGGGGTCGAACTCCCCCGGCCAGCCGGTCACCTCGGCGTAGCGGAACCCGTGGACGGTGAACTCCGGTTCCCAGGTGAACGCCCGTCCGTCGAGGACGACCTCGTCCGTGGCCCGGGCCCGCCGCAGCGGCCGGGTCCCCAGTTCCCCGTGCTCCAGGACCTCGGCGTGCCGGAAGGTGATCGTGCCCCGCCCGTCGGGGACGTCCACGCGCAGCCGGCCGACGAGGTTCTGCCCGAAGTCCACGACGGTGCGCCCCGACGGGGTCGTGAGGACCTCGACGGGGTCGACGACCTGCGTGCGCCGCACGGGCGGGCCGTCGGGCGCGACGAGCCGCGCGGGGTCGAACCCCTGCACCACGACCGGGTCCCAGCCGGAGTCGTCGAACCCGGGCCGGTCCCAGCCGGGCACGTCCCGGGCCGCCTCGAAGGTCTCGCCCATGAGCAGGTCCGCGCGGGTGGTCGGGCCGAGGGTGCAGCGCCACGCGGCGTCGGTGCCGACGACGGTGCGGGTGCCGTCGGCGTGGTCCAGTTCCAGCTGCACGAGAACCGCGGTGGTGTCGCCGTACAGCGCCCGCCGGCCGCCGAACCCGAGGTAGCCGCGGAACCAGCCGTCGGCGAGGTGGACGCCCAGGGCGTTGCGGCCGGGGTGCAGCGACGCCGTGACGTCCCACGTGCGGTAGCGCAGCCGGTGCGCGTAGCTCGTCCACCCGGGGTGCAGCACATCGTCCCCGACCGGAGACCCGTTGAGGTGCAACGTCATCACGCCGTGCGCCGTGGCCCGCAGCCGGGCGCGGACGACGCCGGCGGGGACGTCGACCTCCCCGCGCAGCAGGGCGGCGGGTTCCCCGTCCTCCCCGGCCGGGGGCAGGACCGGGGCCACGAGGCGGGCCTGCCACAGGGCCGGGTCGAGCAGCCCGGTCTCCAGCGCGGTCGGCTCGCTCCACGCCGAGGGGCCCGCGTCCGGTCCCCAGACCCGGACGCGCACGCTGCGCCGTTCGCGGCTGCCCAGGGGCCCCGCGGGCCAGGGGACGAGCACCTGCTCGGTGGACTCGACGCGACCGGTGGTCGTCGTGCCGGTCGCGGAGGTGACCTCGATCTCGCAGCCGGTCTGCCACCAGCCGGGTTCGCCGGTCTCGACGACCCAGGACAGTCGTGGGCGGTCCTGCCCGATGCCCAGGGGGTCGCGGTGGTGCTCGACGGTGACGGGACGGACGGTGACGGGACGCACGGTGGCGGTCATGACGCTCCTGGGTCCCGGAGGGGACGGGGTCGGAGGGGTTCGGGGAGGTTCAGAGGGGTTCGACGAGCAGGGTGTCCAGGAACGCCTCGGTGGCCGCGGCGAGGTCGATCTTGAACCCGTGCAGCCAGAGCAGTTCCTGACCCTCGGTCATGGCGACGGCCTGCAGCGCGGCGTCGCGGGGGTCCAGGCCCGGTCGCAGACCGCCCTGGCCGGCGACCTCGGCGAAGGCGTCGGTCACGGCGTCGACGATCCGCTGGAAGCGGGTGGCGAAGTAGTCGTGGGCGGGGTGGGTGGCGTCGACCGCCTCGGCCGCCAGCCGCCGGTAGAGCTGGACCAGCCCGCGGCGCGACTCCTGGCTGCGGGAGATCTCGACCAGGCCGGTGAGGAACTCGCGGCCGGTGCGGTCGGCCAGCAGGAGCTCGGCGCGGGCGTCGCGCTGTTCGAGCACGGCCTGCAGCAGCGCCGGCTTGCCGCCGGCGAAGTGGTGCAGCACCCCCGTCTGGGTGATGCCCACGACGCGGGCGATCTCGTTGACGGAGCCGGCGGTGTAGCCGTCGCGGGAGAACACGGTGAACGCGGCGTCGAGGATCTGCGCTCGACGTTCCGCGCTCTTGCGGTACTCGCCCCGGGGTCCGGCCACTCCCGAACCGTAGCAGGGACCGACCAAAAACATAGACCCTTTCATGTTTTCGTGTTAGCGTCGCCGCACCCCGGCGACGGGGTGTGCGTTCGACGACGAACACGGCCGCTGCCCGCGGCCACGACACGGCGAGGAAGCCCCCATGACCGTTCCCTCCCAGCCCCTCCTGCCCACCGACGTCCCACCGGTCCCCCTCCCGACCGACCCGATGACCGGCCCGGCGACCGGCCTGGCCGCACCGCCCACCGCCGCACCGCCGCGGGGTTTCGCCCTGCTGGCCCTGCTCGCCTGCATCGGCGCCGGTGCCGCGCAGATGTCGGCGGCGCTGCTGACGCTGACCCTCAAGGCGACCCAGCTCGACGCCGCGAGCGCGACCACGACCATCTCCCTGTCCAGCGGCGTCGCCGGGATCCTGACCCTGGTGGCCCTGCCCGTGGTCGGCGCCCTCAGCGACCGCTCGCGGGCCCGGCTGGGCCGCCGGCGCCCCTTCCTGCTGCTGGCCGCCGCCGCCTTCGTGGCCGGTGGCTTCCTGCTCGTGGCCGCGCCGAACGTGCCCGCCTTCGTGGCGGCCCACCTGCTCATCACCACCGGCTTCGTGACGGCCACGGTGACCTGCATCGCCCTGGTCACCGACCAGCTGCCCGCCGAACGCCGCGGGCCGACGGCCGCCCTGATCAGCATCGGCACCCCCCTCGGCGCCCTCGTGGGCCTGGCCGTCGCCGTGCCGTTCGGGGACGACCTGGCCCCCCTCGTCGGCATCCCCACCGCCGTCGCCGTCGCCTTCCTCGTCCTGCTGGCCGCCGTCGTCCGCGACCCCCGCCCGCAGCACGCCCCGCCGGCCTTCGACCTGCGCGGGTTCGTGGCCGTCTTCTGGGTGAATCCGCTGCGGTTCCCGAACTTCACCTGGGTCTTCACCAGCCGGATGCTCGTCTTCTCCGGGGTCGCCGCCCTCAACGGCTACCAGGCGATCTACCTGCTGCAGCGCCTGCACCTGGAACCGGCCGGCCTGGGCCGGGCGATCCTGCTGACCGTCGTCGTCAACGCCGGCGTCACCCTGCTCGTCGCCCCGGCCGTCGGCCGGCTCAGCGACCGGCTCGGCCGCCGCAAGCCCTTCATCGTCGCCGCCGCCCTCATCCTGGCCACCGGTCTGGTGCTCGCCGCCCGGGCCTCGACGTTCGGCGGGTACCTGCTGGCCTGCGGTGTCGTCGGCCTGGGCCAGGGCGTCTACTTCGCGGTGGAACTCGTGCTGGCCACCCAGGTCCTGCCCGACCCCGAGAACCCGGCCAAGGACCTCGGGATCCTGAAGATCGCCGACAACCTGCCGGTGACCCTCGTGGCCGCCGTCGCCCCGGCGCTGCTGGCGATCGGCGGCGGCGGGAACTTCGCCGCCCTGTTCGTCGCCGGGGCCGGGGCGGCCGTCCTCGGCGGTCTCGTCGTCCCGCTGGTCCGCGGCGCCCGCTGACCCGTCCGACCACCGACAGTCTGGAGAAGCACCGTGACCGAGTTCCCCGAGGGTTTCCTGTGGGGCGTCGCCACCGCCGGGCACCAGGTCGAGGGCGGCAACACCGCCAGCGACACCTGGTTCCTGGAGAACGTCCACCCCACGCTGTTCCGCGAGCGGTCCGGGACCGCCTGCGACAGCTACGCCCGGTACGAGGAGGACCTGGACCTGGCCGCCGGGATGGGGCTGAACGCCTTCCGGTTCTCCGTGGAGTGGTCCCGCGTGGAACCCGCGCGCGGCGAGGTCTCCCCCGCCGCCCTCGACCACTACGACCGCGTGGTCGACGCGGCCCTGATCCGCGGGCTCGCCCCGGTCGTGACCCTCAACCACTTCACCGCCCCGCACTGGTTCTCCGCCGCCGGGTCCTGGGCCGCCCCGGACGCCCCGGAGGTGTTCGCCGACCAGGTGGACCGGGTCGTGGCCCGGATCGGAGACCGGATCGCAGCGGCCGTCACGCTCAACGAGCCGAACCTCGAGCAGCTCCTGCAGGCCGGCGGCAAACTCCCCCCGGAGGCCGAACTGCTCAAGCGGGACATGCTCGCCGCCGCCGCCCGCGCCGCCGGCACCGACCGGTACGTCACGGGGAACGTCATCCCCGCCGCGGCCCAGGACGAGTTCCAGGAACGGTTCACCCTCGCCCACCGCGCCGCCCGGGCGGCGGCCAAGGCCCGCCGCGCCGACCTGCCGGTCGGGGTGTCCATCGCCCTGGCCCACGAGGTCGCCCTGCCCGGCGGCCAGGCCCACCGCGACGCGCGCCGGGCCGCCGTCTACGACCACTGGCTGCGCGAGGCCCGCGACGACGACTTCGTCGGCGTGCAGAACTACGAGACGTTCTGGCACGGCCCGGACGGCGAGGTCGTCCCCGACGGCGCGCGCAACGGGATGGGCAGCGTCGTCGACCCTGACTCGCTGGCCGGGGCCGTGCGCTACGCGCACGAGGTGTCGGGGGTCCCCGTCCTCGTGACCGAGCACGGCATCCAGACCGAGGACGACACCCAGCGCGCGCGGTTCCTGCCCGCCGCCCTGGATTCGCTGGGCGCCGAGATCGGGCGGGGGACCCCTGTCCTGGGGTACTGCCACTGGACCCTGCTGGACAACTTCGAGTGGATCTTCGGGTACGGCCCGAAGCTCGGGCTGGTCTCGGTGGACCGCGAGACCTTCGCCCGCACCCGCAAACCCTCCGCGGACGTGTACGCCGGCCTCGTCCGGCGCGCACGCACCGCGGGCAACCCCGACGGAGGACGACGTGACGTTCCAGTACCTGCGTGACCCGTCGGGGCGCCCGGCGTGGGACGGCGTCCTGCCCGGCCGGCCCGAACCCTTCTTCCTCGACCGCGGCGAGGGTGAGCACGCCAACCTGTTCGGCGACCTGTTCACGCTGCTGCTCAGCGGCGCCGAGACGCAGGGGCAGTTCGGGGTGTTCACGAGCACCTGCCCGTCCGGGGACATCATCCCGACCCACTCCCACGCGGGGACCCACGAGGTGTTCTACGTCCTCGACGGCGCCGTCCGGCTGTTCGTGCAGGACGAGAGCGGCCGGCAGCGGACGCGCGTGCTGCGGACCGGCGACTTCGGTTTCGTCCCGGCCGGTCTGCCGCACGCCTACCGCGTCGAGGAGGCCGCGCAGCTGCTGGGCGTCGTCAGCGGGGGTTTCGAGCGGTTCCCGCAGCGGATGGGGACCCCCACCGACCACGCGGGGGCGCAACCTCCGTACGTCCCGCCGATCCCCGACCTGCTCGCCGCGGCGCGCGAGCTCGACGTGGAACTGCTGCCGGGGTTCGGGTGGGACGGTGTCTGACCCCCTGCCCGGGCGGACCCTGCCCCGGCCCCCGGCGGTCGACGGCTGGCCGCTGCCGGACCCGGCCTCGTGCCTGGCCGGTCTCGCGTACTCCACGCCGCCGGGGGCGCGACCGCTGGAACTGGACCTGCACCGGCCCGCGACCTCCGACGTCCCGCCGCCCGTCGTGCTGTACCTGCACGGCGGGGGCTGGGCGGCCGGTGACCGCCGGTGGGTCGGTGCGCAGCCCGGGGCGACGGTGTTCGCAGAGCTGACCGGCGCCGGGTTCGCCGTCGCGGCTCTCGACTACCGGCTCTCCTCCGAGGCGCGCTGGCCCGCGCAGCTCGACGACGTGCGGGCGGCCGTGGAGTTCCTGCGCACCCGGGCGCCGGAACTGGGGATCGACGCCACCCGGATCGGGGTGTGGGGCGAGTCCGCGGGCGGTCACCTCGCGCTGCTGCTCGGGGTGAGCGGTGCCGGTCTGGGACCCGTCGTCTCCTGGTACGCCCCGACCGACCTGACGACCCTGGCGGGCGACGGCGGGACGGACCCGGACGACCCTGCCTCCCGGGAGGCGCTGCTGCTGGGCGCCCCCGTCTCGGCGGTCCCGGACCGTGCGGCCGACGCCAGCCCCGTGCACCGCGTGGTGGCCGACGTCGTGCGCGGGCGCCGCTTCCTGGTCCTGCACGGCGAGGACGACCGCTTCGTCGCGGCCCGCCAGGGCGAGCGGGTCGTCCGGGCCCTGGACGGCGCCGGGGCGCTGGTCGAGCAGCGCTCCTGGCCCGGCGCCGACCACCTCTGGCTCGGGCACGCCACCGCCGCCGCCGAGGCCCTGACCGCGACCGTGCGGTTCTTCACCGACCACCTCTGAGGAGTCCGCGTGCCCTGGACCGTCGCCACCCGTTCGCGGGTCGTCGTCGACAACGACTGGGGCGGTGACCCCGACGGACTGGTCGCCCTGGCTCACCACGTGCTCGCCCCCGGCAACCGCGTCGACGCCGTGACGAGCTCGTTCCTGTCCCCCGTCTTCGTCGACCCCGCCGGGTCGGCCGCGGCGGGGGCGGCGCTGGCGACCGAGCTGCTCGAGGTGCTGGACCGCGGCCGGCCCGGGGTGCACGCGGGCGCCGACGAGCCGTTCGACGGCTCCGCGGTGGCCTCCCGGCCGCACGGGCGATCACCGCGGCCGCCCGGGCCGAGGACCCGGTGCCGCTGACCGTCGTGTGCGCCGGTCCGCTGACCAACGTCGCGCACGCCCTGGCCGCCGACCCCGGGCTCGCGCGGCGCTTCAGCCTGACCTGGGTGGGCGGCAGCCGCACGGGCGCGGCGGAGTACAACCGGGACACCGACCCGCGGGCCGCGGAGTTCGTGCTCGGGCTCGCGGACCTGCGGGTGCGCCAGTACCCGCTGGAGACCTACCGGCAGTGCGCCTGGTCGGTGCGCGAGCTGGAGGAGTTCCTGACCGCGCTGCCTCCCGCGGGTCCCTGGCTGTGGCGGCGGTTCACCGACCTGCCGCTGCCGCCGGGGTTCGCGGTGGACCCGGTGTGGCCGCTCGGGGACAGCTGCCCCCTGCTCGACACGGCCCTGTCGACGGAGTCCAGCACGTGGGAACCGGGCCCACGCGAGGGCGTCTCGGTGTGCATCCGGCTCGACGTGAACCTGCTGTTCGGCGATCTGCGGGCGGTGCTCGGCCGCCACAGCCGCGGTGTGGTCGACTGAGCCCGTGCAGAACGCCACGCCGGTTCCGCGGACGACCGCCGAGCTCACCGCCACGTGCCGGGTGGACCCGCTGCCCGACCGTCCCGGGGGCGAACCCCTCGACGTCCGCTGGGCGGCCCTGCCGGGGCAGTGGGACCTCGGCCTGCTGCACCGGATCGTGCGGGAGGGTTTCGCCGCGGCGGTCGACGTCGGCTACCCGGACAACCTCGGGCGCCTCGTCGCCGACGCCGTCTTCCGGGGACGGGGAACCGGCCGGGCCACCGCGACGGGGACGGTGGTGGCCGTGGCCGGGACCCCCGCCGGACCGGCCGCGGACGGCAGCTGGACGGTCCGCGTGCGCACCCACGGCACCCGGCCCGCCGGGCTCGCGGTCCTCGGCGGGGACGCGGAGGTCGAGGAGGTGTCGGCCGACGAGCGCACCTGGACGCGGCCGGAACTGCGTCCCGGGCGCCCGCGCACCGCGCCCGACGAGGTCCGCAACCCCGTCCACCCCGTCGCGCTCGCGCAGGACGCCGACGGGCTGTGGACCGCACCGGCCGAACTCCTCGGCCGGGTCGTCGTGCGCTGCACCGGGGTCCCCCGGATCGTCGCCGGGGAGTCGCGCGCCGAGGCCCTCCTCGACCCCGACGCCGGGACGGGAGCCGAGCAGCGCCACGACCTCGAGCAGCGGCCGGACGGCTCCTGGGCCTCCGTCCACGAGCTCGGGCTGCGGCACGTGGCGGTCCACGCGACCGGGGTCGAGTCGGTCCTCCTCGAGGCCGCCGCGCACCCCGTGCAAGCCCGCGGCCTGTTCACCTGCTCCGACCCCGTGCTCGAGCGGATCTGGGCCACGAGCGTGCACACGCTGCGGGTGTGCGCGCAGGGTCTGCTGGTCGACGGCGTCAAGCGCGACCGCATGCCGTGGACGGGTGACACCGCGCTCGGCGCCCCCGCCCTGGCGTACGCGTTCGGCGACACGGGGATCGCCCGGCGCACCCTGGACGTCCTCGGCCGGCACACCGAGGGGTACGTCAACGGCATCGTCGACTACTCCCTCTGGTGGCTGATCACGCACGCCGTCCTGCGCTCGTTCACCCTCGACGCACCCGCCGACGCCGAGGAGGTCGCCGCCTTCGTCGCCGACGTCGCCACCGAGGCCGGGCCCGACGGCGTCCTGCGCCCGGTGCCGGGGCCGGGCGCGTTCCCGAAACCCGTGTTCATCGACTGGGGCGTCGACGTCGACCCCGACCGCGACTGCACGGCGCTGCAGTGCCTGTGGTTCTGGGCGCTGCGCAGCGCGGTGACCGTCCTGCGCGCCGCCGGGCACGAGGCGGCCGGGCGCTGGGACGAGCTGGCCGACCGGCTGTCCGCCGCCCTGCGCGCCCGGGCGTGGGACGCGCAGCGCCGGGGGTGGAAGGAGCACCTCGACGGGCCGTCGGGGATCTCGGTGCACGCCACGCTGTTCGCCGTCCTGTCCGGCGTCAGCGGTCCCGCCGAACGCGAGGGTGCGGCGCGCACCCTGCTGGACGGACCCGCCACCCGGACCCCGTTCGTCACCGCGTTCGCGCTGGCCGCCCTGGCCGAGGTGGGGCACGGCCCCGAGGCCGTGGCCCGGGTCCGCCGGCACTGGGGCGCGATGCTGGAGGCGGGCGCGACGAGCTTCTGGGAGGAGTTCGCCGACCCCCGCGCCAGCCCGTGGAGCATGTACGGCCGGCCGTTCGGCAAGAGCCTGTGCCACGCCTGGGCCGCGGGCCCGGCGAGCCTGCTGCCGCAGGTCGTCACGGGGGTTCGACCGGCCTCCGCGGGGTGGGCGACGTTCACGGTGGACCCCCAGCTCGGGGAGCTGGAGTGGGCCGGGGCGGTCGTGCCCGTCGGTGACGGCGAGATCCGCGTGCTGGTCCGCCCGGGAACCGTCGAGGTGGCCGTCCCCGCCGGTCGCACCCTCGTGCGCGCCGGGCAGGAGTTCACCGGCCCCCGCACCGTGACGTTCCCCGAGCGGTGATCAGGGCGTGGCGTCCTGCGCGCGGAACAGGACCAGCTCGTCCTTCGTCCGCCACGTCCCGGCCGTCGTCGTCCACTGCGCCACGCCCTGCGGAGGTTTGACCGCGGCGCTGCGCCAGCGCAGGACCCACGGCGTCGGCTGGGCCGGGCCGGGGTCGCGGCGGGCGTAGTTCCACGTCAGGAGCCGGGCGAGCACCGGGTCGGCGTTCGCGATGCGCTCGTCGATGAGCGGTTGCAGCACGGCGGGGTCGGAGAACTGGTCGACGATCTCGCAGTCGCACGAGTACGCCAGCTCGCCGATCTCCCCGGGAGCCTGGACGCGTTCGTCCCCGACGATGCGGCCCACCCGCGCGCCGATCGCGTGGTACTCGGCCGGGGTGGCGAAGTTGCCGAAGACCGGCGGGTAGGCCCACGGCAGCGGGAACGCCGCGGCCGGGACCGAGAACCCCAGACCGGCGACCGCGGCCAGGGACAGCCCCACGGTCAGCACCCGCCGACCCCTGTCCCGCAGCAGGACACCGAGACCCAGGACCGCGACGAAGGACAGCGCCGCGGCGGGCGGCACGTAGTACCACTGGTAGGGCGGGACCCCCAGGACGGAGTAGACGCCGAAGTACAGCGCCCCGGCGACCCCCAGGCCGATCAGGCCGGCCCGCACCCCGTCGCGCCGGCGCACGAGCAGCAGGACGAGCACCACGAGGACGAGCACCCCGATCGCGGCCCCCGCGACGCCGACCCCGACCGCCACCGGCGTGTTCGGCCAGTAGTGCGTCCACAGACCGCGCAGGTACGTCCGGTCGGGCCCGAAGTTCTTCTGGTTCGTCTTGATGACGAACGTGTCCGGGATCGCCGACCCCAGCCAGTACCAGCTCGCCGCGAACCACGGCAGCGCCACGACGCAGCACGCCAGGACCGCCGACGGCAACCGGCGGCGCACCCCGTGGCAGGCCAGGGCGAGCACGACGATGAACACCACCGTGTCCAGCCGGGCCAGCAGCGCCAGGCCCGCGACGACGCCGAACACCACGGGGCGCCCGGCCAGTCCGGCGGCCAGCAGGGCCGTCATCGCGGTGAACAGCAGCACCACCTCGAGCCCGAGCGCCGAGACCAGCAGGGGGTTGGCGAGGACGACGACCAGCCCGGCCACGGCCCACGCCGGTGAGATCGCCGCCCGGCGCGTGACGTACCCGGCGCACCCGGCGGCGACGGCGACGAGCAGCGTCGTGACGACCCCCAGCGCCAGTTCCCCGTCCACCCCCGCGAACGGGCGGGCGAGGAGGAACCCCAGGGCCAGCAGGCCGACGTTCAGCGGGGACGTCGCGGCGTTCGAGGTGATCCCCGGGGTCATCCCCCAGTGCCCGTGCTCGGCGAGGTTCCGCGCGTAGGCCAGCGTGATGTAGCTGTCGTCGATGAGACCGCGGGAGGAGACCCACGACAGCGCGGCCCCCAGCACGGCACCGACCAGGGGCAGGGCGAGACGACCGGACCGTGGTGGGCTGGGGGTGGCAGGCACGGCTAGATCAGACCACACCCGGGCCCGGACGCGCGGACGCGCGGCCACCCCCGCCGAGGGGGTGACCGCCCGTCCGTGGTGGATCAGGCGCCGGTCAGCGACCGCAGCACGTACTGCAGGATCCCGCCGTTGCGGTAGTAGTCCGCCTCACCGGGGGTGTCGATGCGCACGACCGCGTCGAACTCGACCGTCTCGCCGGACTCGCGGGTCGCGGTGACCTTCACGGTCCGCGGAGTGCGGCCCTCGTTGAGCTCGGTGATGCCGGCGATGTCGAACGTCTCGGTGCCGTCCAGCCCCAGCGACGCCGCCGACTCCCCCTGCGGGAACTGCAGCGGCACGACGCCCATCCCGATGAGGTTCGAGCGGTGGATGCGCTCGAAGCTCTCGGTGATGACGGCCTTGACGCCCAGCAGCGCGGTGCCCTTGGCCGCCCAGTCGCGCGAGGAGCCCGAGCCGTACTCCTTGCCGCCCAGGACGACGAGCGGGGTGCCGGCCGCGGCGTAGTTCTGCGCGGCGTCGTAGATCGACGACTGCTCGCCGCCGTTGGTGAAGTCACGGGTGAACCCGCCGGAGACGTTGTCCAGCAACTGGTTGCGCAGGCGGATGTTCGCGAACGTGCCGCGGATCATGACCTCGTGGTTGCCGCGGCGCGAGCCGTAGGAGTTGAAGTCCTTGCGGTCCACGCCGTGCTCGGTCAGGTACACCCCCGCCGGCGAGTCGGGCTTGATGGAACCGGCCGGGGAGATGTGGTCGGTGGTGACCGAGTCGCCCAGCAGCAACAGCACACGCGCGCCGGAGATGTCGGTGACGGGCGCGGGCTCGGCCTGCATGCCCTCGAAGTACGGGGGCTTGCGGACGTAGGTGGACTCGGCGTCCCAGGCGAAGGTGCTGCCCTCGGGGGTCGGCAGACCCTGCCAGCGCTCGTCACCGGCGAACACGTCGGCGTAGTCCTTGACGAACATGTCCTTGCTGATGGCCTCGCCGATGACCCGCTCGACCTCGGCCGCGTCGGGCCAGATGTCCTTCAGGTACACGTCGGTGCCGGACTCGTCCTGGCCGATGGGGTCGTTCTCCACGTCCCAGTCCATCGTGCCGGCGAGGGCGTAGGCGATGACCAGCGGCGGGGAGGCCAGGTAGTTCATCTTGACGTCGGGGTTGATGCGGCCCTCGAAGTTGCGGTTGCCCGACAGGACCGCGGTGACGGCGAGGTCGTTCTCCTGGATGGCCGCGGAGACCTCCTCGGGCAGCGGACCGGAGTTCCCGATGCAGGTCACGCAGCCGTAGCCGACGAGGTGGAAGCCGAGCTTCTCCAGGTACGGCGTGAGGCCGGCCTTGTCGTAGTAGTCGGTGACGACCTTCGACCCGGGCGCGAGGGAGGTCTTGACCCACGGCTTGCGGGTCAGGCCCTTCTCCACGGCGTTCTTGGCCAGCAGCGCGGCGGCGACCATGACCGAGGGGTTGGAGGTGTTGGTGCAGCTGGTGATCGAGGCGATCGCGACGGCGCCGTGGTCGATCTCGGTCTGCGTGCCGTCGGCCATGGTGACCGCGACCTTCTTCGAGGGGCGGCCCTGGGCGTGACCGGGGGCGGCGGGTTCGTCGCGCTCGTCGGTGCTCGAGGCCGAGGGGGCGTCGGACGCCGGGAAGCTCTCGGCGCTGGCCTCGTCCTGGGAGGAGCCGGCGACGGCGTCGACCGCGTCGCTGTGGGCGCTGGAGGCGACGTTCCCGGTGGCCGGGGCCTCGTCGGTGACGTAGTCGCCCAGGGCGGCGCGGAACGCCTCCTTGGCCTCGGTCAGCACGATGCGGTCCTGCGGGCGCTTCGGGCCGGCGATGCTCGGCACGACGGTCGACAGGTCCAGCTCGAGGTACTCGGAGTAGGCGGCCTCGACCGACG
The DNA here is from genome assembly GCF_003002055.1 of Kineococcus rhizosphaerae. Lineage (NCBI taxonomy): Bacteria > Bacillati > Actinomycetota > Actinomycetes > Kineosporiales > Kineosporiaceae > Kineococcus > Kineococcus rhizosphaerae. Next base: position 639,553 of record NZ_PVZF01000001.1, read on the forward strand.
GGTCGTGCCACAGGCCCTGTTCCTTGGTGTAGGCCTCGACGAGGGCGACCTGCTCGTCGCTGCGACCGGTCAGGCGCAGGTAGTCCAGGGTCACGTCGTCGATCGGGAAGATCGCCGCGGTGGAGCCGAACTCCGGGCTCATGTTGCCGATGGTGGCGCGGTTGGCCAGCGGCACCGAGGCCACGCCCGCGCCGTAGAACTCGACGAACTTGCCGACGACGCCGTGCTTGCGCAGCATCTCGGTGATGGTGAGGACGACGTCGGTGGCGGTCGCGCCGGCCGGGATCTGCCCGGACAGCTTGAAGCCGACGACGCGCGGGATGAGCATCGAGACGGGCTGGCCGAGCATGGCCGCCTCGGCCTCGATGCCGCCGACGCCCCAGCCGAGCACGCCGAGGCCGTTGACCATCGTGGTGTGCGAGTCCGTGCCGACGAGGGTGTCGGGGTAGGCCTGCAGTTCCGAGCCCACCTGGCGCGGGAACACGACGCGGGCCAGGTGCTCGATGTTCACCTGGTGCACGATGCCGGTGCCCGGCGGGACGACCTTGAAGTCGTCGAAGGCCGTCTGGCCCCAGCGCAGGAACTGGTAGCGCTCGCGGTTGCGGCCGTACTCCAGGTCGACGTTCTGCTCGAAGGCGTCGGGGCGGCCGAAGACGTCGGAGATGACGGAGTGGTCGATGACCAGCTCGGCCGGCGACAGCGGGTTGACCCTGGTCGGGTCCCCGCCGAGGTCGGCGACGGCCTCGCGCATGGTGGCGAGGTCGACGATGCAGGGGACGCCGGTGAAGTCCTGCATGATCACGCGGGCCGGCGTGAACTGGATCTCCGTGTCCGGCTGCGCGGACGGGTCCCAGCCACCGAGGGCGCGGATGTGGTCGGCCGTGATGTTGGCGCCGTCCTCGGTGCGCAGCAGGTTCTCCAGGAGGACCTTGAGGCTGAACGGCAGCTTCGCCGCACCCTCGACCTTGTCGAGACGGAAGATCGTGTAGTCCGTCCCCCCAACCGTTAGGGTAGCCTTGGCTTCGAAGCTGTTGTGGCTGCTCACCGGGAGCTCCTCACTTCTCTTCCGTCGTCATTGGCGTGGTCGTGCCGTCCGTACCGTGCTCGATCGTCCCACCGGGCCGGGCCGTGACGCTCGCGGGGTCGGGAGGACCCCCGACCATTTATCTCGACGTCAAGATACCACTGAGGCCGTGGCCGAGGACGACCGACACGGCGAACGCGCCCACGAGGACGCTGAAGGCGCACGTGAGCGCCAGGACCCGGCCGTCCGGCCCGCGCCCGAGGTGGCCGTCGCGCGCCAGCGCCCGGGACGTCCGGCGGGCCCGGGCACCGGCCGCGGCGTGCAGCCACACCGCGAAGGCGCACCCGGCGATCCCCAGCACGACGGCGCCCGCCCCCAGCTGCCCGGCCAGCAACCGGCCCCCCGCCGCGGACCCGACGAGCACCGAGACCGCGGTCCGTCGCCACGCCAGGGCCGTGCGCTCGGGCTGCAGGCCCGGGTCGAACCGGCTCACCGCAGCAGCAGGCCGAGCAGGACGAGCAGACCCGCCAGCCCCACCCCGGCCGTCAGCGGCGAGGCGAGGGTCGGCGAGGCGAGCGGGACGCCGCGCCGCATCGCCCGCTCGTCGCGGGCCCACCCCCGCCAGGCCTGCACGGGGGCCAGGACCCCCAGCAGGACCAGGACGACCGAGGCGGCCAGCCGCAGCCCGGGCTGCAGGGCCAGGTCGAGGCCCTCGAGGGCCACCCCCGCCGCGAGCAGCGCCAGGGACGTGCGGATCCAGGCCAGGAAGGTGCGTTCGTTGGCCAGGGAGAACCGCGGGTCGGGCTCGGTGCCGGTGCCGTAGACGCTGCGGGGGAACCGCCGCGGTCCCGGACCGGTCGGGCTGTCGCTCACCCCCCGATGATCCCCCGAGGCCCCGGGACCGTCCGGGAGGGCCCCGGACGACCCCGCACAGCGACGGACCACCCGGACGGGTGCACTCGGTTGCACTACGCACGGCTTGAGTCGGATCACGCTCGGTCAGCACAGTGGAGGCAGCACCCGCACGCCGCCCGTCCGACGCCCTGGAGCCAGCCCGATGAACCCCGTGTCGACCACCGCGACGCCCCGCGCGACGCCCCGCGCGACGACGTCCGCGAAGACCGCGGCGAAGCCCACCGCCCGCCCGGCCGTCCCGTCGGTGCGCCGCGCCCAGCACCGCGCCGCGCCGCGGACGCTGCCGGCCCGTCGCGTGCCCCGGGCCGTGGAGCTGGGGGACGCCGAGTCCGGCGTCGTCCTCGCCTCGGTCCTGGCGGGGCTGCGGGCCATCCCGGACCAGCCCGCGGTCGACGTGCGCACCCGGGTCCGCGAGGCCGTGCGCGCGGTGTGCTCGCGCATCGACGTCGCGGGGCTGGCGCTGGTCGGCGGGGCCGGTGCCGCGGCGTCGGTCGTCCTGACCCTGCTCGTGGTCCTGTGGCTGTCCAGCTCCGGCCGGCTCGGCTGACCCCGCACCAGACCCCGCACCAGACCCCGCACCAGACCCCCGCACCAGACCCCCGCACCAGACCCCAGGAGGAGACCGTGTCCCTGCCCACGTCGCGTCCGGCGCGCTACGTCCCCCGGCACTCCACCCGCGAACCCGTCCCGGCCTGGGACGAGCGGGAGGTCGTCGACCTGACCGAGGCGCGGACCCCTCCCGCCGTCGTCCTGGCCTCGGTCCTGTCCGGTCTGTCCGGCCTGCGCTCCCCCGCTGAGGAGCGCGGACCCGCCACGGGGGGCTGACCCCGCCCGCCCCGGCGCGGGTCAGGCCTGCGGCGGGGTGGGGACCGTCGCGGCGCGGACGAACCGCGCGACGCACTCCACGTGGTGGGTCATGGGGAACAGGTCGAAGGCCCGCAGGCCGTCCAGGACGTACCCGTGCCCGGCCAGGAAGGCGGTGTCGCGGGCCAGGGCGGCGGGGTCGCAGGCGACGTAGGCGACGGCCCGGGGGGCCAGCCCCGCGATCGCGGCCACGGTGTCGCGGCCGGCGCCGGAGCGGGGCGGGTCGAGGACGACCACGTCGGCCCCCCGCCGCACGAGCTCGTCGTCGGTGAGGGCCTCCTCGACGGCCCCGGCCCACAGCTCGACCTGCTCGAGGGCGTGCAGGGACTTGCGCGCGTCGCGCACGGCCCGCTCGGACCCCTCGACGGCCAGCACGTGGCCCTCGGCGCCGACGGCGTCGGCCAGCAGCGCGGTGAACAGGCCGACGCCGGAGTAGAGGTCGAGGGCGCGCTCACCGGCCCGCGGTTCCAGCGCGGCGAGGACGGCCTCGCCCAGCAGGGCGGGCGCGGCGGGGTGGACCTGCCAGAAGCCGGCGCCGCTGACGCGGAAGTCGTGCTCGCGGCCCCGCACGCCGATCCGCTCCCCCACCCACGTGCGCCCGGAGACGCGGTGCAGCCCCTCCGGGGTGCGCACCGCGACCGAGGCGGCGGCCAGCTTGGGCAGGTGCGCGTGGGTGCCGACCACCGGCGTGGCGACCACCAGCGGGGCGGCGCCGTCGGACCCGGCGGCGACCTCCACGGTCTCGACGTTGCCGAAGCGCTGGGCCAGGACGCCGGAGCCGACGACGGCGCGGGTGCTGATGGGGCAGTCCTGCAGCGCGACCACGGCGTGCGAGCGGTGCGCGCGCAACCCGGTGCGGCCCTCGGCGTCGACGGCGAACTGGGTGCGGGTGCGCCAGCGCAGGCCGTCCCCGGGCTCCTCGCCGCCGCCGGGGGCCTCCTCGACGCTCACGTCGACGTCCAGGGAGGCCAGCCGGCGGAACTGCTCGGCGACCACGGCGGCCTTCAGCTCGCGCTGCCTGGCGGGGGTGGCGTGCTGGAAGTCGCAGCCGCCGCACAGCCCGGGGCCGGCGACGGGGCACGGCGGCTCGACGCGGGCTGCGTCGGCCCGCAGGACCCGGACGGCGTCGGCCCGCCAGAACTTCGCGCCCTCGGCGCCCTCGGTGACGCGGGCGACGACCCGCTCGCCGGGCAGGGCGTGCCGGACGAAGACGACCCGGCCCTCGTGACGGGCCACGCAGTGCCCGCCGTGGGCGACGGGCCCGACCTCGACCTCGATCTCGGTGCCGCGGGCGTCGGGTCCGGCGGGGCGGGCCGGGCGGGTGCGGCGCCGGCGGGTGGGGGCGGGACTCACGGTTGCTCCTGGGATCGGGTGGGCGGCTGGACGGGACCGGGCCCGAAGGCGCCGCGGCGGACGGTGCCGGGGGCGGAGCGCTCGACGCGGTCCTCCAGCCCGGCGGAGCTGCTGAGCTGCCAGGGCACGCTGGCGACCATGACCCCCGGCTGGTAGCGCAGGCGGGCACGCAGCCGCAGGGCGGACTGGTTGTGCAGGAACGTCTCCCACCAGTGCCCGACGACGTACTCGGGGACGTAGACGATGACGAGGTCGCGGGGGTAGCGCTGGCGCATCGACCGCACGAACTCCAGGACGGGTTTGGTGACGTCGCGGTACGGGGAGTCCAGGACGGTCAGCGGGACGGGCACGCCCAGGGCCTCCCACCGCTGCTGCAGCGCGGCGGACTCCTCCGGCTCGACCGCGACCGTCACGGCCTGCAGGTCGGTGAGCTTGGCGGCGCGGGCGTAGGCCAGGGCCCGCATCGTCGGCTTGTGGATCTTGGAGACGAGCACGATGCCGCGCACCCCGGTGGGCAGCGCCTTGGCCTGCCGCTCGGCGGGGATCTCGATCTCGCGCGCCACGTTCGTGTAGTGGCGGCGGATGAGCTTCATGTTCACGAAGACGACGACCATGGCCAGGATCGCGATGTAGGCGCCCTGGGTGAACTTCGTCAGCAGGACGATGACCAGGACCAGGCCGGTCAGCCCCAGGCCGATGCTGTTGATGACCCGCGAGCGGCGCATGGCCGCGCGCTTGGCCGGGTCGGTCTCGGTGCGCAGGTGCCGCGTCCAGTGCCGGATCATGCCGGTCTGGCTCATGGTGAACGACACGAAGACGCCGACGATGTAGAGCTGGATGAGCCGGGTGACCTCGGCGTCGTAGGCGACGATGAGGACGATGGCCGCCACCGCCAGCGCGATGATGCCGTTGGAGAACGCCAGCCGGTCCCCGCGGGTGTGCAGCTGCTTGGGCAGGAAGCCGTCGCGGGCCAGGATCGAGCCGAGCACCGGGAAGCCGTTGAAGGCGGTGTTGGCGGCCAGGACCAGGATGACGCCGGTGGCGGCCGTGACAACGTAGAAGGCCACCGGGAGGTGGTCGAAGACGGTCGCGGCGAGCTGGCCGATGATCGGGTCCTGGACGTAGGAGTCGCCCACGGGCACCCCGTCGCGCAGCAGCTGCCGCGCGGGGTCCTCGGCGAAGCGGACGTGGGTGGCGCGGGCCAGGGTCACGATGCCCACGAGCATGGTGACGCTCGTCAGGCCCAGCAGCAGCAGCGTCGTGGCGGCGTTCTTGCTCTTGGGCTTGCGGAAGGCCGGCACGCCGTTGCTGATGGCCTCCACCCCCGTCAGGGCCGCAGCGCCGGAGGAGAAGGCGCGCAGGACGAGGAAGGCCCCCGCCAGGCTGGTCAGGCCGCCGGAGATGTCGTGCTCGGCGGTCAGGGTGAGGTCCCCGCTCGGGGCGTCGGGCAGGTCCCCCAGCAGCAGGCGCACGAACCCGTAGACCGCCATCCCCAGGATCGAGAACATGAAGATGTACGTGGGCACGGCGAACGCCGCGCCGCTCTCGCGCAGCCCGCGCAGGTTGGCCGTCATCAGCAGCAGGACGAGCCCGACCGCGAACAGGGCCTCGTGCCCGCGCAGGACCGGGATCGCGGCCGCCGCGTACTGCGCACCCGAGGAGATCGAGACGGCGACGGTCAGCACGTAGTCGACGAGCAGCGCGCTGCCGACCGTCAGACCGGCGTTGGGGCCCAGGTTGACCGTCGCGACCTCGTAGTCCCCGCCCCCGGAGGGGTAGGCGTGCACGTTCTGCCGGTAGGAGGCGACCACGACGAACATGACCAGCACGACCGCGGCGACGATCCACGGCGAGAACGCGTAGGCCGCGATCCCCGCGATCGACAGGGTCAGGAAGATCTCGTCGGGGGCGTAGGCGACCGAGCTGAGGGCGTCGGAGGCGAAGACGGGCAGCGCGATGCGCTTGGGCAGCAGCGTCTCGGACAGGCGTTCGCTGCGGAACGGCCGTCCCACCAGGACGCGCTTGACCGCTTCGGTCACAGAGGGCACGTCTCACGATGGTAGGTGCATCCGCGCCGGGTGCGTGCCGGACGCAGGAGCAGGCGGTAGCGTTCGGGACGTGCACTTCGTGATCATGGGCTGCGGCCGGGTCGGTTCGAGCCTGGCCCTCACCGTCGAGCAGCGGGGTCACAGCGTCGCGGTCGTCGACCAGAACGCCGACGCCTTCCGCCGCCTGGGCCCGGCCTTCGCGGGCCGGCGCGTCACCGGGGTCGGCTTCGACCACGACACCCTCGTCGAGGCCGGGATCCACGAGGCCCACGCGTTCGCCGCGGTCTCTTCCGGGGACAACTCCAACATCCTCGCCGCCCGCGTGGCGCGCGAGAAGTTCGACGTCGAGAACGTCGTGGCCCGCATCTACGACCCGGGCCGGGCCGAGGTCTACGAGCGCCTGGGCATCCCCACGATCGCCACGGTCCGCTGGACGGCGGACCAGGTCCTGCGCCGGCTCGTGCCCGAGGGCGCCGTCAGCGAGTTCCGCGACGCCTCCGGGCGCGTCGTGCTCGTCGAGGTCCCGGTCCACGAGGCGTGGGTGGGCCGGCCCCTGTCGGCGCTGGAGGCCGCCGCGGGCGTGCGCGTCGCGTACGTGACGCGGCTGGGGCAGGGTCTGGTGCCGGCCAAGGGCATGGCCTACCAGGAGGACGACATCGTGCACGTGGTCGTGGCCGACGAGCGCCTCGCCGCGGCCGCGGCCGTGCTGGCCGCCGCGCCGGAGGAGGGAGCCTGATGCGCGTCGTCATCGCCGGCGCCGGCATCGTCGGGCGCTCCATCGCCCGGGAACTGCTCGGCAACGGCCACCGGGTGCTGCTCATCGACCGCAGCCCCGCCGCCATGAAGATCACCAGCGTCCCGGACGCGCAGTGGCTGCTCGCCGACGCCTGCGAGATCGTCAGCCTCGACGAGGCCGAGCTCGCCGACTGCGACGTCGTCGTGGCCGCCACGGGCGACGACAAGGCCAACCTGGTCGTCTCGCTGCTGGCCAAGACCGAGTACGGCGTCCCGCGCACCGTGGCCCGCGTCAACAACCCGAAGAACGAGTGGCTGTTCGACGAGGCCTGGGGCGTGGACGTGGCCGTCTCGACCCCCCGGCTCATGACCGCCCTCGTCGAGGAGGCCGTCTCCGTCGGCGAGCTCGTGCGCCTGTTCACGTTCCAGCAGGGCCAGGCGTCGATGTCGGAGTACACCCTGGAGGACGGCAGCCCCGTGCTGGGCCGCACCGTCGCCGAGGTCAGGCTGCCCGAGGACACCGTCCTGGTCGCCATCGTCCGCAACGAGCGGCCCCTGCCGCCGAGCCCGGACGACGTCCTCGAACCCGGCGACCACCTGCTGTTCCTGTCCGTGCCGGACGCCGAGGCGGAGCTGAGGTCGATCCTCGGAGCCCCCTGACGGCCGCGGTGCCCGCTGGCAGGATCGGGTCATGGCCGCGACCCCACGCCGGGACCCCGCCGACGTCCACCCCGCCGACGCCCACCACCTCATCCGCGTGCACGGCGCGCGGGAGAACAACCTCGACGACGTCAGCGTCGACCTGCCCAAGCGGCGGCTGACGGTCTTCACGGGCGTCTCCGGGTCGGGCAAGAGCTCGCTGGTGTTCGCCACGATCGCCGCGGAGTCGCAGCGGATGATCAACGAGACGTACTCGACGTTCGTCCAGGGGTTCATGCCCCCGCTGGCCCGGCCCGACGTCGACGTCCTCGACGGGCTGACGACGGCCATCGTCGTCGACCAGCAGCGGATGGGCGGGGACACCCGCTCCACCGTGGGGACGGCGACGGACGCCAACGCCCTGCTGCGCATCCTGTTCAGCCGGCTCGGGCGACCGTCCATCGGGGGGCCGGGGGCGTTCTCGTTCAACGTCGCCTCCGTCTCGGCCCGGGGGTCGGTGACGGTCGCCAAGGGCGCCGGCCGCAAGGAGGTCGTCGCGGACTTCTCGCGCACCGGGGGGATGTGCCCGCGCTGCGAGGGCCGGGGATCGGTGGACGACGTGAACCTCGACGAGCTGTACGACGCCTCCAGGTCGATCAACGAGGGGGCCATCAAGGTCCCCGGGTACTCGGTGGACGGCTGGTACGGGCGCATCTACAACGGCTGCGGGTTCTTCTCGGCCGACACGCCGATCGCGGACTTCACGGCGCAGGAGCTCGAGGCGTTCCTGCACGCCGAGCCGGTGCGCCTGAAGGTCGACGGCATCAACGTCACCTACGAGGGCCTGGTCCCGAAGATCCGGAAGTCGATGCTGTCCAAGGACGTCGACTCCCTGCAACCGCACGTGCGGGCCTTCGTCGAGCGCGTCGCGACGTTCACGGCCTGCCCCGACTGCGACGGCACCCGGCTGGCCGAGGGCGCGCGGAACTGCCGGATCGCCGGGGTGAGCATCGCCGACGCCTGCCGGATGCAGGTCTCCGACCTCGCCGGCTGGATCGCCGGGATCCCCGAGCCCGGCGTGGCGCCCCTGCTGCAGAACCTGCGCGGGGTGCTGGACTCCTTCGTGGAGATCGGGCTGGGGTACCTGTCGCTGGAACGCGCCTCCGGGACCCTGTCCGGCGGTGAGGCGCAACGGGTCAAGATGATCCGCCACCTCGGCTCGGCGCTGACGGACACGACGTACGTCTTCGACGAACCCACCACGGGCCTGCACCCGCACGACGTCCAGCGCATGAACGACCTGCTGCTGCGGTTGCGGGACAAGGGGAACACCGTGCTCGTCGTCGAGCACAAACCCGAGGCCATCGCCGTCGCCGACCACGTCGTGGACCTCGGGCCCGGAGCCGGGCCGGCCGGCGGGCGGGTCTGCTACGAGGGGACCGTCGAGGGGCTGCGCGCCTCGGGCACCGTCACGGGTCGCCACCTCGACGACCGCGCGGCGCTCAAGACGGCCGTCCGGACCTCGACGGGGACGCTGGAGGTCCGGGGCGCCTCGGCGAACAACCTGCGCGACGTCGACGTCGACGTGCCCCTCGGCGTCCTCGTCGTCGTCACGGGGGTGGCCGGTTCGGGCAAGAGTTCCCTCGTCCACGGCGCGGTGTCCCCGCGTGAAGGGGTCGTCACCGTCGACCAGACCCCCGTCCGCGGGTCACGGCGCAGCAACCCCGCGACGTACACGGGGCTGCTCGAACCGGTCCGCAAGCAGTTCGCGAAGGTCAACGGGGTCAAACCCGCGCTGTTCAGCGCGAACTCCGAGGGGGCCTGTCCCACCTGCGGCGGCAACGGGGTGGTCTACACCGACCTCGCCGTCGTGGCCGGGGTCGCGACGACGTGCGAGGACTGCGAGGGTCGCCGGTTCCAGGCCTCCGTGCTGGAGCACCGGCTGGGCGGGCTGAACATCGCCGAGGTCCTCGCGCTGCCCGTGACGCAGGCCCTCGCCCACTTCGGCGCCGGCGAGGCCAGGACGCCGGCCGCGCAGGCCGTCCTGGCCCGCCTCGCCGACGTGGGCCTGGGGTACCTGACCCTCGGCCAGCCCCTGACGACGTTGTCCGGCGGCGAACGCCAGCGGCTGAAGCTGGCCACCCACCTGGGCGAGCAGGGCGGGATCCTGGTCCTGGACGAACCCACGGCGGGTCTGCACCTGGCCGACGTCGAGCAGCTGCTCGGGCTGCTGGACCGGCTCGTGGACTCCGGCCGCTCCGTCGTGGTCATCGAGCACCACCAGGCCGTGGTGGCCCACGCCGACTGGGTCGTCGACCTCGGGCCCGGCGCCGGGCACGACGGTGGCCGGGTCGTGTTCGAGGGGACCCCCGCCGACCTGGTGGCGGCCCGCTCGACGCTCACCGGTGAGCACCTGGCGCGGTACGTCGGGGCCCCGGGCGCGTGAACCCGGGGTCAGAGCGGGCGGATGACCGCGCGGGGCGCGTGCGTCGGGATCGGCGTGAGCACCGGGTCGGGCAGGACGACGTCGCCGGGTCCGAGCGTTCCCGTGCCGGGGTCGGTCGGTCCCCGGGTCGGGTCCGGCGTCGGCACGGCGGGACGCAGCACCGGGTGCTCGAAGCGCGCCGACGCGTGGGTGGTCGGGGCGGACGGACGGTCCTGCGGTCGGCCCTGCTGCTGGTCGTGGTGGTGCTGCAGCAGCGGCACGCCGAGGGTGGCCAGCAGGACCAGGGCGGTGACGGGTCGCAGCACGGTCGTCTCCTTGCGCCGAACGGGTGAGTGCTCCCCCATCGGCACCCGGACGGGTTCCCTTGAACGGTGCCGGAGAATGAGCGGGTGAGCCCCTCGCCCGTGCCCCCCGGTCCCCCCGTGCAGTCCTTCAAGCTCCGCCGCGGACGGATGGGCGTGGTCCGGCAGGAGGCGCTGGCCGAGCACCTGGGGCGCTTCGAGGTCCGCCCCGACACCGACCTGGACCCGCGGGCGCTGTTCGGCGACGACAACCCCGTCGTCCTGGAGATCGGGTCCGGGATGGGCGACGCGACGCTGGAGATGGCCCAGGCGGCGCCGGACGTGAACGTCCTGGCGGCCGAGGTGCACACCCCCGGCATCGGGGCGCTCCTGCAGGGGATCGTCGAGCGCGGGCTGACGAACGTCCGACTGCTGGAGGCCGACGGCCGGGCGTACCTCACCGAGCGCGTGCGCCCCGCGACCCTGGCGGGGGTGCGCGTCTACTTCCCCGACCCGTGGCCGAAGGCCCGCCACCACAAGCGCCGGCTGGTCAACCCGGCGTTCGTGGCGCTGGTGGCCGACCGGCTGGTCGCGGGCGGGACGCTGCACTGCGCGACCGACTGGGAGCCCTACGCCGAGCAGATGGTGGAGGTCATCGGCGCGGACCCGGCGTTCACCCTCGACCCGGACCGGTCGCGACCGTCGTGGCGGCCCGTCACGCGGTTCGAGCGGCGCGGGCTGGACCTCGGCCACGTCGTCAACGACGTCCTGGCCCGCCGGCGCTGAGGGCTCAGTCCTCGACCTTGACCAGGCGCCGCTTCTTGACGGTCCAGCCCTCGGGCATCGTGCCTTCCTTGAGCATCCGCAGCGGGCAGCGCTTGCACTTGTCCTTCGACTCGCAGCACTTCGACTTGGGCCACAGGACCTTCTTCTTCGGCACCGCAGGAACCTAGCACCCGCAGGAAGGTGAGCCTCACCGATCCAGCAGCACGAGGGGTGTGCGGTAGTGCTCGGTGACCGACCCGCCGAGGTCGCGCACCGCGTCGGCGGCGAGCGCGACCTCGTGCGCGGACCAGTCGCTGAACGTCGTGAACAGGTCCCGCACCTGCTCGGTCCCCAGCTCGACCGACCACGCGAACTCCTCGACGGCGCGGACCGTGAACCAGCCCCCGCAGGTCAGGCGCGCCGCCCACTGCCCGGTGTCGAGCTCGCCCGGACCCGGCCGGGGCGGGGCCGAGCGCGCCGCGGTGATCTCGGCCACCCGCCGGCGGAACGGGCTGAGGGGCACGCCCGGGTCGCCGAAGGCGGTGCGCCACACCGCGAAGCACCCACCGGCCACCAGGGCCCGGTGCAGCCGGGGCAGCACCGCGTCGAGGTCGAACCAGTGCACCGCGGTGGCGGCGACGGCCAGGTCGAACCCGCCCTCGGGCAGGTCGGCGGTCTCCGCCGTCGCCCGCAGCACCGTCGCGGTCGGGAACCGGGCCCGCAGCAGGTCCGCGAGCGCCGGGCCGGGTTCGACAGCGGTCACGGCGGCCCCGGCGGCCAGCAGGGGGCCCGTGGCCAGCCCGGTGCCGGCGCCCAGGTCGACGACGCGGGTCCCGCGACGCACCAGGGGGCGCAGCCGCTCCCACAGGGCCGGCGGGTAGGGCGGGCGGCCCCGGTCGTACGCGGCGGCGTGGGCGTCGAAGTGACCCGGCCCCGGCACGGTTCAGCCCTCGGGCAGCGGGTCCTCGGCCTCGGCGTGGACCGCCTGCAGGGGTGTGCGCCCGCGCAGCAGCATGACGCCCGCGATCGCGATGCCCAGCAGCAGCAGGGGCCAGCCGAGGACGAGCTTCGTCACGGCCAGCGCCGTGGTGTGGCCCGCGAGGTAGAGGGGCAGTTGCACGCCGGCGCGGACCAGGTACCCCGCCAGCAGCAGACCCGTGAGCTTCTGGCACAACGAGACGACGCCGCGGTCGCGGCGCCAGGCGGTGGGTTCCTCGGTGACGGCCCCGACCAGGAACCCGACGACGGGCCACCGGCTGACCATCGAGACGGCGAAGACGACCGCCAGGGCGAGGTTGAGCAGGATGCCGGGCAGGAACACGTCCTGGGCCCGGCCGGTGCGCGAGGCGATGAACGCCGCGACCGCGGTGACGAGGATGCCCCCGAGGGCGAACTGCAGGGTCTCGCGGCGGGCGACGCGCACGACGAGGGCGACGAGCATCACGGCGAGGGAGGCCCCGACGGAGACCATCAGGTCGCGGGTCGTGAGCCAGCCGACGAGGAACGCCAGCGGGGCGACGGCCGAGTCCACCAGGCCGCGCCAGCCCCCGAGGGCGGCCGACAGCCGGTGGCGGACGAGTTCCTCGACCGTCTGCGGGTCGTTCACGACGGGACTAGACCTTCTCGGGGCAGACGAGCTCGTAGACGGGGTTGAAGATGACCCGCTGGCCGTCGTCGCACGCGACCAGGCCCCGGGCCTTGACGCGGCGACCGGGCTCGACGCCGGCGATCTTGCGCCGGCCCAGCCAGACGAGCTGGACCGAGCCGGACCCGTCGAACAGCTCGGCCTCGAGCGCGGGGACCCCGCCGCGGGGGCGCAGGGTGACCGAGCGCAGGGTCCCGCAGACGCAGGCCTTCGTCCGGTCGGGGATCTGGTCGCAGGGGGTCCCGCCGTTGCGCACGGCGTCCTCCTGCGCCTCCTCGGCGGCGAGGTCGGACTCCGAGGCGGTGAAACGTGCGAGCGCGCGCCGCCACAGCGGCGTGCTCAGCACCGAGGACTTCGACACGGCAACCACAGTAGGCCCTCCAGAGGTGGACGAGAGTCCAACGTCACCCGGTGCGCGGATGTTCCCGGCGGCGTCCCGACGCTGTCGCGGGACGCCGCCGGGCTCAGCGCACCTCGGTGATCTCGGGTCCGCGCTCGAAGGGCTTGAGCTCCTCGCGCCCGCCGCCGTCCGCCGCGCCCTCCGCCGCGTCGGCGGCCGGGGCGGGCTGGGCCTGGTCGGGCTGCTGCGGCAGCTCGAGGGGGATGAGCTCGCGCGGGGCCATGGCCTCGCTGCCGCGCACCACGACCGTGTCGCGCACGACGGACTCGAGCTCGGCCGCGGCCGCCGGGTCGTGGGCGGCGGGCCCGGCGAAGACGGCCCGCAGGAACCAGCGCGGCCCGTCGACGCCGGCGAACCGGGTCGGCTGGTGGGCCGTGCGCCCGTCCTCGGTGCGCACGGGCAGGCGGCACAGCAGCTCGCGGCCCAGCGCCCCGTCCTGGACGTCGGCGGAGCCGCCCTGGGCGACCACGGCCTCGGCGATCTCGTGGCGGATCTCGTCCCAGACGCCCGCGGTGCGGGGCGCGGCGAACGCCTGCAGCTGGACGGTGGAGCCGTTCAGGCCGACGGTGACGGCGATGACCCGGCCCCCGGCCTCCTCGACCTCGAACCGCAGCTCCATGCCCTCGCGGCCCACCAGCTGCAGACCGCCGAGCGCCAGGCGCCCCTCGTCCTCGCCGACCTCGGAGACGTCCCACGGGCCCTGCGAGCGGTCGAAGGGGTCGGACTCCTCGACGGCGGGGTCCGCGGGGTTCCCGGAGGTCCCGGAGACGGCCTCGGAGACGGCCTCGGCGGCCGCGCGGGCCTCGGGGTCGTCGACCACGCCGTGGGCGGCGGTGGCGGGTTCGGCGCCGGACTCGGCCGTGGTGACCGACTCCGAACCGCCCGTGACACCCCCCGTGGCGTCCTCGGCGGGTTCGGCGCTCTCGGCGACCTTGCGGCGGCGGAACAGGCTCACGGTCGCTCCTCGACGGTCTGTGCGGAGGTCTGGGCGGGGGTCTGGGGCTGGGGGGCCGGGTGCAGGGCACCGCTGCCACCGGTCGACCCGTGGCCGCCGGCTCCACGCACGGACCCGGGCAGCTCCTGGACGGGCACGAACCGGACCCGCTCCACGCGCTGGACGACGAGCTGGGCGATGCGGTCCCCGGCCTTCAGGTCGACGGCCTCGTGCAGGTCGGTGTTGTGCAGCGTGACGCGGATCTCCCCGCGGTACCCGGCGTCGACCGTCCCGGGGGCGTTCAGCGTCGTCAGCCCGCGGCGGGCGGCCAACCCCGAGCGGGGCACGACGAACGCCGCGTAGCCCTCCGGCAGGGCGATGGAGACCCCCGTGGGGACGTTGACGCGCTCCCCCGGACCGACGACCACGTCGACACGGGTCGTCAGATCGGCCCCCGCGTCGCCGGGGTGGGCGTAGGTGGGCAGGGCCTCGGGCACCGAGAGCACCGTCTCGACCGGCAGGGTCGCCGTCGGCGGGGGCAGTTCCGTCACGGGGCTCGACCCTACCCCGGTGCCCACCCGTGCGACCCTGAGCGGGTGCAGAGCGTGACTCGACCCCCTCGTTCCGAACCGGGTCCCGAGCAGGTGTGGGACGGCCGCGAACGCTGGTGGCCCGCGATCACCACGTGGTTGTCGTGGTTGCCGGCTCCGATCGGCGGGGCGCTCGCGGCGCTGCCGATCTGGGGACCGGCCGGAGCCTGGGTCGGCGCGGGCGCCGGGGCGCTCCTGGCGGTGGGCGTCCTGCTGAGCCTGACGTGGACCACGGAGCTGACCGGCACCGAGTTCCGCGTCGGCCGGGCCCGGCTGCCGCTGGACGTGGTCAGCGGGGTCGACGTGATCGCCGGCCCCGAGCGCCGGGCCGCACTGGGGCCCGGGCTCGACGCCCGGGCCCACCTCGCGATCCGTTCGTGGATCCGGCCCGCCGTGCGGATCCACCTGGACGACCCGGCCGACCCCACCCCCTACTGGTTGGTCTCGACCAGGCGCCCGCAGCGGCTGGCCGCCGAGATCAGGCGGCGCAGTCGTTGCAGATGATGCGCCCGTCGCCGGAGTCGTGCAGCTGGCTGCGGTGCACCACCAGGAAGCAGCTGGTGCACGTGAACTCGTCCTGCTGACGCGGGAGCACCCGCACCGACAGCTCCTCGTTCGACAGGTCCGCACCGGGGAGCTCGAACCCCTCGGCCGCCTCCGTCTCGTCCTCGTCGACGGCGCCCGAGCTCTTGTCGGTGCGACGCGCCTTGAGCTCCTCGATGGAGTCCTCGTTCAGCTCGTCGTCGTTCTTGCGCGGTGCGTCGTAGTCGGTCGCCATGACCTCGCCTCACACTCCATGCCGTCTCGTCGTGCATCCACCGGTCGTCCCGGTGCGGCGAGGTCAACGCCCCGACCGCCCGATCCATGCCCGGCGTTGCCCGTTCCCCACCCTGGTCCTCGCCCGCGCTGCGCACGAGCGAGCACGCATCATGACCTACGCGCCGCGCGCGTTCGAACCGGGGCGGGTCGCCCGGTGCGCGCACGCCCGTCCACCCCCACGACGGCGCTCGTGCCCCGTACGGCACATCGACGCTCACGCAACGCATTTGACCGTCCACACCCGACACGGGAGGAGTTGGCCCCCGGCCGCGGGGGACGTAGTCTTCTCGCGTCCCCGCCGATCCGGCAGCTCGTCCCCCGTCTCCAGCGCGGGACGACCCACGCCGCCAGGAGGAGCTCCCGACAGCCCGCAAGGGAGGTGCCGTGCCCGTGCCGGAACCCCGCACGACCCAGACGTCGCCCACGTTCGTGGCCGAACTGTCCGACCGCGTCCAGCGCACCCGCGCCACGATCGACTCCGCCGCCGCAGCCGGCGACGACGACCTCGCCCAGGCCCTCCTGGACGACCTCGAGGCCCTCGTGGACCTCGCCGCCGCGCAGGACGTGGCGCTGCCCGACACGGTCGCCTACCTGGCCGACCGACGCCCCGGCCTCCTCGTCGACCTCACCCGGGTCGGCGCGGAGTGCGCGACGGCCTGACCCGACCCAGCAGGACCCGAGCACGACCCAACACGACGAAGAGCCTGACCCTCCACCGGAGGGTCAGGCTCTTCGTCGTTGCGCGGACCCCGCGCCGCGGGCGGGACGTCCTCAGCCGAGGTCCAGGGCCTCCAGCAGGACCGGGTGCAGGCCGGCACCGGCCGCCACGAGACCGTGCGGGCCGGCCGGTCCCCCGGCGAAGTCGGTGACGACGGCCCCGGCCTCGCGGGCCACGAGCCAGCCCGCGGCGAAGTCCCACGGGTTCAGGCCCAGCTCGTAGTAGGCGTCGACCCGGCCGGCGGCCACGGCGCACAGGTCCAACGAGGCCGTCCCGACGCGCCGCAGGTCGCGCACGCGCGGCAGCAGCCGGGCCACCACGGCGGCCTGCTCGGCCCGGCGGGCCGCGTCGTAGCCGAAGCCGGTGGCCAGCAGCACCTGGCCGAGCTCGGGGCCCGGACCCGCGGTGAGGGTCCGGGTGCCGTGCGCGTCGGCGAGCGTCGCCCCGCCCCCCAGGACCGCCGACCACGTCTCGCCCGCCGAGGGGTCCACGACGGCACCGGCCAGCACCGTCCAGGTCGCCGGGTCCGGCGGGCCCTGCGAGCCGACGACGGCGACGCTGACCGCGTAGGACCGCAGCCCGTAGAGGTAGTTGACCGTGCCGTCGATCGGGTCGACGACCCACGTCAACCCGCTCGTGCCGGGCTCGTGACCGCCCTCCTCGCCGAGGAACCCGTCCTGCGGGCGCGCCGCGCGCAGGCGCTGGCGCAGCAGCTGCTCCGAGGCGGTGTCCATGGCCGTCACGACGTCCGTCGGGCTCGACTTGGTCGCCGCCACCTCGACGCGGTCGGGGCGCCCGACGGAGATCAGCTCACCGGCCGCCGTGGCGACCTCGACGGCCAGCGCCCGCAACCGGGCGAGCTCGTCGGGACCGGGGACCGGCACGCCTCAGGCCCCCGCCACGGCCGGGGCCCGGTAGTCCTCGCCGGTCGCGGCGGGCAGGGCGGCGCGCAGGTTCCGGCAGCAGTCGACGGGGCACACCGTGTGCGAGGGGCCGAGCGCACCCGTCGAGGGCCGGGCCGGCTCGTCCCCGCGCGCCTGCGCGGCGCGCTCCTCGACCAGGTCCACCAGGCCCGCGACGAACCGCTCGTGCGCCCCGACCGTCGCGGCCCGGGCGAAGGGCAGCCCGATCTCGGCGGCCGTCTCGGCGGCCTCGGTGTCGAGGTCGAACTTGACCTCCATGTGGTCGCTGACGAAGCCGATCGGCGCGACGACCACCCCCGGCGTCCCGTTCGCGTGCAGCTCGCGCAGGTGGTCGTTGACGTCGGGTTCCAGCCACGGCTGGGTGGGCGGACCGCTGCGGGAGCAGTACGCGAGGTCCCACTCCAGGGTCCGGCCCACGCGCTCGGAGGCGCGGCGGGCGACCTCGCCCGCCACGTCGAGGTGCTGACGCACGTACGCCCCGCCCCCGGCGGCCGGCGGCCCGGAGACGTCGTTCATCGCGTCGGGCACGCTGTGGGTGACGAAGACCACACGGGCCCCCTCGCGCGCCGCCCCGGGCAGCTCGCCCAGGGCGTCCGCCACGGCGGCGGCGTTCACGTCGGTGAAGGCCGGGTGGTTGAAGTAGTGCCGGACCTTGTCGACGTCGAGGCGGCGGCCCTCGTCCGCGAGCGCCTGCAGGCTCTTGCCGAGGTCCTCGCGGTACTGCCGGCAGCTGGAGTACGACGAGTACGCGCTGGTGAAGACGGTCAGCACGCGGCGGGCGCCGTCCTCGTGGGCCTGGCGCAGCACGTCGGTGACGTACGGCTCCCAGTTGCGGTTGCCCCACAGCAGGGGCAGCTCCGTCAGGCCGCGCGCGTCGAGCTCGGTGCGCAGCTGCGCGAGGAGCTCCTTGTTCTGGTCGTTGATGGGGCTCTTGCCGCCGAAGTGCAGGTAGTGCTCGGCGACCGCCTCGAGCCGCTCGCGGGGGATCCCGCGTCCGCGGGTGACGTTCTCCAGGAAGGGCATCACGTCGTCGGGTCCCTCGGGTCCCCCGAAGGACAGCAGCAGGAGGGCGTCGTACGGGCTCGCGTCGCTCACGGGCGCCATCATCGCTCGCTCCGGGCGTCCGCACGCGCCCGGGTCCACCCAGGACCGGGTGGGAGGTGGCAGAGTGCATCCCCGATGATGGCCCGCATCACGCTTCCGGGAGGGCGCCCCACATGCAGGACCTGAGGCTCGTCGGGGTTCACGACGACGGAGAGCACGTCGTGCTCGTCGCCACCGACGGCAGCCGCTACCGGCTGCGGGTCGACGAGGCGCTGCGCGCTGCCGTCCGGCGCGACCGGGCGAGGCTGGGGCAGCTGCAGATCCAGATGGAGGCGCAGCTGCGTCCGCGGGACATCCAGGCCCGCATCCGCGCCGGGGAGTCCGCCGAGGACGTGGCGGCCGCCGGCGGTCTGACGGTCGAGCACGTGCGCCGCTACGAGGGCCCGGTGCTGGCCGAGCGGGCCCACGTCGCGGGTCTGGCCCGGCGGACGCCCTACGGGCGCGGGGCCGGCACCGGCAGCCTGGACGACGTCGTGGTGGCCCGGTTGTCCGCGCGGGCCGTGGACCCCGAGGGCGCCCGCTGGGACGCCTGGCGCACCGAGGAGGGCGGCTGGATCGTCCAGTGCGAGTTCGTCGCCGGTGGCCGTGGCCGCGTGGCCCGCTGGGGCTTCGACCCCGCCGCGCGGGTGCTGTCCGCCCACGACGACGAGGCCCGCTGGCTCTCGGAGGAGGAACCGGCCGAGCCCGGCCCGCTGCCGGCCCGGCGGCTGGTCTCCGTCCCGGGCGAGGGCACCCGCCCGGGCGCCGAGCGCGTCTACGACGTGGAGGCCGACGGCGGGGTCCGCGCCAACGGGACCGACCGACTGCTCGACGCGCTGGAGTCCGCCCGGGGCGTGCGCCCCGAGCAGGCGGGGTCCGCACCCGAGCCGGCCGCCGGCACCGGTGCGGGCTCGGCCCCGCGCGTCGACGCGCTGACGGCCGACCCGCCCCCGGCCCACCCGGCCGACTCGGCGCCCGGGGACGTGGAGGACCGGACCGTCCTGTCCGGCGGCGGCCTCGAACCGGAGGTGCCCGAGGCGGCGGAGGTCGACGAGCCCGGCGAGGCCGACGGCGGGACCGACGGGGTCCCCGACGCCGGGGCGCTGCCCGAGACCGCGCCCGAAGCCGAGGTCGAGGTCGAGCAGCCTCCTGCCGAGGCCGAGCAGGCTCCTGCGGACACCGCGCCGCAGACCCCCGCGGAGAACCCGACCGAGCCCGGCAACCCCCGGCGCCGCAACCGTTCTGCGCGCCGGTCGGGTTCGGGGGCCAAGCGTCCCAGCGTGCCCAGCTGGGACGACATCATGTTCGGCACGAAGAAGGACTGACGGTGCGCCGTCGCCGGGCGCTCGTCGACCCGGCGACGAGCCCGGAGTTCGCCGGGATGGCCCCCGGGGAGGTCGACGACCACCGGGCGGACCGGCTCAAGGAACGCGTCTACGTGACGTTCACGGCCCTGGCGGTCGTCCTGGCGCTGCGGACCCACCCCGACGAGGGAGCCCCGGCCCGGACGCTGGCGATCACCGTCCTCGGCACGCTGCTGGCCGCGTTCGTCGCCGACGTCGTGGCGCACGTGGCGGTGCACGCGGTCCTGCCGGACCGCCGCGAGCTGCGGCTCATGGTGGGCGTCAGCACGAGCGCGCTGGCCGGCGTCGCAGCACCCCTGGTGTTCGTGGGCCTGGGCAGCGCCGGGGTGTGGGAGCCGTCCACCGGGCTGACCGCGGCCGTGGTCGCGCTCGTCGCGGCGCTGGCCGCGATCGGGTGGTTCGCCGTGCGGCGCGTGCGGTTGCCGCGGTGGCACAAGCTCCTGGTGCTGCTCGCCGAGGTCGTCCTGGGTGTCGTCGTCGTCGGGGTCGAACTGCTCGCGCACGGCTGATCAGGGCACGCGGATCCGCCGGGCCAGCAGGGCCACCGCCAGCGCGGTCACGACCAGCAGCCCCATCGCCCAGCGCAGCGACGACACCTCCGCGAGGGCGCCGACCAGGGGCGGGCCGAGGAAGAACGCCGGCCACTCCCCCAGGTTCACGTAGGTCACCGCGCGCGCCGGGGAGATGTCGGGCTGGTTGCCGGCCAGGCCCATGATCGTCGGGAACACGCAGCCGCACCCCAGGCCCACGAGGGCGAAGCCCAGCAGCGCGGCGGGGACCGTCCCGCCCCCGACCGCGACGACGACCCCCGCCGCCGTCGTGAGCGCGGACAGCTGGACGAACCGCCGGCGCCCCACCCGGTCCACGACGCGGTCGCCGAAGGACCGGGTGAGCGCGATGGCCAGCGAGTAGCAGACGAGGGTCAGCGAGCCGGTGGCGACGCCGGCGCCGAGGGAGACGGAGAACTGCGCGCTCCACTGCACGGCCGAGCCCTCCGTCACCGCGCTGAGCAGGGCCAGGGCGGCGAGCAGCACGATCTGGGGCGTGGGGCGCTCGCGGGGCGCGGGGCGGGTCCACGGCCCGGTCCGCTGCCCGGTCCGCTGCCCGGTCAGCTGCGCTGCGTGCGGGCGGGGCACGGCGGACGCGGTGCTGCACAGGGCGACCGCGAGCGCGACGTCGCAGACGGTGAGCTGGAGCCACGGGTCGACGCCGAGGAGCCCGGCCGCGGCGCCGGCCAGACCCCCGGTGAGCTGCCCGACGGAGAACCAGGCGTGGAAGGAGGACATGATGCTGCGGCCGTAGCGGCGCTCGACGTCGACGGCCAGGGCGTTCATGGGCCCGAACAGCAGCCCCGTGCTGGCCCCCTGCAGGGCCAGGGCCGGGGCGAGGAACCCCGCCGAGGGGGACACCGCGGCCAGCGGTGCGACGACGAGCAGGGCCGCCGCGCCGGGCAGGGCCAGCGCCCGCGCTCCGGTGCGTCCGATGACCCGGGTCAGGACGAGGAGGGCGACGAGGCTGCCCAGGGGCATCGCGAGGGCGACCAGGCCCCACTGGGCGTCGCTGAGGCCGAGGTCGGCCTTGACGGTGGGGATGCGCCCGGACCAGCCCCCCATGACCGCGCCGGCGACGACGAACAGGACGACGACGGCGACGCGGGACCGGCGGGGACCGGTGGTCGCGGCGGTCGGCGGGGCGGGGTGCACGGTGTTCCTCCCGGCCGGCCCTCGTCAGCGCGACCTCGGTGAGCCTAACCGGTTCAGGGTCCGGGAAGTACCCGCGGGAAGGTCGTCCCCGGCTCCCGGGCGGGTCTCCCGGGCGCACCCGCGGCCCGCCCGGGTGGCTCAGCAGGGCACGACGAACAGGGGCACGAGCCGTTCGGCGTCCGACAGCGCCCCGTGCTGACCGATCAGGCGCAGCGTCTCGGGGCGCATCCGGGCGGAGTTCACGACGGCGATGTCGTCGCGCATGACCGCCAGGACGTCGCCGATGCGGGCGGACACGCGGTCCTCGACGGGCCCGAACCAGCCCGCCGCCACGGCCTCGGCGCGCAGCAGCACCTCGGCCCGGGCGCCCAGGCGCTCCCGCCACGTCGCCGCGACCTGCTGCGCCGCACCGGGTTCGGTGTAGAGCTGGACGGTGCGCGGTTCGCCGCCGGCGTGGCGGACCCCGGCGAGCAGGCCGGGTTCGGCGGCCAGGTCGAGGCGCTGCGGGGCGTGCACGTCGACCATGCCGTGGTCGGCGGTGACGACCAGCAGCGTCCCGGCCGGCAGCCGCCGCGCGAGCTCGGCGAGGGCCTCGTCGACGCGTTCGAGCTCGGCGGTCCACTCCCCCGAGTCGACCCCGGAGCCGTGACCGGTGTGGTCGAGCCTGCCCCAGTACAGGTACGTGAACTGGTGCGGCGCCGAGCGGACGGCGGCGACCGCGGCGTCCACCCGGGCCGCCAGCCGCTCGGGCGTGCCGACGAACCGGCCCCCGCGCAGGGCGGCCTCGGTCAGCCCGGAACCGTCGAAGTGCGGCGGCGCGACGCGCACGACGTCGACGCCGGCGGCCGCGACGCGCTGGAACACCGTCGTGTGCGGCTGCCAGCGCCGCGGGTCGACGGCGCCGTCCCAGGCGAGCTCGTTGAGCAGCACGTCGCGGTCGGGGTCGAGGACCTCGTACCCCACGAGCCCGTGCCCGCCGGGGGCCAGGCCCGTGCCCAGCAGCCCCATGCTCGTCGCGGTCGTCGTCGGGAACCCGGCGGTCAGGACCCGGTGCAGCCCGTCGGAGCGCCAGCGGCGCATCGTCGAGGTGTGCCCCGAGCGGGCGGCGAGCAGGAGCTCGCCCATGCCGTCGACGAGGACGAAGCAGACCCGCCGGGCCGCGGGCAGGGGCAGGTCCGGCGAGGCGCCCGCGAACTCGGGGACGCCCAGGGAGCGCGCGAGGGCGGGCAGGACGTCGGCGAGGGTGTCGCGGCCGTAGGCGGGCGCGGGGAACGGCACGGGGATCAGCGGGCGGTGACGGCCGACAGGGAGCGCGCGAAGGCCAGGGCCGCGGAGACCGCGTCGGCCCCCTCGGCGGCGCTGGCGATGCGGACCGTGAGGTCGTCCCCCGTCAGCGACCCCGTGTAGCCGTGGTCGGCCTCGCAGTCGGGGTCGGGGCAGGACGCCGGTTCGAGGTCGACCCGTTGCAGCGCACCCCACCCCAGCGTGAGGCTCACCTCGGCCGGGGTGCGGCCGGGGCGGTGGTCGGCGGGGCGGGTGACGACCTGGGAGACCACGACGGAGTGGACCCGGCCCAGGGCGACCGACTCGGTCGAGCACACCGCGTACGGCTCCGCAGCGGTGTCGTCGGGGCCGTGGTCGTCGGCGTGGGCGACCACCAGGCGGGTGGGGGTGGTGGCCAGGACGGTGACGTGGCGGCGGACCTCGTTGGCGTCGAACGTCGTCTCGGGGTGCACGAGGTGCGCGTCGACGGGTTCACCGGCCACGGCCGTGCGCAGGCAGTCGGCGACGAGGTCGGGGTAGTACCCGGCCCGTTCGAGGTCCTTGAGCAGAGCGACCGGGAGATCGGCCCCCTCGGCCCTGACCGTGCGGGTGTCGGTGCGGTCGCGCATCGGGCCATCATCCCGCACGGGCCGAACCCCCCGTGCCACCCGCAGCCGGCGGCGCGGGCTCACAGGGGCAGCGTGCGCCGGTCGGGGTCGGCGCGGCCCTGCGGGGCGGCGAGGCGCACGACGACGTCCAGGCACGTCGCCCCCCGCTCGGCGACGAGGACGGGGGTCAGCCGCAGCTCGGCGATCTCCGGCAGCGCGTCGGCCAGCACGGCGACGCGGGCGATCACGTCCTGCAGGGCGGGGACGTCCAGGGCCGGGGACCCGCGGTGCCCGAACAGCTTGGGCGCCGCCTTGATCGAGCGGACCAGGTCGGCGACGTCCACGTCGGTCAGCGGCGGGATGCGGTAGGCGACGTCGCCCATGAGGTCGATGGGGTCGCCCTCGACGCCGAAGGCGATGACGGGCCCGAACAGGGGGTCCTCGATGCTGCGGACCAGGCACGGGACCCCGAGCGGGGCCATGGGCTGGACGGCCAGGGTGGGCGCCTCGTCGCCGAAGACCGCGAGCATCTCCTCCACGGCCAGGCGCAGCGCCTGCGGGGAGGACAGCCCCAGCCGGACCCCCCGCAGGTCCTGGCGGCCGGACAGGGCCTCCCCCACGGTCTTCAGCGCCACGGGCCAGCCGAACCGCTCGGCGGCCTCGACGGCCTCGGCCACGCCGCGCACCTCCGCGCGCGGCAGCACGGGGATGCCCACGGCCTGCAGGAGGGTGTCGCGGGCCTGTCCCGTCAACGTGGTCCCGTCGGGGTGCTCGGCCAGGGCCCGCTCGACGACGGCGCGCGCCGTGGCGAGGTCGACGCCGTCGGGGGCCACGGGGTGGCCGCGGTCCTTGCGCCGCCACTCGGCGTAGCGCACGACGGAGGCCAGGGCTCGGACGGCGTCCTCGGGGGTCGGGAAGCTGGGGACGGTCGGGCAGTCGTCGTCGGCGGACCCCTCGGCCCCCAGGGACCCCACGCGCGCCGCGGAGACCGACCGGGTGCCCAGGAAGCACGTCACGCACGTCTTGCCGCCCTCGGCGGCGGTGCGGGCCACGGCGGTGGCCACGGCGGCGTCGACGGTGGCGGTCGGCGGCACCCAGCTGGCGACGACGGCGTCGACGTCGGGGTCGGCGAAGGCCCGGCGCAGGGCGTCGGTGAAGACCTCGACCCCGGCCTCGGGGTGCACCGAGGTCGGTCCGTGCACGACCTGCAGGCCCCAGCTGACGCAGGCGTCGGCGGCCAGGGTGCCCAGGGCGTCGGAGTTGCCGACGATCGCGATGCGGGCCCCGGCGGGCAGCGGCTGCTCGACGGTGACCTGGGCGACGTCGAAGAGCTGGTGGACGTTCTCGACGCGGATGACCCCGGCCTGGCGCAGCATCGAGTCCACGACCTCGAAGGGCACCTCGGAGCGGCGCACCGTGTGCCCGGGCGGTACCCCGAACCCCGAGGCCCCGGACTTGACGACGATGACGGGTTTGCGCCGGGCCAGCCCGCGGGCCACGCGGGAGAACTTGCGCGGGTTGCCCACGCTCTCCAGGTACAGCCCCACGGCCGCGGTGGCCTCGTCGTCGTGCCAGAACTGCATGAGGTCGTTGCCCGAGACGTCGGCGCGGTTGCCGGCCGAGACGAAGGTGGAGATCCCCAGGCCGCGCCGGTGCGCGGAGCTGAGCACGGTGACGGCCAGCGCGCCGGACTGGCTGAACAACCCGAACCGCCCCGGCGGCGGCACGTCCTCGGCCAGCGTGGCGTTCATCCGCACCGCCGGGTCGGTGTTCAGGACCCCGAAGGAGTTCGGGCCGATGACGCGCATGCCGTTGGCGCGCGCGATGCGGACGAGTTCGCGCTGCAGCTCGACCCCCTCCGGGCCGGTCTCGGCGAACCCGCTGGAGACCACGACCAGGCCCCGCACACCCGCTGCGGCGCAGTCCTGGACGGCCTCCAGGACGGTGCCCGGGGCGACCGCGACCACGGCCAGGTCGACGGGTTCGCCGATCTCGCGGACCGAGGCCAGCAGCCGGACACCCAGGAGGTCCTCACCCGCGCCGGCGGCGTTCACCGCGTGCACGCGCCCGGCGAAACCCCCCGCCACCAGGTCGGCCAGCAGCCGGTGCCCGACCGTCCCCGGCGTCCGGCGGGCCCCGACGACGACGACCGAGGCCGGGGTCAGCAGGGCCGTCACGGAACGGGCCTCGGCACGCTGCTCGCGGGCGCGCATGACGTCCACGGAGCGCTCGGTGGGGTCGATGTCGAAGGAGACGTCCAGGACGCCGTCGGCGTAGCCCTGCCGGACCTCGAAACCGGCCTCGCGGAAGACGCCGATCATCTTGGCGTTGGACGGCAGGACGTCGGCGGTGAAGCGGCGGATGCCGCGTTCGCGCGCGGCCGCCGCCAGGTGCTCCAGCAGGACCGAGCCGAGCCCGCGGCCCTGGTGGGCGTCGGAGATGTTGAAGGCCACCTCGGCCGAGCGGGGCCGGCCGGGGCGCACGGGGGCGGCGTCGAAGCGCGCGATGCCGACGATGTCCTGCCCGACGGTGGCGACGAGGGCCACCCGGTCGACGTGGTCGACCTGCGTGAAGCGCGTCAGGTCGCGGCGCGACAGGCGCGGCATGGGGGCGAAGAAGCGGAAGTAGCGCGACTCCTCGGACTGCCGGTCGTGGAACGCGGCGACGGCGTCGGCGTCGTCGGGGCGGATCGGCCGGACGTGGGCGGTGCCCCCGTCGCGCAGGGCCACGTCGGCCTCCCACCGGGTGGGGTAGCCCACGGGCGGCAGCGGCATGGCCCCGATCCTAGGACGATGGGGTCGTGGAGTTCGGGGAGGTCCTGCGCGCGCGGCGCATGGTGCGGCGCTACGACGCGGCGCCGGTCGACGAGGCGGTCCTGAGGCGGGTGCTGGCGGCCGGGCTGCGCGCACCGAGCGCGGGCAACAGCCAGGGCCGCGACCTGCTGGTGCTGCGCTCGGCGGCCGACCGGGCCCGCTTCTGGGACACCGCCGCGCGCCCGGGACCGGCGGACGCGTGGCTGCGCGGGATGCGCACCGCGCCCGTGGTGGTCCTGCTGCTGGCCGACCCCGGCGCCTACGCGCGGCGCTACGCCGCGTCCGACAAGCCCGGTCCCGACCGCGACGCGGCCACGTGGGAGGTGCCCTGGCCCGACGTCGACACGGGCATGTCGGGGCTGCTGGTGCTGCTCGCCGCCGTCGACGCGGGCCTGGGCGCGTGCCTGTTCGGGGTGCCCTCGGCCGCGCACGCGGCGGTGCGCGCCGCCTTCGCCGTCCCGGACGACCGGCGGCTGGTGGCGGCCCTGACCCTGGGGCACCCGGCCCCCGACGACGACTCCCGGCCCTCGCGCCGGCACCGGCGCACCGTCGCGGACAGCGTGCACGACGGGCGGTTCGGCGCGCCCTGGCCGGGCTGAGTCCGACCGGCGCGGCACAATGCCCCTCATGCCCAGCCGATCCGCACCCGCGCCGAACGACGTCCCCGAACGGATCGTCGACATCGACGTCGAGCAGGAGATGCAGGGCGCGTTCCTGGAGTACGCCTACTCGGTCATCTACTCGCGGGCCCTGCCCGACGCCCGCGACGGCCTCAAACCCGTCCAGCGCCGCATCCTGTTCATGATGCAGGACATGGGCCTGGTCCCGGCCCGCGCGCACGTGAAGTCGGCCCGCGTGGTCGGCGAGGTGATGGGCAAGCTGCACCCGCACGGCGACGTCGCGATCTACGACGCCCTCGTGCGCCAGGCCCAGCCGTTCACGATGCGCCTGCCGCTGGTCGACGGGCACGGCAACTTCGGCTCCCTCGACGCCGGCCCCGCCGCCCAGCGCTACACCGAGGCGCGCATGGCGCCGGCCGCGCTGCTCATGACGACGGGCCTGGACGAGGACGTCGTCGACTTCGTCCCGAACTACGACGACCGCCTGAAGGAACCCGGGGTCCTGCCCGCGGCGTTCCCGAACCTGCTCGTCAACGGGGCCAGCGGCATCGCGGTGGGGATGGCCACGAACATGCCGCCGCACAACCTCTCCGAGGTCGTCGGCGCCGCCCGTCACCTCATCAAGCACCCCGACGCCGACCTGCCGGCGCTCATGCGGTTCATCCCCGGCCCGGACTTCCCCACCGGGGGACGGATCGTGGGCCTGGAGGGGATCAAGGACGCCTACGCCACCGGCCGCGGTTCGTTCCGCACCCGGGCCACCGTCAAGATCGAGAAGATCGGGCGCCGGCAGGGCATCGTCGTCACCGAACTGCCCTACGGCGTCGGGCCGGAGCGGCTCGTCGAGAAGATCGCCGACAACGTCAAGAACAAGCGCCTGCAGGGCATCGCGGACGTCACCGACCTGTCCGACCGCCACAAGGGCATGCGGCTGGTCATCGAGGTCAAGAACGGTTTCGTCCCCGAGGCCGTCCTGGAGCACCTGTACCGGCTGACGCCGATGGAGGAGTCCTTCGGCATCAACAACGTCGCCCTCGTGGAGGGCCAGCCCCGCACGCTGGGGCTGAAGGAACTCCTCGAGGTCTTCATCGGGCACCGCGTCGACGTCGTGCGCCGGCGCACGCGGTTCCGCCTGACCAAGGCCCAGGACCGGTTGCACCTGGTCGACGGGCTGCTCGTCGCGATCCTCGACATCGACGAGGTCATCGCCATCGTCCGGTCCTCCGACAACGCCGAGGCGGCGCTGGGCAGGTTGCGCGAGCGGTTCTCCCTCTCGGAGGAGCAGGGCCGCTACATCCTGGACATGCAGCTGCGCCGGCTGACCCGGTTCTCCCGGCTCCAGCTCGAGCAGGAGCAGACCGAGCTGCGTGCGCTCATCGCCGAGCTGGAGTCGATCCTGGCCGACGAGCTGAAGCTGCGGACCCTGGTCAGCGACGAGCTGGGCCAGGTCGCGGCCGAGCACGGGTCGGGGCGCCGCACCGTGCTGCTGACGTCCGCGGGCCCCTCGCCCACCGCGGCCGCGACGCAGCTGGAGATCGAGGACGACCCGTGCTGGGTCCTGCTCAGCTCCACGGGCCTGCTCGCGCGCACGAGCTCGGCCGAGCCGCTGGGCACCGAGGGCCGGCGCTCCCGGCACGACCTGATCGTCGCCGCGGCACCGGCCACGGCGCGCGGGGACGTCGGCGTCATCACCTCCGCGGGCCGGCTGGTGAAGGTGTCGGTGCTGGAGCTGCCGACGCTGCCGCCGATGGCGGGTCGCCCGAACCTGTCCGGCGGCACGAGCGTGAAGGAGTTCGTGACCTTCGGCAAGGGCGAGCGCGCCCTGACGATCGTGCCGCTGCCCGTGCCGGGCGTGGAGGACCCCGACGACCCGGGGTTCGCGCTGGCCACGGCCTCCGGCGTCGTCAAGCGCGTCGTGCCCGAGGCCCTGGGCAACCGGGCCGAGGTCGACGTCATCGCCCTGAAGGACCTCACGGCCCGCACCAAGGACGAGGTCGTCGCGGCCGTCGCCCTGGCCACGGGCGAGGAGGAGCTGGTCTTCATCAGCTCCGACGCGCAGCTGCTGCGGTTCCCGGCCTCCCTCGTGCGCCCGCAGGGCCGGGCGGCGGCGGGCATGGCGGGCATCAAGCTGTCCCCCGGCGCGCGCGTGGTGTCGATGACGGCGGTGGCTCCCGACGCCGTGGACCCGGTGGTCGTGACGATCGCCGGCGACTCCGCCGGCGGCGTCTCGCAGGTGGGCTCGGCCAAGGCGACCCCGCTGTCGGAGTACCCCGCCAAGGGCCGCGCGACGGGCGGGGTCCGCTGCCACCGGTTCGCCCGCGGCGAGGACACCCTGCTGCTGGCGTGGGCCGGCTCGCAGCCCGAGGCGGCGACGTCGACGGGGGCGGCGGTGCCGCTGCCGGAGGCCCAGGGCCGGCGCGACGGGTCCGGGACGGCGCTGGACAAGCCCGTCGCCGCCCTCGGCGGGGCCCCCGTCACCGGCTGAGCCGGGCGGCGCGGTAGGCCTGTCCCATGGCCGACGCGTCCCAGCCCAGTTCCCAGCCCGGTTCCCAGCCCACCCGCCCGGACCCGACGTACCTGGACGGCGTGCGGGCCGCCATCGAGCGCGCGGCCGCCACGGCCGCCCCGCTGCGCAGCGCGCACGCGGGGGCGGCCGAGGAGGTCCTCGCCGCCGGGGAGGCGGCCGTGGAGGCGCTGGGGCCGGACCTGCTGGTCCTCAGCCACGACCTGCACGCCCACCCCGAGGAGGCGTTCGCCGAGCACCGGTCGGTGCGGGCCGTGGCCGACCTGCTGGCCCGGCACGGGGTGGACGCGCAGGTGGGGGTCCACGGCCTCGACACGGCGCTGCGGGCGTCGGTCACGTCCGGCGAGGGGCCGACGGTGGCCTTCCTCGCCGAGTACGACGCGCTGCCCGGCATCGGCCACGGCTGCGGGCACAACGTCATCTGCAGCACGGCGGTCGGGGGTTTCCTCGCCGCGGTCGAGGCGCTGCGGGCCGGGCGGGTCACCGGCACGGCGGTCCTGCTGGGGACCCCGGCGGAGGAGGGCGGTGGCGGCAAGGAGTTCCTGGCCCGCGACGGCGCGTTCGACGGCGTGGACGTCGTCGTGATGCTGCACCCGTTCTCCTACGACGTGGCGGTGCAGCCGTTCCTGGGGCGCCGGCAGGTCCGGGCGACGTACCGCGGCGTCCCCGCGCACGCCTCGGCCCAGCCGTTCATGGGCCGCAACGCCCTCGACGCGGTCGTGGCCGGCTACCAGGGGATCGCGATGCTGCGCCAGCACATCACGCCCAGCGACCGCGTCCACGGGATCGTCGTCGACGGCGGCCAGCGGCCCAACGTGGTGCCCGCGACGGCGAGTTCGGAGTACTACGTCCGCTCGGCCGAACCCGCGACGCTGGCCGACCTGTGCGCCCGGGTGGAGGTGGTCCTGCGCGCGGCCGCGGCCATGACCGGGACGGGGGTGGAGCTGCAGTGGGACCGGCAGCCGGCGTACCTGCCGATCCGGGCCAACCTCGAGCTCGCCGCGCGCTGGAGCGCGCACCAGGCCCGGCGCGGGCGGACCGCGCTGCCCCCGGGGGTCGTCCCCGAGACCCTCGCGGGGTCCACCGACCTCGGCAACGTCAGCGTCCGGGTGCCCTCGATCCACCCCATGCTCGCGGTCTCGGCGCCCGAGGTGTCGCTGCACACCGCGGAGTTCGCCGCGGCGGCCGGGTCGGCGACCGGGGACGCCGGGGTCCTCGACGGCGCCGTCGGGCTGGCGCTGACCGCCCTGGACGTGTTCGCCGACGCCGGCCTCCTCGCGGCCGTGCGCGCGGAGTTCGAGGCGGCCGGCGGGGTGCTGGACGTCGAGGACTTCCTGGGCTGAGCCGATGCCGGCAGCCGCCCCACCCCGCCGAAGGCACACATCGCGCCCCGTCGGGCCGCTGCTGCGGGCGCGAGGTGTGCCTTCGGCGGGGTGGAGGCGGCAGCGGATCGGTCAGAGGTAGTTGCCGGTCAGGGGCGCGGGCTGCCAGCGACCGTCGCGCACGACCTGCAGGACGGCCTCGGTGCTCAGGTCGGCGCCGTGGCCGAGCACGGTGCGGCGCACGACCTCGCGCAGGTCGGCCCCGCTCACCCCGGGCGGCAGGTGCGCGGCGACCACCGCGCAGTCCACCGACGTCTGCCCGAACGGTCCCAGCAACCGGCGCAGGATGGCTTCGCAGGCCTCCTGGTCGGGGGTGCTCAGGTGCACGACGGCGTCGAAGCGGGCCGAGCGGGTCGCGGCGGCGTCCAGGGCCGCGGGGTCGTTGGTGCTCGCGATGGTCAGCACGTCGCGGTACTCCTCGGTGCCGTCGAGGACGGCGAGGAAGTCGGCCAGCGCCGTCCCGCGCGCGCCGGCCTTGCGGTCTCCCAGGTACAGGTCGACGTCCTCGAGCACCACGACGCTCGGGCCGAGGTCGGTCGTCTCCCGGTAGACCTGGCGCAGCACCGTCGAGGCCGCGGCGGCGTCGACGATGATGACGGTGAACTCCCCCGCCAGCTCCCGGGCCACGACGCGGCTGAGCGCGGACTTGCCGACACCGGGCGGGCCGGCCAGCAGCACCCCGCGGTTGGTGCCCAGCCCCAGGTCCCGCAGCAGGTCCGCCCGCGTCGTGAGCGCGGCGACGTTGGCGTCGATCTCGGCCCACACGTGCGCCGGCAGCACCAGGTCCTCGCGCCCGCCCGGGCCGAGCGCGGTGGGTTTGAGCTTCAGGGGCAGGTGGGCGTCGGCGTGCAGGACCCGGCCCCGGTAGAACCCCTTGTCCCGGCGGGCGGTGGCCAGCAGCCAGTCCGCGACCGAGCGGGCCGAGGCGTGGTCACCGGGCCGCGACAGCACGCGCAGCGACGCGGGCTGCGGTTCGTAGTCGTGCTCGGCGAGCTGGACGACGACGTCGGCGTCCGTCGCCGTGCCCGCCGGGAAGAACGCCGCCGTGGCCGTGGGGACCGAGACGTGCTCGTCGAGCAGGTCGATGCGTTGCCACGTGGGCGGTTCGTCGTCCTCGACGGGACCGAGGACGGCGCCGTGCAGGTCGACGAGGTCGGCCAGGGCGGCCCCGACCGAGACGGCCCGGGTGTTCGTCAGGTCGACGCGCTCGGAGACCAGGGAGGTGTGCGGCAGCCCCAGGTGGGTCTCCACGAAACCGTTGGCCGTGGTGGCGCTGCGGCTGCCGCCGGACAGGAGCTCGCCGAGCACCGCGACGGCGCGCCGGACGTCGGCGGACTCCGAGGAGAGGCGGCGGGCCAGGACGGGGGCGAGGTCTGAGTCCTCGGCGGGGTCGGTCACGCCCCGACGCTACGACGCGCAGGCCCGCGCGAGCCAGGACCGGCGCCGCGCGGGCCGAGGAGGCTCGCGCACCACCCCGGTGACGTCAGCGCGGCGCGGGGACGCGCGCGCCGTCGAAGGGGCGGAACACGACGTCCGCCCAGATCCGTTCGCGCGCGTCGGGCGTGCGCTCGAGGCGGTCGCGCGAACCCCAGACCTGCACGGGGACGCCGGCGGCGGAGATCTGCGGCCACCCCGGGTCGCCGTCGGCCGCGAAACCCGTCCACGCCTGCACCAGGCGCTGCGACAGGGCCGCCGACGCGGGCGTGGGGAACAGCCCGCGCAGGTGCTGCGAGACCCCCGGGACCCGGCGGGCCAGCGGCAGCACGGGCACGGCGTGCAGGAACGGTTCCATGGCCTGCGGGTTGCCGAAGGCGAAGGGGACGTCGAGGCCGTGGGTCGCGCCGAACCTGCCCCCCAGGAACGGCGAGCGCCACGTGAAGCGCGCCAGGTGGGTCCGCCCCCCGCGCGCGGCGTGGGCGCGGGCGAAGCGCCGCGAGGGTTCGGCGAACAACGCGTCGGACAGCAGGGCGTCCCCGAGCGCGCCGGGGTCGGCACCGGGCAGCAGGGCGCGGTACTCCTCGACGGCCGCCGGCGGCAGCCCCACGGCGACGGCGAACGCCCGGACCTCCTCGACGTTCTTCGCGACCGGCGCGAAACCGCTGCGGGAGAACAGGGTCCACTCGTCCGCGACGGTCTGCACGAGGAGTTCCACGCCCGGGTCGCCGCCCGCGTGCGGACCCTCCATGAACGGGCCGTCGACCACGTCGCCGTCGACGACGGGGTGGTACAGCAGGGGGACGGCCCCGCGCGGGCCGGCGTCCGGGTCGGCGGCGAGGTCCTGGGCCACGGCGTCGGAGGCGGCGAGCAGCCGGATCGGCGGCAGGCCCGCGAAACCCGCCCGGGAGTGCGGCACCCGCGCAGCGCGCGCCACGCGCTCGGCGACGCGCTCGGCCTGGGCGATCGAGTACGTCTCCGCCGTGATGCTCGCCGCGATCGCGCGGGAGAACAGGCCCCGGGCCGCCGGGGCGCACATGAGCGCCGCGACCGAACTCGCCCCGGCCGACTGCCCGGCGATCGTGACGCGGTCGGGGTCCCCGCCGAAGGCCCGGACGTTCTCGGCGACCCAGCGCAGGGCCGCGATCTGGTCGAGCAGGCCGCGGTTGTGCGGGGCGCCGGGCACGGCACCGAAACCCTCGAACCCCAGCCGGTAGTTCATGGCCACGACGACGAAACCCCGGCGCACCCAGGCCGCCGGGTGGTACCCCGGCGCCGACCCGGAACCGGAGACCCAGCCGCCGCCGTGGATCCAGACCAGGACGGGCAGGTCGCGGGGGAACTCGGCCGGGACGTGGACGTCGACCGTGAGGTGGTCCTCACCGGCGTCGTGCGTCCAGCCGTAGCCCGACCTGGGGTCCTGCGGCGCGATCGGGGAGGGGTCGCGGGCCTCGCGCACGCCCTGCCAGGGCTCGACCGGGGCGGGTGCGGCGAAGCGGCGCACCCCGACGGGCGGTGCCGCGTAGGGGACACCCCGGAAGCTCACGACCCCGCGGTGGGCGGAGGTGCCCCGCACCCCGCCCGCCGTCGTCACGACGACCCTGGGCAAGACCCCGCACCTCCACGAACGACGGTTCCTACGGATCCCTCGGCGAGGCCGGGGGGACGTCCCGCCGAGGGATCCTGCGGTGAGGTTACAGCGCCAGGACGTCCGGGTCGGCGAAGCGCGCCGCGAACTCGCGGGCCTGCTGCGGGGAGTCCGCGCCGAGTGCGGCGTTCGCCATCGCCCGGCAGGCCTCCAGGTGGGTGCGTGCCAGGGCGAACCGGACGGCCGGGACGGCGGCGGGGGCCATCGACAGGCTGCGGACCCCCAGCCCGACGAGGACGAGCGCGAGCAGCGGGTCGCGGGCCGCCTCCCCGCAGACCCCGACGGGCACGTGGACCTGACCGGTCGCCTCGACCAGCTGCAGGACAGCGGGTTGCCACGGGTCCAACAGGTCCGCGAGGTCGCCCTCGAGCCGGTCGGCGGCCATGGCGTACTGCGTCAGGTCGTTGGTGCCCAGGCTGACGAAGTCGAGCCCGGCGGCGACCAGCTGCCGGGCGCGCAGCGCCGCGGCGGGCACCTCGACCATCGCCCCGACCGTCTCCAGCCCGACGGCGCGCGCGGCGCGGGCGAAGTCCGCCGCCTCGGCGGGGGTCGAGACCATGGGGGCCATCACCCAGGGGTGGGTCCCGGTCTGCTTGGCCGCCGCGGCCAGGGCCTGCAGCTGGGTCTGCAGCAGCTCGGGGTGGCGGCGCGCGGTCCGCAGGCCGCGCACCCCCAGGGCCGGGTTCTCCTCCGGGGCCACCTCGACGAACGCCAGCGGTTTGTCGGCGCCGGCGTCCAGGGTGCGCACGACGACCTTGCGGGCCCCGAAGGCCGCGAACACCCGCGCGTAGGCGTCGGTCTGCTCGGACAGGGTCGGAGCGCTGGTCCGGTCCAGGAAGAGGACCTCGGTGCGGAACAACCCGACGCCCTCGACGTCCTGGGCCGCAGCGCGTTCGGCGTCCTCGAGGGTCCCGACGTTGGCCAGCAGCTGGACGGTGGTGCCGTCGGCCGTGCGGCCCGGCCCGCCGGCACCGGCCGCCAGGGCCAGCCGGGCGGCCCGGCGGGCGGCGACCTGCTCGCGCAGCTCGGCCGACGGGTCGGGCACGAGGGTCCCGGCGCGGGCGTCCAGGGCGAGCGGGGTGCCGGCCGCGACGCCGAGGGCCCCGGCCACCCGGACCAGGCACGGGATGTCGAACTGCGCGGCGATGATCGCGGTGTGGCTCGTCGGCCCCCCGAGTTCGGTGACGATGCCCACCACGAGGGACAGGTCGAGGGCCGCGGTGTCGGCCGGGGCCAGGTCGCGGGCGACGATCACGGACGGTTCCACCAGCTGCGGCACACCGGGTTCGGGCAGCCCCAGCACGCGGGCGACGACCCGGTCGCGGACGTCGCGCAGGTCGGTGACGCGTTCGGCCAGGTACGGGCCCGACGCGGCCAGGACGTCGCAGAACTGCTCGACGGCCTGGTCCACGGCGGTGGCCGGGCCGGCACCGGCGGCGAGCCGGGCGTCGACGACGGCGAGCAGCCCGGGGTCGGCGGCCATCAGCGCGGTGGCCTGCAGCACCTCGGCGGTCGTCCCGCCGGCGGCCTCGGCGCGCTCGCGCAGCGTGGCCGCGACGGCGGCGAACGCCTCCCGGACGCGGGGGCCGGCGCCGGGGTCGGCGGGCTCGTCGGCCGGCGGACGGGCAGCCGGGGCCAGGACGACCGCGGTGCCGACCGCGGCCCCCGTGCCGACCCCCACGCCCAGGAGCTCAGGCATCGTGGTCGGTCTCCACGAGGGTGACGAGCTGGTCGAGGGCGGCCTCGGCCCCCTCGCCCTCGGCGGTCAGGGTGACCTGGTCGCCGTGCTGGGCGCCCAGGCCCATGACCATGAGGATGCTGCGGGCGTCGACCGCGTCCCCGTCACCGACGGCGATGGTGACGGGCAGGCCGGTGGCCGCGGCGGCCTGGACGAACAGCGAGGCGGGGCGGGCGTGCAGGCCGACGCGGGAGGCGACGACGGCGGTGCGGGTGGCCGTGGGGTTGGACACGGGGGGTGTTCTCCTCAGACGGTGGCGGGCTGGGCGGCGGTGGCGGTGCTCTGAGCCTCGGGGGCCTTGCGGTGCAGGCCCTTGAGGACGACGACGGCGGCGGCGGTGACGACGGAGCCGATGACGATGGCCAGCAGGTACAGCAGCGGCTGGCCGACGAGGCCGAACACGACGATCCCGCCGTGGGGGGCGCGCAGGGTGTTCCCGAAGGCCATGGTCAGACCACCGGTCAGGCCGGAACCGATCATCGCGGCGGGGATGATGCGCAGCGGGGCGGCGGCGGCGAACGGGATGGCGCCCTCGGTGATGAAGAACGCCCCGAGCAGGACCGCGGCCTTGCCGTTCTGGCGCTCCGCCTCGGTGAACAGGTTGCGGCGCACGAACGTGGCCAGGGCGATGCCCAGCGGCGGCGTCATGCCGGCGGCCATGACCGCGGCCATGACCTTCAGCTCGACGGGCTGGCCCGAGGCGGTGGCGACGGTGGCCAGGCCCGTGGTGGCGAAGGTGTAGGCGACCTTGTTGATCGGCCCGCCGAGGTCGGCGGCCATCATGACGCCCAGGATCACGCCGAGCAGGACGATCCCGCCGCCGGACAGGGAGTTCAGGCCCGCGGTCAGCTCGTCCATGAGCCACTTCAGCGGGTGGCCCAGCACGACGAGCATGGCGCCGGCGGTGATGAACGTCGCCACGAGCGGGATGACGACGACGGGCATGACGCCGCGCACCGCGTTGGGCACCTTCAGCCGGGCCAGGCCCAGGGCGACGAACCCGCCGAGGAACCCGGCGACCAGACCGCCGAGGAACCCGGCCCCGACGGCGACGGCGATGGTGCCGCCGACGAACCCGGGCGCCAGGCCGGGGCGGTCGGCGATGCCGAAGGCGATGAACCCGGCCAGGACGGGCACGAGGAACCCGAAGGCCGAACCGCCCAGGACGAAGAGCAGCCCGGCCCAGTCGTGGGCCGTCGTCGGGTCGAAGCTCGCGATGAGGTCGGCGGCGGTGACCTTGTTGATCGTGTAGCCGCCGATGAGGAAGGACAGGGCGATCATGATGCCGCCCGCGGCGACGAACGGGATCATGTAGCTGACCCCGGTCATGAGCCACTGGCGGATGCGGGTGCCGACGTGCGCGTTCGCGGTCACCTTCGTGGCCAGCGCGGGGCCGGCCGCCGGGGCGGGGCTCCCCTTGGGCGCCGCCTCGACCGCGGCGACGGCGGCGGCGACGACCCCGGGGGCGTCGGCCACGGCCTTCTTCACGCCGACGTCGACGAACGGCAGCCCGGCGAAGCGGTCCTTGTCGCGGACCTCGAGGTCGGCGGCGTAGATGACGCCGTCGGCCGCGGCGATGACGGCCGGGTCGAACGGGGCCGAGCCGGCCGAGCCCTGGGTCTCGACCTGGACGTCGTGCCCGGCGGCCTTGCCGGCCTGCTCCAGGGCCTCGGCGGCCATGTACGTGTGGGCGATGCCCGTGGGGCAGCTGGTGATCGCGACGAACTTCATCGTCCGTACACCTCTTCCTGGACGATCGAGGCGACGGCCCCCGCGTCGGGGGCCTCGAGCAGGGACTGGCGGAACGAGACGTGCACGAGCTTGCGGGCGAGCTTGGCGAGGATCTGCAGGTGGTCGGCCTCGCCCTCGGTGGGCGCGGCGATGAGGAACACGAGGTTCGCCGGGCCGTCCTCGGCGCCCCAGTCGATCCCCGCGCCGTCCACGACCCGGCCGATGGCCAGGCTGGGCACGGTGACCGCGGCGGAGCGGGCGTGCGGCAGGCCGATGCCGCCGGGGATCCCGGTCGCCATCTGCAGCTCGCGGGCGGCGACGTCGGCGAGGAACTGCTCGAGGTCGGTGACGCGGCCGGCGTCGGCGAGGGTCTGGGCGAGCTGGCGGGTCGCGTCGACGCGGTCGTCGGCCCGCAGGTCGACGAGCACGAGTTCGGGGGCGGTGAGGTCGGTCATCGCTGGAGGTCCTTCACGAGGGTGTCGGGGTGGGGGTCGTCGAGGGTGCGGACCGCGGCGGCCGCGGCGGAGGTCTCGGGGGCTGCGGGCACGGAACTGCCCGGCAGGAGGACGGCCGCGCGGCCCCAGGCCACGGCGGTCGCGAGGCGCTGGGCCGGTGAGCCCGTCGCGTGCAGGAAACCCGCGAGGGTGCAGTCGCCGGCTCCGACGGTGCTCAGCGGGACGAGGCTGCGGCCCCCGGCCCACACGGTGCCCTGCGCGCCGACGAGCAGGGCCCCGGCGCCGCCGAGGCTGACGAGCACCTCGCCGACCCCGCGCGAGCGCAGTTCGCCCGCCGCGGCGACGACGTCGCCGACGGTGTGCAGCTCGCGGCCGAGGAGTTCGGCGAGTTCGTCCTCGTTGGGTTTGAGGACGTCCGGCCCCGCGTCGACGGCGGCGGCCAGGGCCGCGCCGCTGGTGTCGACCGCGCAGCGGACGCCGAGCCCGCGGGCGGTGCGGACGAACCGCGCGTGCAGGTCCGCGGGCGCGCCCGGCGGCAGCGAGCCGCTGCTGACGAACCAGTCGGGAGCACGCTGGAGTTCGTCGGACACGCTGCGCTGCAGGGCGTCCAGGTCCTGCGGACCCAGTTCCGGGCCGGGTTCGTTGAGCTTGGTCGTGGTGCCGTCGCGTTCGACGATCGTCGTGTTCGTGCGGATCGACCCGGCGATGGCGACGGTCGCGGCGCGGACCCGCTGGGGCGCCAGCAGGGTTTCCAGCCGGTCCCCGTCGACGCCGCCGGAGGGCAGCACGGCCGTGGCCTCGTGGCCGTGGCGGGCCAGGACGCGGGCGACGTTGACGCCCTTGCCGCCGGCCTCCACCGAACCGGCGGTGGCCCGGTGGACCTCGCCGCGGGTGAGGGTGTCGAGCTCGACCGTGTGGTCGACGCTCGGGTTCGGGGTGACGGTGAGGAACCTCATGCGCGCACGACCCGGGGGCCGGCGGCCTCGACGTCGGAGACGATGTCGGGGTCGGTCGCGGTGTCGGTGATCACGGTGTCGACAGCCTCCAGGTGTGCGACGTGGGCGAAGTCGTCGCGGCCGAACTTGGTGTGGTCGGCCAGGACGACGGTGCGCCGGGCGGAGGAGATGAGGGCGCGCTTGACGGCGGCCTCGGCGAGGTCGGGCGTCGTGAGCCCGTGCTCGACGGTCAGGGCGTTGGCCCCCAGGAAGCAGACGTCGGCGAAGACGTCGGCCAGGGCGCGTTCGGCCCAGCCGCCGACCGCGGCCAGGGTGCGACCGCGGACGGTGCCGCCGACGAGGTGCAGGGTCAGGTTCGGGCGGCTGGCGACGATCTGCGCGATCGGCAGGGCGTGGGTGACGACCACGAGCTCGCGGTCGGTGGGCAGCAGCTCGGCGAACCGGGCCGTGGTGGTCCCGGCGTCGACCAGCAGGGTGCCGCCGTCGGGCAGCTCGGCCAGGGCGGTCTTGGCGATGCGGTCCTTCTCGGCGCCGGCGACGTCCTGCCGCTCGGGCACGGCGAGCTCGGCCCCGAGGCGTTCGACGGGGATCGCCCCGCCGTGGACGCGGCGCAGGACGCCGCGCCGCTCGAGGACCGTGAGGTCGCGGCGGATGGTCTCGGGAGTCACGTCCAGACGCTCGGCCAGGGCGTTGACCTCGACCCGGCCGGCCTCGCGGGCCACGCCGAGGATGGCCTGGTGCCGCTCCGGTGCGTACATGTCCCTGGCTCCTGCAGACGTCGTCGTCGGGTGGTGTCGTGGGGTGGTGTCGTCGGGTGTCCCCGACCGTGCTGGGGTCAGTTGTACGCCGGTTCCGGACACGAGTCAACACGTTCAAGCCGAAACGGACATGCGGTACGGGGGCAAACAAAAACCCCCGCCCGGGCACAGGGCGGGGGTCCGTCGACCGGGGGTCAGACGTCGATCCGCTCCCGGTCCAGGTTCTCGGCACCGGCGATGATGAAGTCCTTGCGCGGCGCGACGTCGTTGCCCATGAGGAGCTCGAAGACCCGCTCGGCCACGGCCCCGTCCGAGACGGTCACCCGGCGCAGCGTGCGGTGGGCGCGTTCCATCGTCGTCTCGGCGAGCTGGTCCTCGTCCATCTCCCCCAGCCCCTTGTACCGCTGGGGTTCCTTGTAGGTCCGGCCCCTCCGGGTCAGGTCGGCCGTGACGCGGCGCAGCTCGGCGTCGGAGTAGGTGTAGACCACCTCCTTGCCCTTCTTGCCCGACTGCGTCACCTCCAGCCGGTGCAGCGGGGGCACGGCGGCGTAGACGCGGCCTGCGTCGATGAGCGGGCGCATGTAGCGGAAGAACAGCGTCAGCAGCAGCGTGCGGATGTGCGCGCCGTCGACGTCGGCGTCGGTCATCAGCACGATCTTGCCGTAGCGCACCGAGTCCAGGTCGAAGCTGCGCCCCGACCCCCCGCCGACGACCTGGATGATCGAGGCGCACTCGGCGTTCTTCAGCATGTCCGTCACGGACGCCTTCTGGACGTTGAGGATCTTGCCGCGCAGCGGCAGCAGCGCCTGGTACTCCGAGTCCCGCGCCCCCATCGCCGTCCCCAGCGCCGAGTCGCCCTCGACGAGGAAGAGCTCGGTGTTCGCGACGTCGTCGGAGCGGCAGTCCTTGAGCT
Organism: Kineococcus rhizosphaerae; assembly: GCF_003002055.1. Lineage (NCBI taxonomy): Bacteria > Bacillati > Actinomycetota > Actinomycetes > Kineosporiales > Kineosporiaceae > Kineococcus > Kineococcus rhizosphaerae. The sequence goes on from NZ_PVZF01000001.1 coordinate 679,645, forward strand.
TCGGCGGCAGCGAGGAGCTCTCCAGCGCGTTCTTGCGGCGCTGGGTCTCCTTGTGCAGCCGGGCCGAGATGCGCGACTTCATCTCCGTGACGACCTTGTCCAGCACCGCGCTCGCCTGGGCCTTCTCGTCGCGCTTCGGGCTCGTGAGGACCTCCCCGAGCTGGGCCTCGACGACCTTGCGCACGATGGCGCGCACGGCCGCGGTGCCCAGGACCTCCTTGGTCTGGCCCTCGAACTGCGGTTCGGCCAGCCGGACCGTCACCACCGCGGTCATGCCCGCGAGGATGTCGTCCTTCTCCAGCTTCTCGTCCTTGCCGACCTTCAGCCGGCGCGCCTGGGCGTCCACCTGCTTCTTGACCGCCGCGAACAGCCCCTGCTCGAAGCCCGCCAGGTGCGAGCCGCCCTTGGGGGTGGCGATGATGTTCACGAAGGAGCGGACCGTCTGGTCGTAGCCCGTCCCCCAGCGCAGCGCGACGTCGACGGCGCACTGCCGTTCGACGTCCTGCATCTCCATGTGCCCGGCCTCGTCGAGGACGGGGACGGTCTCGGTGAAGACGTCCTCGCCGTGCAGCCGCCACACGTCCGTCACGGCCGCGTCGGGGGTCAGGAAGTCGGCGTACTCCGCGATGCCGCCGTCGTGCTGGAAGACCTCCTCGCGCGGCTCGCCCTCACGCTCGTCGCGGATGACGATGCGCAGGCCCGGGACCAGGAACGACGTCTGGCGGGCGCGGGCGCTGAGGTCCTCGTGGGAGAACGCCGCGTCCTTGAGGAAGACCTGCCGGTCGGCCCAGTACCGGACGCGGGTGCCGGTGACCCCGCGCTTGGCGCGGCCCGTGACCTCCAGACCCGTCGCCGGGGTGAAGGGGGCGTCGGGCCCCTCGCCGGCGTAGCGCCCGGGGGCGCCGCGGCGGAAGCTCGTCGCGTGCGTCTTGCCGCCGCGGTCGACCTCCACGTCCAGCCGCGAGCTCAGCGCGTTGACGACGGAGGCCCCCACCCCGTGCAGACCGCCCGAGGCCGAGTAGGACCCGCCGCCGAACTTGCCCCCGGCGTGCAGGTGCGTGAAGACGACCTCGACGCCGGACAGCCCCGTGCGCTTCTCGACGTCGACGGGGATGCCGCGACCGTCGTCGTGGACCTCCACGGAGGAGTCGGCGTGCAGGATCACGGTGATGTTCTTGCAGTGCCCGCCCAGGGCCTCGTCGACGGCGTTGTCGATGATCTCCCACAGGCAGTGCATGAGACCGCGGGAGTCGGTGGAACCGATGTACATGCCGGGCCGCTTGCGGACCGCCTCGAGCCCCTCCAGGACGAGGAGGTTCGCGGCGGTGTACTTGTCCTCGCCGGAGGACCCGGCGGTGGAGGCACTGGGGGGAGTCACCCCGGAAGGGTACGCAACGTGACCGACAGGCCCGCGCAGACGCTCGGCGGAGCCGGAGTGTGACGGACGACACCTCCGCTAGGAGCGAACGCGTTGGGCCGACGGCGTGGGAACGCGCGCGCCCTGCCGAAGGTTGGGGAAGAGTGTCCGGTGGGAGCAGCAGCTGCCCGCCAGCGTGCACGACCCGGAAGGAGTCGCGGAATGACCACCGCCATGACCACCCTCAGCAGCCCCTCCATGACCGCCTCGGACCGGTGCGACCGGTGCGGTGCGCAGGCCTACGTGCGGGTCCAGCTCTCTGCCGGTGGTGAGCTCCTCTTCTGCGCTCACCACGGCCGCGAGCACGGCCAGGCCCTGCGCGCCGCGGGCGCCGACATCCACGACGAGTCGCAGAAGCTCGCGGCGACGTCCTCGACGGCCGCCCCCGACGAGCGCTGAGCACCCCTCAGCAGCACGACCGGCGAGCCCGGTGTCACCGACATGGGTGACGCCGGGCTCGCTGTCGTGGGGCTGGCGGTCGCCGTCGGCCTCGTCGGCATCGTCGTGCCCGTCCTGCCCGGCACGGTCCTCATCGCCGTGGCCGGGCTCGTCTGGGCTCTCGTCCAGGGCGGTGCGGCGTGGTGGTTCATCGCCGGGACCGCCCTCCTGCTGGTCGCCGGGCAGGTGGCGATGTACCTGCTGCCCGGCCGGCGGATGACCCGCGCCGGGATCCGGCGCACCAGCCTGCTGCTCGGCGCCGTGCTCGGCGTCGTCGGCTTCTTCGTCGTCCCCGTCCTGGGCCTGCCGCTGGGCTTCGTCCTCGGGGTGTTCCTCGGTGAGCTGGCCGGGACCGCTCGGGTCGGTGATCAGGTCGGGGGTCAGGTCCCCGGTCGGGCCCGGACCGCGTGGCGCTCGACCGTCGTGGCGTTGCGCAACGTCGGTCTGAGCGTCGCGATCGAGGGGGCCGCCGGTCTGCTCGCGACCGTCGTCCTGGTCGCCGGGGCGCTCAGCCTGCGCTGAACGAGCCTCACCCTCCGCGAGCGCCGAGCACCTGGGTGACCGTCCGGGCCATGATCTTCACGTCACCCCACAACGACCAGTTCTCGATGTAGTAGTTGTCGAAGCTGGCACGGTCCTCGATGGACGTGTCCCCCCGCAGACCGTGGACCTGGGCCCACCCGGTCAACCCGGCGGGGACCCGGTGACGGGCCATGTACCGCGGGACGCGACTGGTGAACTCGTCGACGAAGTGCGGTCGCTCCGGGCGAGGGCCCACGAGGCTCATGTCACCGCGGAGGATGTTCCACAGCTGCGGCAGCTCGTCGAGGGAGGACCGCCGCAGGAAGCGTCCCACGGGCCCCAGCCGGGCGTCGTGCTTGATGTTCCAGTTCGTCGCCGACTCGGCGTCGTCGACCGGCTTGAGGGACCTGAACTTGAGCACCTCGAAGGGCGTGCCGTCGAGACCCACCCTCACCTGCCGGAAGATGATGCCCGGGCCGCCCTCCAGCCGGACGGCGACAGCACACGCCAGCATGACGGGTGAGAGGGCCACCAGCGCGACGGCGGCGACGACGAGGTCCGTCAGGCGCTTGAGCTGCCAGGTCAACGTCCGGAACGGAGCGCGGCGGACCCGGACGAGCGGGATCCCCCAGACCTCGTCCATGTCGCGCGTCACCGTGTGCACCTCGAACAGCCGGGGGACCACGAAGATCTCGCAGTCCAGGCGGTCGCACGTGCGCAGGACGTCGACGAGGTCAGCCTCGCGTTGATTACCGAAAGCGACGACAACAACTCGAACTGCGAAGTCGGTGATGAGTTCGGCCAACTCTGAGTACCCACCCAGTAACGGAGCGGGAAGCTTTGAAGGGTCGTCGATGCGCGGCCGGGAATCGACGAACCCGACCGGGTCCACACCGTACTGACGGTGCTCGCGCAGGTTGTCCACGAGCCGAATGGCCACCTGGCCGGCACCCAGGACGAGGGCCGTGTGCCGGACCCGCCCCAGGCGTCGTTGGTGCTCGACGAAACTGTACGCAAGGCGACGAACAACGAGTACGCCAATCACCACGAAGAGTGATTGCGCTAGTGCGTCCGAGCGAGACCTGGAGGCCATCAGCAAGGCGGACAAGGAGAGTTCCGTCGTGAGGCACAGGACTCCCCCGGCCAGCACGTACGGCAGGTCGTCGAGCAGGGAGAGCGACAGCCTCGACCGGTACAGGCCGAAGATGCGGAAGCAGCACACCACCGCCACCAGTGCGAGAACCTGAACTGGCGCAACGACTCCGCTGCTGAAAGCCGACAGCGCGAAGACCACCGCGTCACCCGCGAGCAGGTAGGGACCCACGGGTCCGACCAACAGGCGGGGGCGCAGGCTGCGCGGGTCGAACAGGTGCTCGGAGCGGACACCTGCGCGCCCGGAGCGCACGACTTCCAGCCGGGTTTCCACCCGCCGGTCAGTCGCCACGGCACCCAGAACCCTTCATGACCCCCCAGACCAGCGAAGCGGGTCCACGGACAGCGGACCCCGGTGTGGAACTCGCACGAACTTCTTACCTCATGTTCGCGGAAGCATCATGGCGAACACCAGTATCGCGCACACTCTCAACTTCTCCCGTCCTGATCGGGAGAACTGGACGTCGAAACGTCGCAAACGGTGGATACTCGCAGGACACGACGGAGGAGGACGGCGACGAGGTGATTTCGACGACCCCCGCCTCCTCTGCGTCAGCAGCCGTTCCGCGAGACCGGGCCCCCGGGAAGGGTGCCGGTCTGTTCGTGCTGAAGTGGTCCCTGTTGGCCACGCTCGCACTGGCGCCGCTGGAGGGTTACCTCCTCGCCGTGAACCCCAACCTCAGCAAACTGGCCCCCGCGCTCTTCCTGGTCACCTGGGTCGTGCACCGGGTGTTCGGTGGCCGTGCGATCGGGACCTCCCACCCCGTGACGTGGTGCGCGCTCACCCTGCTCGTGCTCGTCCTGGCCTCGGCGGCGGTGAACCTGGACAACGGGTGGGCGCTCGTCTACACCGTCCGGTGGGCACCCTTCCTCGTCCTGACGGTGGCGATGGTCGACGTCCTCACGCACGACGTGCACCCCTGGGCGGCGCTGGCGGCTTTCCTCACCGGAGCTGCGAGCTGCGGGGTCGGGGCCCTGGTCAGCTTCCTGTTCCTCGGGGACGCGCGGGCGACGGGCCCGTTGGACGACCCCAACGACCTCGCCTACGTCCTCACCGCCGCCGTTCCCGTCGCCATCGTCGCCCTGGTCCACCTGAAGGACTCACGGTGGAAGCTCCTGGCCGCCCCCGCGCTCCTGGTGCTCGTCCTGGGTGCGGCGGCGACGCTGTCCCGGGGCGGTGCCATCGCCGTGACGGTCGTGCTGCTCTGGGCCCTGGCGCGTCGTCTCGTCCGCGTGCGGACGGCGGCGCTGTGCGCGGTCCTGCTCGCCCTGGCGGCCGTCCCCGCGTTCGACCTCGTCCGCAACGTCATCGACGGAGCACTGGCGCAGAAGCAGTACATCGCCTCCACCAACATCGAGACGCGTCAGCTGCGCTGGCTCGCGGCCGCCAGGATGATGGGCGACCACCCGTTGCTGGGGGTCGGACCGGGAGGCTTCCGCACCGGCTACGTCTCGTACGGTCGCCTCGCCGAACTGGACGCGTTGACGCCGGTGGCGCACGAGATGTACTTGGAGGTCGGGGCGGAACTGGGTGTCATCGCCCTGCTGGTCTTCCTGGCGGCGATCGCGGCGGGTTTCCTCGCGAGCGAGGCGGCTGTCCGCAACCGGGGGGCGGACAGCGCTGGTCGTCGCGACCGGCTGCGCCTGGCTGCACTCGCCGCGCAGGGGAGCCTCCTCGCCGTCTGCACCAGCTCGATCTTCCTCTCCGAGGAGTACTACATGCCGCTGTGGGCGGCTCTGGCCATCACGGCGGCGGTCCACCGCCGCAGCGAAGGAGGTGCCCGTGAGGGTCTTGCACGTCATCGGCGAGATGGGGACGGGTGGAGCGGAGTCGCTGGTGGTGGAGATGGTCCGGCGCGGACGTGAACGGGGCTGGGAGTCCGGCATCGCCAGTGCGGGCGGCTCCCGCGAGGAGGAGCTGGTCGGCGCTTCCCTGGCGCAGGTCCACCGCGTCCCCCTGTCCCGGCGCCGCCCCGGCGGTCTGATCGCCGCAGTGGCCGCCACCCGTCGAGCCCTGGTCGTGCACGAACCCGACGTGGTCGTGGCCCACAACGTCAGCGCCACGGCGACCACGGTCGCCGCCACGCGGACGGTTCGTCGCCGGCCACCGGTCGTCACCGTCTTCCACGGCGTCGCGGAAGCCGACTACCGGCTCAGCGCCCGCTTGCTGTCGCGGTTGCCGGACGCCGCGGTCGCGGTGAGCGCAGCGGTCGCGGACCGACTGGTCGCCGCGGGGATGCGGCAGCGCCCCAGGGTGATCCGCAACGCCGTGTCCACGCCCGTCCTCCCCTCCCGCGACGACGCCCGTCGGGCCCTGGGGTTGCCCGCGGACGCGCGGGTCGCGCTGTGCGCGGCGCGTCTGGTGCCGCAGAAGCGGCACGACGTGCTCCTCGACGCCTGGGACCGGGTCGGTGCCGGCGCGATCCTCCTGCTGGCGGGCTCGGGCCCCTTGCAGGACCAGGTGACGCGCCGCGCCGCCCGCGTGGGCGGCACGGTCCGGGTCCTCGGTGCGCGCAGCGACGTCCCGCTGCTGCTCGCCGCGGCCGACGTCGCCGTGCTCGCCTCGGACTGGGAGGGCCTCCCCGTCTTCGTGCTCGAGGCGATGGCGGCCGGACGACCGGTGGTGGCGACGGACGTGGACGGGCTGCGCGAGGTCCTCGGGGGCGGTGGGGGCCGGCTCGTGCCGCCGCGCGACCCGGCCGCCCTGGGGCGGGCTCTGGTCGAACTGCTGGACGACCCCGTGCTCAGGGACGTCGAGAGCGCTTCGGCGCGAGACGTGATCGAACGGCACTACGCACCGGAGGTGATGATGGACCAGTACGCCAGCGTGCTCGACGAAGTCCTGGTCGAGAGGAAGAACCTCGCCGGGGTGAGCTCCTCGTGACGACGTCCCAGGCCCTGGCTGCCCTGCGCCGCGCACTGGTGCCCGCCCTGGTCACGGCCGTGGTCGTGTTCGGGGCCCTGCTCCTCGTCCTCGGGCTGCAGTCCCCGACGTACCAGGCCCGCGTCGGGCTCGTCGCCGTACCGGTCCCCCAGACCTCCCAGGAGTCCACCGGCTCCTACGGTGAAGTGGTCGCCCTCGTCCTGCCGGCCCTGCCGGAACTCGTGGTCTCGGCCCCGGTGCGACAAGGGATCGAACGCGCCGTGCCGGCGGGCCAGGCGGCAGCGACGACGACCACCGTGGAACTGGTGCCGTCCTCGGCCGTGGCCCGGATCACGGTCACCGCTCCCTCGGCGGAGGCCGCCGAAGCGGGGCTGCAGGTCGTCGTCGCACAGGTCCAGGGCAGCGGTGTCCTGGACCCGGTCGGTGCCTTCCGCGTCGTGGGCGACGTCACGGCGCCGGCGACGGCGCTGCGGCCGGATCGGCTGCTCTCGACCGGTCTCGCCCTGCTGGCTGCGGCGGTGGCGGCCGTCCTGGCCGTGGCAGCCGTGCACGTGCTCAGGCCGCGGGTCCTCACGGTCGGGGACGTGGAACGCATCGCCCGGCGCACCGCCGGCGCACGGGTCCCCGTGGAACTGCTCCGAGCCGACGGGGAAACCCTGTCCGCGCGGATGGCCGCCGACCACCCGCGCGCCTCCGTCGTCCGGGTCTTCGCCTCCGACCAGCAGGAGGCCGGGAACCTCGCCGCCGTGCAGGGCGCGGTGCGCGGGAGCGACCTGGCGGTCTCCGGTCCGTCGGAGGACCCCGCGGCCGTCGAGGTCGAGGCCGAGGTCGCGATCGTCACGGCCACGTTGCGTCGCACGACGCCGCAGGAACTCACGACGGCTCTGCTGCGCGCGCGGGCGTCGGGCCGTCCCCTGGGGGCAGTGGTGGTCTCGTGACCACGCGGCCGAACCGGCGCGTGGCGTACCTGCTCACGCAGTCGCAGGGTGGTCCGGTCGACGTGACGGTCGAGCTGGCCCGAGCCGTCGCGCAACGGCCCGGGTGGGAGGTGAAGGTCTTCGGACCACGGCCGGCCCGGGGAGCCGAACGGATCGCCCACCTGCACGAGGAGGTCCTCGTCGGAGGCAAGTTCGCCGCCGCAGCCATCGTCCGCGCTCGTCGGCGCATCCGCGCCTGGACCCCCGACGTGGTGCACGCGCAGGACCGGCGTTCCGGGTTGGTGGGTGTCGGCATGGCGCGGCGGGGAGGAAGACCGGCAGTCGTCGTGCACACGTACCACGGTGTGCCGGACGACGTCGGGCAGGACTGGTTCAGCGGTGAGGACCGCCCTGAGCCGTCGCGCTACACCCGGGCCGTCCTCACCGGGGACGCTCTGGTGGCCCGGGCCACGTCCCGCACCGTCGTCCCGTCCCCGTCGATGGGCCGTTTCCTGGTCGACCGTCTGCACGTGCCGCGGGAGCGGATCACCCACATCGACAACGGTTTGGCCCTCCCCCCCAGAACTCCCCGCACAGGGCTCGTCAGGAACCTCCTCTTCGTCGGCCTCCTCGTGCGGCGCAAGGGGGTCCACCTCCTGCTGGACGCCTTGACCGACCCGGCACTGCCCCCCGGTGTCGAACTCACGATCGCCGGCAGCGGACCCGAGGAGGCGGCGTTGAAGGCCCAGGCGGCACGCGCCGGCCTGCAAGGACGGGTCCGCTTCCTCGGCTTCCGCACGGACGTCCCCGAACTGCTGGCCCGGTGCGACGCACTGGTGCTGCCGTCCTCGATGGAACAGCAACCGCTGGTCGTGATCGAGGCCATGGCGACAGGCCGCGTGGTGGTCGCCACCGACGTCGGCGGCCTGCGGGACACGGTCGGCGAGGCCGGCGTGCTCATCCCCCCCGACGACGTGTCCGCGCTGCGACGGGCGCTGGTGGACCTCACCTCGTCCACCGTGGACACGGCGGTGCGCGAGGACGAGGCGGCCGCGCGCGCCCGGCGCGCGTTCGGCGTCCAGGGGTGTGCGGACCAGCACCTCGCGCTGTACACGTCGCTCCTGCCGGCGTGACCCCTCGCGTGCGACCCCGGTGGCGCTCCCGGGCCGCGGGAGGAACCGGGTGCACGTGAGGTGTCGCCCCGCGCCAGGACCCACCGACCCCAGCCACCAGAGGAGTTGCGCGTGAGAGAGCGTCAGCAGCAGGACGACGGGCTCCGGCACCGGGTCCTGCACCGGGTCCTGCACGTGGCCCAGCCGACGACGGCCGGTGTCGCGCGCTGCGTGGTCGACCTCGTGCGCCACCAGGTGGCGACGGGGCTCGACGTGCACCTCGCCTGCCCCACCGACGGGTGGCTGGCGTCAGCGGCGAGAGGGGCCGGTGCACGCGTCCACCCCTGGGCCGCGACGCGCACCCCGGGCCCGTCGGTGCTCGTGGAGACGAGGCGGCTGGCCCGGATCGTCGCGCGCGTGGACCCCGGCCTGGTCCACCTCCACAGCGCGAAGGCGGGGCTCGCCGGCCGTCTCGCCGTGCGGGGACGGCGTCCCACCGTCTTCCAGCCGCACGGCTGGTCCTTCCTGGCCGTGTCCGGGCCGGTCCGGGCGGCGACCACGACCTGGGAGCGTGCGGGGGTGCGGTGGGCCGATCGCGTCGTGTGCGTCAGCGAGGCGGAGCGTTCGGCCGCCGCGGCACTGGGTCTGCACCTGGAGGGGAGCGCGGTGGTCGTCCCCAACGGGGTCGACGTCCGGCACTTCCGTCCCGCGGACCGGCGGAGCGCCCGCGTCGCCCTCGACCTCCCGCCCGGTCCGGTGGCGGTGTGCGTGGGCCGGCTCAGCGAGCAGAAGGGTCAGGACCTGCTCCTGGCCGCGTGGCCCCGTGTCCGGGAGCGGGTGGCCGGAGCGCGCCTGGTCCTCGTGGGAGAGGGACCGGAGCTGGGACGACTGCGGGAAGCCGCCGGCGCTGGTGTGCAGTTCGCCGGCGCGGTCGACGACCCCCGGCAGTGGTACGCAGCGGCCGACGTGGTCGTGGTCCCCTCCCGGTGGGAGGGCATGGCGCTGGTCCCGCTGGAAGCGTCGGCGAGCGGGCGCAGCGTCGTCGTGACGGACGTCCACGGGGCCAGGGAGAGCGTCCCCCGAGGAGCCGGGAGCGTCGTCCCCGTGGCTGACGTCGACGCCCTCGGCGACGCCGTCGCGGTCCGTCTCGACGACCTCGCGACGGCCTCGCGCGAGGGTGCCGCGGGGCGCAGGCACGTGCAGGAGCACCACCGCCTCGGGGACAGCGCCGAGCGTGTGTCGAGGCTCTACCGGGACGTCCTGCGGGAGCGGTGCGGTGTCACGGACGTCACGGACGTCACGGACGACGCGTCGCCCGGCGTGGGGTTCAGCGCACCCGGCGCTTGAGCAGCGTCCCGGAGGTCGCCTCGAGCGTCACGCTGCTCACGGTCCTCCCCTGGGCGTCGACGAACCCGGCGGGCACCGGGACGACGACACGCTGCTGGGTGGGGTTCACGGCGGCGAAGGCACCCTGGAAGGTTCGCGTCCAGGCACCCGAGACCAGCTGGACGGGCCCGCTGACGGCGGCACCGACGGGCCAAGCCATCTCGGGGATCGACTCCGGTGCCGAGTAGTCACCCGCGGGCGTGGTCGAACCGGTCCAGTAGGACGTGGAGTCACCGCGCACGAGGACGCTGGTGTAGCCGAAGAGGGACGTCCGTCGGTCGGAGGCGCTCGCTCGGGTCACCGCGAGGGACAGGCCCGGCGAGGCCATCTGCGCGGTCTGGGCCTGCCACCCGGTGCCGGACCAGTCCCACAGGAAGCCGGAGGACGTGTCGGTTCCCCAGTGGGCGAACGCTTCCTCCATCGCCCCGCCGTAGCGTGCGTGCGAGGCCCAGCGACCCGGGTACAGACGCGCTTCGGACAGGTTGGGGACGAGGACCTTGCCCCGGGCGTTCAGGGCCGTTCCCACAGTGGTCACCATGACGTCGAGACCGGCCCGGATCTTCGCGTCGGTCTCCTGGCGACTCGTGGTGCCGGCCAGGACGGCGGAGGAGTAGAAACCCAGGGTGGCGAAGTCGTTGTCGGCCAGCACGCCGTCCCAGCTGCCGGCGAGGACCTCGCGGGTGACGTTGGCCGCCCAGCGCTGCTGGTACCCGGAGTCCCACACCGCCATCTGCCAGTGACCGGGGTAGGGACCCCACTGCACGCGCGCACCGCTGGTGTCGGTGGCGAACCACCGCGGTGCGTCCTGCTCCGCCTCCGCGTACCGGACCCCCGCCGGGTCGGCCTGCGCGTACGCCCCGGCGTAGCTGCGGGTGCTGGAGAGGTCCTTGTACATGAGCACGACGACGGAGGGGTCCAGCTGGTGGATCCGCTGGGCCGCCCACCCGTCCCAGGGGTTCAGCACGACGACGCCGTAGGTGCGCGGCGCGGCGTCGACCTCTGCGGCGGTGGGTTCGTCCCCGATGGCGTACCAGACTCCCCGGCGCTGGACGGCGGGCAGTTCCCCGGTCTGCACCGAGGCAGCCAGACGCTGCACGCGAGGCAGGGTGGGCGCAGACCCGGCGGACGCGTGCGCCGTCACGGGGACGAGACCCGCACCGACGGCCAGAGCGGCGGCCAGTGCCAGGCTTGCACGGCGACGGATCATCATTATCCTGCCTCGATCGGATTCTTCCCAGGGCTGTTCCTGGGTCCTCGTCCGGTCGTGGGACCGCCTGGATGGGCCAGACGGGTGAACGAGGGCACAGGTCGCCCCGCTGTCCTCGGACACTGCGGAGTCGTCCGCAGGAGGAGTGGGATGCGGATCGCCGTCGCCTTGAGCCAGCCGCCCCTCGTCGAAGGAGGTGCGCCGGGGCGTTGCGCCGTGGGCCTCCTGCGTGGGCTCGCCTCGCACGGCCTGGACGTGACCGCCGTCGCCGCCGATCGGCGGCCGCCGGGAGCGTGCGGCGAGCAGGTCCCGCCCGACCTGGACGTGCAACTGGTCAGGGCACCCGAAACCCTCTCCCGCGTTCGGCTGTACGCCGCCAAGGCCACCCGGCCCCGCGGGGAGTTGTCGCGGGGTTCCTTCGCAGCGACCCTGGCCCGGGTGGCCGGTCGCGCTGACGTGGTCCACCTGGAGGAGACCGAGACGGGCTGGTCGCTGCCGTCGGGCTCGACACCGCGCGTGCTGCACGTGCACTACCTGGCCCACCGGGACCTGCCCCTGGCCGGGATCTGGGGAGCGGATCCTCTCCGCCGGGCCGAAGAGGTCTACGCCGAGGTGCGTCTGGCCCGCACCCACGACCACCTCCTGGCGAGTTCCCCGCAGGTGGCCGACCGCTTGCGCACCATCAACCCCCGCGCCCGCATCACGGTCGCGCCCCTGTCGCTGGACCCGGCCCACTACGAACCCGCGCCGCTCGACGGTCCCCCGCTGGCCGGCCTGATCGGCACGGCCGACTGGCCACCCACCCGGAACGCGGTCCTGCGCCTGGTCTCCCGGATCTGGCCCCGCGTCCGGTCCGGGGTACCCGGCGCGCAGCTGGTCATCGCCGGCCGCGGCTCCGGCGAGCTGCGTCTGGAGGAGGCAGAGGGTGTGCAGGTCCTCGGGGAAGTGGCCTCCGCCGGTGAGTTCCTGCGCAGCCTCTCCGTGCTGGCGTACCCCGTCAGCCGGGGCAGCGGCATGAAGGTCAAGGTCATGGAGGCCCTGGCCAGCGGGGTACCGGTGGTCACCACCCCCGAGGGAGCCGAAGGGATCGGCGACACGGACGGGGTGGTGGTGGAGACTGAACCCGACCGCTTCGCCCACGCCGTCCGGGAGATCCTCCTCGATCCCGGCGCACGTGGCCAGCGGGGCGCCGCCGGCCGCAAGCACTTCGAGGAGAACCTGTCTCCAGGACCTGCCACCGAACCCCTGGTGGCGGCCTACGAGAGCGCCCTGGGTGGGTGAGCAGCCCGTGACCAGGGTCACCTACGTCCTGGATGCACCGGTCTGGGGTGGCGCCGAGGCCGTCGTCGCCGCACTCGTCGACGAGCTGCGGGAATCGGTGCGAGCGACGGTGGTGGCCGTCAGGCCGGTGCCGCAGCGGCTCGAGGCGGTGTTCGCCGGGCGCTGCGAGCTCGTCGTCGTCGATCCGGTGGCTGGCAAGGTCGATGCTCGCGCGGTTCTCCGACTGGTGGCCGCGGTGCGGAACACTCGTCCAGACCTGGTCCACGTCAACCTCAACTCCCCCACCAACAACCGCTACGGGTTGCTGGCTGGTCTGTTCTCAGGGGCCCCGTCGGTCGCCACGCTGCACCTGCCGGGAGCGCTGGACTCCTCGGTCCAGCGGTCGGTCCTGGCACTCCTCTACGGCGCTCAGGACGCCGTGATCGCTGTGTCCCAGGAGGTGCGGACGCTCCTGATCGACACCCTGCGGGTGGACGAGCGCCGCACGCGGGTCGTGGACAACGGAGTCCGGCGCAGCCGTCCGGCGGTACCACGCTCGTCCGTCCCGTCCCCCCGGGTCATCGGGACGCTCGGCCGGTTGGTGCCGCAGAAGGGGATCGACGTCCTGCTGACGGCGTTCAGGCAACTGCGGGCCGAGGGTCTGGACGTCCGCCTGCGCGTGGGGGGTACCGGCCCCGATGAAGCGGCGCTCCGAGCCGCGGCCGCCGGCCTGCCCGTGGACTTCGACGGCGACGTCGGCGACGTCGAGTCGTGGCTCGACGGGCTCGACGTCTTCTGCCTCGCGTCACGCAGCGAAGGGCTTCCCCTGGCCCTGATGGAGGCCATGGCCGCCGGCCTGCCCTGCCTGGCGACCGACGTCGGACAGGTGCGGACGGCACTGTCGGACGGTGTGCTGCTGGTTCCGGCCCAGGACCCGGACGGCCTGGCCGCAGCCCTGCGCGCGGTGTGCGCGGACGCCGGTCTGCGTCACGATCTCGCCGGCCGCGGACACGAGCTCGTGACCACCCGGTACTCGACGGAGTCGATGGCACGAGCCACGGCTGCGCTCTACCGTGCGGTCATCCTCCGGCCCCGCCGACGCCTCCACCGCGGAAGGCGGCGCTCACGTCCGAACGCGCCAGGAAGCGACGGCTGACCCGCGACGGCAGGACGACGGCGACCAGGGACTTGAGCCGGGACGCGGCGGGCTGGCCGCTGTCGCCGAGCACCCGCAGGGCGGCTCGGCGTGCGCCGGGGGCACCGGAGAGCAGACCCGACCGGGCGAGCGCCAGGGCGAGCCGACGACGCTGCTCGGCCAGCGAGTCCAGGAGCACCGAGCGTTCACCCTCGGTGAGGTTCGGATCGTCGAGGGTGCGCTGCAGGACATCGACACGACCCTGCAGGAGGCGCGTGGTGTCGGCCGACAGGCTGGCGTCGTGCAAGCGGTACTCGGCCAGCGGTTCGTCGACGCACCCCACGACCCCTCCGGCGAGCACCACGCGCAGCCAGGCCGTCCAGTCCGACGCGACCTCCACCCGCTCGTCGAAACCCCCTGCGGCGAGGAAGGGACCACGACGCACCGCGCACAGGCCCAGGACGAAGTTCCGCCGCAGGAGTTCTCGCCGTTGGTCGGTCGCCGCGAAGCTGAACCCACCGTCGTAGACGCGCCGGACGCGCCGGCCGTCGCGGACCAGCCAGGCGTCGGCGGTCACCAGCGTGAGGTCGGGTCGTTCGGTGAACGCGGTGCGCACGGCGTCCAGCCAGCCGGGCAGCAGGACGTCGTCCGCGTCGAGGTAGGCGATCACCTCCGAGCGTGCTTCCCGGGCCGCCGTGTTCTTCGTCGCCGCCTCGCCGGCGTGGGGCCGGCGCACGACGCGGACCGCGTCCCTAAAGGATTCCGCGACCTCGACCGTCCTGTCCGGAGAGCCGTCGTCGACCACCACGACTTCCGCGGGCGGTGGCTCCTGGGCCAGCGCCGATCCCACGGCTGCGGCGAGAGTGCCCTCGGCGCGGTAGGCGGCGATGACGACACTGATGCCGGGCGGTGCGGAGGCCGGGTGAGCTGTGGCCGGGTGAGCTGTGGACGGGGCGGGCGGAGCGATCAGCCGCCGCACCGGGCTCACCGCGACACCACGTCGACGAGGCGGTTCAGGACCGCGGCGCGATGCCCCAGGGCCCCCGTCAGCCAGGACGCGTCGTCGTGGTCCAGCACGCGCAGCAACCGGGCCAGGAGCAGGAAACCGGCCGCCCCGGCGAACGCTCCGATCAGCAACGCGGGTCCACCCCCCACGACCTCCTCGACCGACGACCCTGCCGCCCAGGCACAAGTACCGGCAGCCACGGACACGAGAAGTGCCCGCAGCAGCACCAGACGCAACCACCTGGTCCGCACCCGTCGTTGGGCCAGGTAGATGAGAGGCAGGCTACCCGCGAGCTGGCCCCCGTCGTTGGCGAGCGCCGCCCCCAGGCTGTCGAGGCGCGGGATGAGGGTCACGTCCAGCACGAGGGTCACGACCAGCGCGAACCCGCCCCACAGCAGGGGGGATCTCAGCACGCCGAGAGCGTTGAGGGTCGCGGAGGAGACCGCGGCCAGGGGCGCCACCAGGAGCGGCACGGGTGCGATCACCGCCAGGACCAGCCCGGCAGCGGAGTACTCCTGCCCGTAGACGGTGCGCAGCGCGAGCGGACCGAGCGCGACCGCTGCGGCGGACAACGGCAGCGTGGCCGTGAGCATCAGCCGCATCCCGCGAGCGAACCCGGAGGCGATGCGGTCGTGCTGCTGCGCACCGGCCAACGTCGAGACGGCCGGGAGGACGAGCTGGACCAGCGCGGTGGGCAGACGACCCGCAGCCGCGACGGCGGCGAACGCGACCGAGTAGAAAGCGATCTGCTCGGCGCTGGAGTACCGCTCCAGGAAGAGGAACTCCGAGCGTTTGAAGACGACGACCTCCAGCACGAGGCCGGCACCGATGGCGAGGGAGAACTTGAGCAGTTCCCGCCCCTCGCGACCCAGGGGCTCGCGCCGTCGCAGGTGAGGACGTACGGCGCGGACGGCCAGGAACACCGTCCCCAGCATCGTCAGGGCGATGGTGACGGCCTCGGCGGCGAACATCCCGACGATCCCGTGGCCGAGTCCCAGCGCCAGCAGGGCTGCCGCGACGCCGACGACCCCCAGGACCAGCCCGATGAGCGTCGCCTGCCGGAACCGTTGCAGGCCGAAGAGGATGTTGGAGGCTGTGCTCTGGACGACGGTCAGAGCCGCGACGGTCCCCGCCAGGAACCAGGCGAGCCGGAGGTCGGGGTAGGTGCGCGTGCCGACGAGCACCACCACGCCGAAGGCGAGACCACCGCACACCAGGGACGCCCACCACCCCGTCACGGCGAAGGAGGCCACCCGGCCCCACCGGTCCTGGCCGGCAGCGGTCGCGACGAAGCGCTGCAACGCGACCGGCAGGCCCAGGGAGGCGAGCGTGGCTGCCGTCACGGAGACGAACGACAGGTAGCTCTGCCGGCCCATGTCGTCCGGGCCCAAGAAGCGGGCGGCGGCGACGGAGATGACGAGGGTGAAGAACTGCGGCAGCACGAGGGCGATCGAGAGCCACGCTCCCCCGCGCAACAAGCTGGCCCCCGTGGTCCGGCGCGCGGCTGCGGAACCCGCAGCGGCACCTGCAGCGTCCTGCAGCCCAGCGGGGGTCTCGTCCGCCATCCGGTCTCCTCCGCCACGACACCTCGCACGGGCCGTTCGGCCGGCGTGCACGCGGCAAGGTTGCCAGACTTCGGGGAGCACCGGACATCGAGGCTCTAACCTGCTCGGCATGATCTCGACGTCGGCGAACCCGCGGACGGCGGACGCCCGACTGCTGCTGCCGCGCCCCTACCGCTCAGCGGAGGTGCTGCCGGGGGCGACGGCGTGGATCGGCGCGCTCGAGGCCTGCGGTGTGCGCCGGGACGCGGGAGCACCGCTGGTGGTGGCCCACGCATCGGAAACTGCCGCAGCCGCAGCGACCGGGGCCGAGTCGCTGCTCCTCGTCGGATCGGCGCCTCCTGCCCTTCTGCAGCGGGCCGGTTACTCGGTGTTGCGGGTTCTGTCGGTTCCCGGTGATTCCGGCCCGCGTCTGCTCGTACCCCTGGAACGCGCCGCGTTGAAGGAAGCCGTCGACCACCACCTGGCGCCCCCGAGTGGCGTACGTCGGGTGCGCAACGCCGTCGTGGGTTCACGCCTCGGACCTCACCTGGTGGCTCGACGCGGCGACGACGTCGTCACGGTGGCCTCCCGCGCGGGGCTGCGACCCTACGGTCTGCACGCCGCACTGGCCGCCGGAGCCCCGGCGACCGGGCCCTGGGTACTGGTCCTCGGCCACGGGGACGCGCTGACGCGGGCGGTCTTCGTCGCCGCTGGTTCAGATTTCCGGCGTGAAGCCGTGGCGGTGAAGCTCGCACGCCTGCCGGGTGCGGCAGGCGTGTCCTTCGACCGTGACGCCCACGGGCTCGCCCTCGCCTCGGCCGCCGGAGCGACGCACGTGCCCCGGCTCCTCGGCGGTTTCACGGTGGACGGGGCCCGGGGTTCGGTGGAGTCCGCCGGCGGTGGGGAACAGGTCGGGCGGTTTCTCGTCCGCAGCGCGGCGCAGGCCGCCCTCCCCCTGGTGGAGGCGGTGGCGGAGTGGACGACGAACCTCGGGCTCACGACGAGGGAACCGCACGGGTTGGACCGGGGACTGGCCGCGGACCTGGCTGCTGTCCCGGGAGCCGCCGAGCCGCTGTCAGCGGTGGCAGGGGTTCCGGGTGTCCTCGCCCACAACGACCTCGGCTCGTGGAACCTCGTCACCCGGGGGACGGACTTCACCGTGCTCGACTGGGAGAGCGCCCGTGCGGGCGGGCTGCCGCTGGCCGACGCCCTGTACTTCCTGACCGACGCCCTGGGGCTGCTCGCCGGTGCCCGTACGCAGCAGGAGCGCTGCGCGGCAGCCGTGGCCCTGCACACCGGCCGCGCCGAGGGATCGCCGCTGCTGTTCCGGTGGTTGCGGCGTGCGGCGTCAGCCCTGCAGCTGCCACCGGACGCGGTGGGGCCTCTGGCGATGCTGACCTGGCTGTCCCACAGCACATCGAGGGGGCAACGCCTGCGGCGGCTCGACGACGAGGCGGTGGCCGCGGAGGAACCGTACGCCGGGCGACTGGCGGACGCGTGGCGGCACGCCCCTGAACTGGGCGCGACCTGGCCGGCTTTCACCGCGTGGTCGGCTCGGTGACGAGTGCCGGCGGAGAGCGCGGACACCGTCGTGCGCACCGATCCGTCCACGTCGACGGTGCTCGCCCGTGGCGCCACCGCTCACTCTCCCGCATCGTCCGCCTCCCGGTCGACCTGGGACCTCCGGCGGCGGGCCAGTCCCGGCGCTGCGGCGGCCAGGGCGTGCTTCACCCGGGTGCGTGCTCCCACGCCCGGGGTCCGGGTGACGGCCAGACAGCGTCGACGCACGTCGGCGCTGCCGCTGCGCACCGCCTCGTCGGCCTCCGCGAGCACCGCCGCGGTCCCCCACCGCTGCAAGGACTGCCTCAGGACGTCTCCCTCGTCGGCTGAGAACGTCTGCTCCGCGGCGGCCTTCTCGAGGAGCAGGACCCTGGCCCGCATCGCCCGCGCCCGGTTGCCGGAGAGGCTCCCGGGTGAGAGCAGGTAGCTCGCCAGCGGTTCGTCCACCAGCCCGACGAGGTGGCCGCGGTAGATCAGCCGCAGCCAGCAGTCCCAGTCGGCGCCCACGGTCAGCGCCTCGGAGAACCCGCTGACGTCGTCCCAGGCGCTGCGGCGCACCGCGGTGTGCCCGAACACGAAGTTCGAGCGCAGGATGGCGCTGCGCTGCCCGTCCGTCGGGAAGTCGTTCACCGCGTAGTGCCGGACCACTCGTCGACCGGCACGCACGTGCCACGCGTCCGTGGTGACGAAGGAGAGGTCCGGTCGGACGCGCAGGGCTTCCGCCACGGCCTCCAGCCGACGCGGCTCCCAGAGGTCGTCGGCGTCCAGCACGCAGACGACGTCGGACGAGGTGGCGGCCACGGCGCCGTTCTTGGCCCGACTCTCGCCCCCGTGGTCCACGTGGACCAGGCGCACCCGGTCGCCGAAGGGTGACAGAGCGGCACGAAGTTCTTCGACGTCGTCGGACCCGTCGTCGCAGACCACCACCTCGTCAGGTGGGAGGGTCTGGGTGAAGACGGAGTTCAACGTGGCCGAGATGGTGGCGGACGCGTTGTAGGCCGCGATGACGACGGCGATGCTCGGCGCAGTCGTCGCCGGTTCGACCGGCCCCACCGGCTCAGGGGCTCGGAGGGGGATCACGGGCCCACCCCGACCGGCCGCGCTCAATGCTCGAACTCGGCGTCGAAGGCGAGGGCGTTTTCGCGCCGGACTTGACGGGCGCGCAGCAGGGGGCCCGCCAGGCGAGGGGCCAGCTTCATCAACTGCGCCTTGCGCACGAGCATCGTCTCGCTGGGCGAGAGGTCGGCCGCGGCGGCGAACCGCTGGGCAGCCCGGGCGTACTGCCGGCCCCGCAAGGCGGCATCCCCCTCGTTGCTCAGGAGCCGTGGAGGCGGGGAGGCGAGACGTCGGCGCAGGTACGCCCGCTCGTCGTCCCGGAGGTCGTCACGAGACGACATCCCCTCCAGGATGGTGCGCTCGGCGTCGAACACCAGGTCGCGGTTCGTCGACATGCTGCTCTGCCCCCACCGGAACAGGGCGAGAGGACGCGGCTGGTGGACCACCTCGTGACCGGCGAACACCGCACGGAGCCAGAAGTCCCAGTCCTCGCTGCGGTGAAGCGTCGTGTCGAAACCTCCCACGTCCTCGAGCAGCTCACGGCGGAACAGGGACATGGGAGACAGGTAGTTCTGTTCGAGCAGGCTCAGCCGCTGGTGCGGCACCGCGGGGAACCGGCCCTTGTGCCGGGTGTGGGAGGGGTCGATCCCACCGGGGAGCAGCCAGTACGAGTTGGCGGTCACGATGGCGCGCGTGCGATCGCCGAGGCGTTCCACGAGAGCTTCGAGGTGCCGTCCGAGCATCACGTCGTCACTGTCGAGGAACGTGATGAGATCGCCCCTCGCCGCCTCCATGCCTGCGTTGCGGGCCGATCCTGCGCCGGCGTTCTCCTGCTTCACCAGGGTGATGCGCGGATCGTCGAAGGCCGACACGAGGTCAGCGGTCGAATCGGTCGACCCGTCGTCGACGACGACCAGTTCCCAGGCGGGGTAGGTCTGCCACAGCACCGAGGACACCGCGGCGGCCACGGTGGTCGCAGCGTTCCACGCGGCCATCACCACGGACACGCGCGGCAACTCGCTCACCTCAGCACCCCCGGGGCTCGCGACGGGACGTCCCTCGCTGCGATCACTGGTGCGCCCCCGTCCCCTCGGGACCTCCGATGACCGCACCCACGACCAGGGGTTGGTCCGGATCGGTGACGTCGAGGCTCGACTCCTCGACGTCCTCCACGGCGGCGCCGAACAGGAAGGCCCGACAGGCGAGGGCGTTGCCCATGCCCACCACCGTCCCCGTGAGTCCGGCGGCCGCGATCGTGTCGGTGAGTCCCTGCGGCGTCCACCGCCACCGGTCGGACGTGCCGTCGACCCTGCTGACCGCGGGAACGGTCAGCAGGATCGTGCCTCCCGCACGCAGGGAGGATCCGAGGTTGTCGAGGGCCCGCACCGGGTCCCGGACGAACTGCAGCACCTGCGTGACGACGGCGGCGTCGTAGGCAGCCCGGGGCAGCGTCGTCGGCTCGCAGACGTCACCGACGACGGTCGCCGCGCTGTTGAGCGGGTCGATGTCCAGCACCTCGACCCGTTCTGCTCCGAGCCGGGACGCGTACCGGTCTTCCTTGACCTCCAGCACACGACCGTGAACGCGGTGGGCCTGCGTGCTCAGGAACCGGTCGATGTACCAACGATCGATGACCGTTCCACGCGTGTGACCCCACTTGGACAGCGGTTCAACTCTGGACGGGTCGCCCCAGCGGACCCGGAACGCCGCACGCCGGGCGATCTCCGACCGCTCAGCGAGGAGCCGCGCGGCCGACGAGATCGACCGACGGGACCTCTTCTCAGCCACCACGCCAGAACCCTAACCGACGAGCACCCGGCCGCAGTGGTGAACGATTCTCCCCACGGGATCTCGAGATCCCGAGATGGCGAGCCCTGTACCGGCGATTCCCGGCAGCTCCTCGGCGAACCCCTCAAGGCGTTCACCGCACCAGAACTCTCCGTACCTTCTTGAGCACTTCGAGTAGGTGACCACCCGCCGAACCGGTGAACGTGCGCACGGACCGCGGAACGGGGGACCAGACCCGTCGGCGCAACCGCGTGCGCGAGATGGACCAGGTGTTGGGGTGGCCTGCCCGGAAGGCGCTGTACCACACGTCCGCGTGCAGAGCACCGCCTCGCCGGTGCACGACGAAGTCCCCGTGGTAGAGACGGTCGTGGTGGGGTGCTGAGCGGCGGATCAACGGACCGGACGACGTACCCCAGTCGAGACCGTCGGAACTCGTGGCGATGACGAGGTCGGAGGTCCGTGAGGTACCCGGCGTCTGGATGTTGAAGAGCCCGACGTACCACCCCTCGAACCGACGGATCGACTGGTGCCACACGACCTGTCCCGCCGGCAGTTCGAGCGTGCAGGTTTCCACCGGCCCCCACGGGCCGGTGGGAGTGGGCGCCCGACGCCGCAGGAGTGCACGACCACTGGCCGCGGCGTCCGGGGCGGTGTTCGCCCGTACGGCCCACATGACCCACCCCTCGTCGTCGGCCAGGATCGCAGGAGCGGTCCAGTCGTGCCCGGGGTTGGCGTGCGCGAGCACTGCAGGAGACCAGTCGGTCCCGTTCGGCGACGTCCTGAGGTGCACGAGGTCCGAGGTGCCCGAGGCGTCGTCGCTCTCCCGCCAGAAGAGGTGGAGGACGCCGTCCACCAGGGACAGGCAGGGATCCGAGTTGTGCGCCGTTCCGGGAGGAGGTGCGCAGAGGGGGTTCGTCGCACCGGTAGGCACCACCCAGTGAGTGCCGTCGTGCGAAGCGGCGATGCACGGGTTCTCGAGGCGGGGATCCGTAGCCGTGTACGGCGTGTACGCCAGCCAGTACTCGTAGCCGCCGAAACCTGAAGGCACGTGGACGATGCTCGGGTGAACGGCCTCATCACCCGGGTACGGCATCGGCAGACGCAGCCCGGACGTCGGCACCGGTCCTCTGGTCCAAGCCTGCGAATCCACGGTCGCAGAACCGACACGACGCATCTTCCCCCCCTCACGCCCGGTCCAACCCCGCTCCGACGCGTCGTCCCCCGCCGCACGTGGAGGTGAGAGCACCATCTTGCCTCAAGGAGCACCAGCGGATCGCCGTCTTTCCTCGCCCCGGGTGCGCGGCCGCGGTTCGACACGGCCGACCGACCCCGGGGCGACGTGGACGTCCGGTCCTCCGGAGTGTCTGCACGATCCTCGAAGCCCCCGCGTCGACCTCGACGCGGCAGACGGGCGGTCGTCCGCTGCGACACTGACGTGGAGGGTGCCGCCTCAGCGCGATGCAGAGCCCGCTCGTCGCCGAGCCCGGTGCACTGGGGGGAACCGGGGGTCTCCGAGTTTCACGGCAGGTCCCGCAACCGCCGAGCCGGCACCCCGGCGTAGAGACCGTGCGGCGCACAGTCACCCACCACCACAGCTCCCGCCCCGACCACGCACCCGGCACCGATCGTCACCCCCGGCAGCACGGTGACTCCCGATCCCAGCCAGCACCCGTCCTCGATCACCACCGGCTGAGGAGACCGGGGTCCTGCCCGCCGCTCCGCGGAACCGATCTCGTGCCTCGAGGTGATGATGCGGACGTGATCGCCCAGAGCCACCGCCCGACCCAGCGTGATGGAGGCGGCGGTGTCGAAGTAGCAGTCGTGGTTGACGAAGCAACCCTCCCCCAGGACGACCAGCCCCTCCCCCGCCACCCGCACACCGGCGTAGACGTCGACCCGGGCGTGAGCCCTCATCCCCGCAGAACGCAGGAGCCGCCCCCGCCACCGCCGTGCGGGGACCACGGGGAGGTTCGCGACTCGACCGACGAAGTCCTGCACGGCGCGTTGGCTTGGCACGGATCGGCAGTGTAGGGACCCGGCTCCGACGGTCGCCCCGAACCTGTGGTGATCTGCGACGACACGCCCTGCGCAGCGGTGGGGGGGTGCGCAGCGACGACCGCCCGCTCGGTGGCGCCGCCCGGGCTTCCCCGGGCAGCAGGAGCGGAGGCGGGGACGACCGCGCCCGCCGGACCGTTCCTCCCCGGAACGTCCACCTGGCGACGGTGAGGTCCGCCACGCCTGGTGGTCGGTCCGGGTGCTCGTACACGTGGTGAGCGAGGCAGGAGTGACGCCGGGCACGTCACCCCGGGGACTGGTGGCCGTCGGCTGCGTCCTGCTCGTCCTGGTCAGCGGAGTTCCGGCCGTGCCCGTCCTCGCCGCCGACGGGCTCAGCCTGCGCTGAACGCGACGGCCTGGTCGATCACCCAGGTCACGCCGAACCGGTCGGTGAGCATCCCGTACAGCGGGGAGAAGGCCGACGGCCCCAGAGGGGTCCGCACGTGCCGGGCCGCCCGCGCGAGGCCCTCGTAAGCGGTCGTCACCTCCTGCTCCGTCCCGCAGCGCAGCGAGACGTACACGGGGTGCACGCCGGGGTCGAAGTCGCGGTCGGTCTGCACGTCGTAGGCCATGACGTGGAACCCCGACGGGGCGGCGACCTCGCCCCACAGCACGTGCTCGGCCTCCCCCTGGGGGTCGTGGGCCTGCCCGTAGGTCACGACGACGGGCTGCGCGTCGAAGACCTCGCCGTAGAACTCCAGCGCCTCGCGCGCCTGGCCGCGGAAGTTCAGGTGGGTGGTGGTCGTGATGCTCACGGTGCCTCCTCGTGACGGCCGGGCAGGTCCCGGCGACGAGGACGACTCTTCCGGGTGAAGCGGCCGGTTCCTGACCTCTTCTCGGCCCGATACTGGGGCCGTGAGCGGAACCCCGGGACGGTTGCTGGCGCTGCTGTCGCTCCTGCAGGCCCGTCGCGACTGGCCCGGGCAGCTCCTGGCCGACCGCCTCGAGGTCAGCGCCCGCACCGTGCGCCGCGACGTCGAGCGGCTGCGCGACCTCGGCTACCCGGTCCGGGCGACCAAGGGCCCCGACGGCGGATACCGGCTCGACGCCGGCGAGGACCTGCCGCCCCTGCTGTTCGACGACGAGCAGGCCGTCGCCCTGACGATCGCCCTGCGCACGACCGCGGCCGGCGGGGGCGGGATCGGCGAGGGTGCGGCGCGTGCGCTGACGACCGTGCGCCAGGTGCTGCCCGCGCGGCTGCGGCACCGGGTCGACGTCCTCGCGGAGGCGAGCGTGGTCGGCCCCGCCGGAGCCGGGGTCGACACGGCCGTGCTGCTCGCCGTCGGCGACGCCGTGCGCGCTCGCGAGGTACTGCGCCTGGACCTGCGCGACGAGCCGCGCCGGGTCGAACCGCACCACCTGCTGCACCGCGGCGGGCGCTGGTACCTGCTCGCCTGGGACCTCGACCGCGACGACTGGCGCACCTTCCGCCTGGACCGGATCACGCCCAAGGTCCCCACGGGGCCCCGGTTCGGTCCCCGCCCCGTCCCGGGCTCGGATCCCGTCGCCCTCGTCGAGGCGCGCTTCAAGGGCTCGGCGACGCGGGACGTCTGGCCCTGCACCGGGCGGGTCGTGCTGCGGCGCCGGGCCGCGGAGGTGGCCGGGTTCGTGGGCGACGGCACCGTCGAGGAGCTCGAGGGCGACCGGTGCCGGGTCGTGCTCGGCTCGTGGTCGTGGACCGCGCTGGCGGCGGCCGTCGGCCGGTTCGACGCGCCGATCGAGGACGCCTCCCCCGCTGCGCTGCGGGCGGCCTTCGCGACGCTCGCGGACCGGTTCGGGGCCCTGGACGCACGAGGGCCCGGTCGGGAGTCCGACCGGGCCCTCGTGGAACGCCGCGGGCGTCAGTCCAGGTAGTCGCGCAGGACCTGCGAGCGCGACGGGTGGCGCAGCTTCGACATCGTCTTGGACTCGATCTGCCGGATGCGCTCACGCG
This sequence comes from Kineococcus rhizosphaerae, assembly GCF_003002055.1. Taxonomy (NCBI): domain Bacteria; kingdom Bacillati; phylum Actinomycetota; class Actinomycetes; order Kineosporiales; family Kineosporiaceae; genus Kineococcus; species Kineococcus rhizosphaerae. The sequence continues at coordinate 704,017 of NZ_PVZF01000001.1, forward strand.
TCACCCCGTAGACCTTGCCGATCTCGTCGAGCGTCTTCGGCTGGCCGTCGGTCAGGCCGAAGCGCATCGAGACCACACCGGCCTCGCGCTCGGACAGGGTGTCCAGGACCGAGTGCAGCTGCTCCTGCAGGAGCGTGAAGCTGACCGCGTCGGCCGGGACGACCGCCTCGGAGTCCTCGATGAGGTCACCGAACTCGGAGTCGCCGTCCTCACCCAGGGGCGTGTGCAGCGAGATGGGCTCGCGGCCGTACTTCTGGACCTCGACGACCTTCTCCGGGGTCATGTCGAGCTCCTTGGCGAGCTCCTCCGGAGTGGGCTCGCGGCCCAGGTCCTGCAGCATCTGCCGCTGGACGCGGGCGAGCTTGTTGATGACCTCGACCATGTGCACCGGGATGCGGATGGTGCGGGCCTGGTCGGCCATGGCGCGGGTGATGGCCTGACGGATCCACCACGTCGCGTACGTCGAGAACTTGTAGCCCTTGGTGTAGTCGAACTTCTCGACCGCGCGGATCAGACCGAGGTTGCCCTCCTGGATGAGGTCCAGGAAGAGCATCCCGCGGCCGGTGTAGCGCTTGGCCAGGGAGACGACCAGACGCAGGTTGGCCTCGAGCAGGTGGTTCTTGGCGCGTCGACCGTCCTCGCTGATCCACCACAGCTCGCGCTTGAAGATCGGGTCGATCTCGTCGCCGGAGTGCAGCTTCTCCTCGGCGAACAGACCGGCCTCGATGCGCTTGGCGAGCTCGACCTCCTGCTCGGCGTTGAGGAGGGCGACCTTGCCGATCTGCTTGAGGTAGTCCTTGACCGGGTCCGCCGTGGCACCGGCCGTGGAGACCTGCTGCGCGGGCGCGTCGTCGTCGTCGTCGTCGCGCAGGACGAAACCACCGCCGGTCTTCTTGGCGGTGCCCTCCTCCTCTGCGGCGTCGGCGGTCTCGGCGGACGCCTCCTCCTCCGCGGGGACCTCGTCGTCCTTGAGGTCCTCGACGGGGTCCTCGAGGGGCTCTTCGCCCTCGTCGACGTCGTCGGCCTTGCCGCCGGCCTTGGCGGCCGTCTTGGCCGTGGTCTTGGCGGCCGCGGTCTTGGCGGTGCCCCTGCCGGCCGGCTTGGCCGCGGCCTTCGTGGCCGTCTTGGCGGCCGGGCGCGCGGGGGCGGCGGTGCCGTCCTCACCCTCGGCCGGGGCGGCGGCGCGCTTGGCCGCCGGCCGCGCGGCCTTGGTGGCCGTCGCGGTGGAGGTGGTCCGCCGGGCGGAGCCGGCCGCGGCGACGGCGCGCTTGGGGGCGGCCTCGGGCACCTTCACGGTGATGCCGTTGTCGTCGAGGGCGCGCAGGACGGCCTTCATGCGCTGCACGGGCAGCTGGGCGTCCTCGCACGCGACCCGGACGGCCATCGCGTCGACGTAGCCGTGCGTCGTGCCGTGCTGGAGGAGCTCCTGGAAGGGAGCGGAAGCGAACTCTGGCGGGAGCGGCCGGGAGGTCGGTACCGACGACACGGACTGCCTTTCGTCGTGGGCGGAACGAGGCTGCGCGGGCAGCAGCCGACAAGGTCAACACCGGCGGGCGCCGAACTTATGCCCACAAGGGAGACAAACGCCGATTCTTGCACGGATCGGCGTGAGACGAGGCACGACACCACCCGGGCGACCCAGTGCGGACGCCCGGCGGGCCGTGCCCCGTGGCACGGGAGGGGTTGCGGGACCGCTCAGTCCTCGGGCTTGACGGCCAGCACCGGGCAGGGTGCGTCGAGCAGGATCCGCTGCGCGCTGGCCCCCAGGATGAGCTTGCCGACCGGGGTGCGGCGGCGCAGGCCGATGACGATGAGGGAGGCGCCGGTCTCCTCCGCCGCCGTGATGAGGTCGTCGGCCGGGTCGTCGGAGTCGGGGACGTCGCGCAGGGCGACGTCCAGGCCCGCGGCCGCGAGCTGTTCGCGCACGCGGTCGTGCACGTCGGCGAGCTGCCGGGCCTCGTCGGCGTCGACCTCACGCCCCGGGCGCCGGCTGTGGACCACGACCAGCGCGGCGGACAGCCTCAGCGCGGCCTCCCCGGCGCGTTCGAGGGCCGCGCGGCCCTCGGGGTTGGCCACGTACCCGACGACGATCCCCATGCCGCACCCTCCAACGTCGTAGACGATCCGTGACCGTACTACGCCCGGACCCGGCCGCCGTCACCGGTGCGGCGCCAGGCCGAGGCGCAGGGCCCGGTCCACCAGGACGGCGAGCCGGTGCCCGGGGTCGTGGCGCAGGGCCTGCTCCACGCACACCGCGGCCCGCGCCCCGCGGCCGGAGCGCCACTCCAGCCACCCCGCCACGGTCCACGCCGGCGCGGCGAGGGGACCGGTGGCGTGCCGGGCGACGTCCACCGCCAGACCCGCCGCGGCGAGCGCGCGCGGCAGCTCGAAGTCCTCGCCCAGGGCCCGTTCCAGGAGGTCGCCGACGCGCTCGCCGTCGGGCGGCGGCTCTCCCCCGCCCGTGAGCAGGGCCGCACGGGCGCGGTCGGTCGCGGCCCCGGCACCGCCGGCCAGCAGCACGGCGTCGCGGACGGCGGTGTCCCGCAGGCCCTCCAGCACCCGGCCGCACCAGGTGGGGTCCGGGAGGGCGGGGACCCCGGTCAGCGGCCGCTCCCGCACCGCGGCGTCGAAGGCGGCGACCAGCGCCACCGGGTCGGAGGGCACCCGCCGGCGTCCGCGCGTCGCCGCCTCGCGGCGGGCAGGGTCCACGGGGCTGGTCCCGGGCAGGCTCGCCGCGCGGTCGGGCGCCGTCGTGAGCCCGCGCCAGACGGCCTCGGCGACGACCCGCCCGGCGCCGGCGCCGCTGCGGGGCGCACCGGCGGGCGGGCAGCAGGGCCGCTCGCACGTCAGCGACCGCCAGCGGTCCTCGCCCACGAGGAGCACGTCGCCGAGCTCGGCCCCGGTGGGCAGCCGTCGCAGGGCCTGGCGCAGGTGCGCGACGGTGGCGCGAGCCCGGGCGCCGGGCACGAGAGCACCGTCGACCTCGTGGGCGTCCGGGTCGTGCACGAGGAGGTGGACCTGCGCCCCGGCCCCGGTCCGCCGGTGGGCCGTCCGCACGAGGGGACCGGTGGCGGCGGTCACGAGGTGGGGTTCGGCGCTCGGCGGGAGGTCCACCCGCGCCGCGAACCCCAGGAGTCGGCGGCCGTCGGGGCCCGGGGCCCGCACCTCGAGCAGGACGACGCTGTCGCCGGGGTGGAAGCCGAACAGGTACGGCACGAGGGCGAGGAGCTCACCCGGTCCACGGGCGACGATCCGGTCGGGCTCGGGCTCGGAGTCCGGGGGCGGGTGGACGGGTGCGGTGCTCACGTCGGCCAGCGTCCGGGGTCCGCCACGAGGCCGGTCCCGTCCGTCCACAGGGACCGCGGTGCTCAGTCCCCGCGGCGCCTGTGCACACCCGGGTCGGCGCTCGCCGGTCGCCGCACGTAGTCGTCCGTCGCGGCCCGCACGGATGCGGCGACGTAGGCGGCCACTAGCCCGTCGTCGAGCAGGCCGACGACCGGCAGCCACAGCTCGGGGACGGCGTCCACCGGCGAGAGCAGGTAAAGGGTCCCGACCGCCGCCCCGGCGAGCCGGCGACGACCCGGACCGCTCCAGCGTCCCGAGACGGCGTCGCGGACCATGGCGGGCAGCAGGCGCAACCGCCCGGCCGTGCGCAGGTCGACGACGGGCACGGCCCGCAGCGCCGGCTTCACGCCGGGTCCGGGTGCTTGGGCGGCAGGCCGTGCTCGGCGGCCTTCACGATGCGGCGGAACATGACGGTGTCGACGCCGGCCCCGATGGCCCCGCCGACGACGGGCAGCGCGCGCTGCGGCAGCCGCAGAAGTCCCTGGGTGCCGAAGCGGGCGATGAGCCGGAAGCCGACGCCCTTGTTGACGAGCATGAGCACCGGCCGCGGGACGCGGGAGGTGACGAGGCCGACCAGCTTCCCGCCGGTGGGCAGCCCCGCCGACTTCAGGACCTCGGTGGCGTCGGCGCCGACGAGGGTCAGCAGGATCGCGGAGCGGACCTCGGGGCGGGAGGTGTCGTACCCGCGCAGCTCGGCGAGGGCGGCGACGGCGCGCACGGCCAGCACGTGGAAGCCGAAGACGTTGGCGGGCAGGGCCACCGGCAGGGTCAGCAGGCCGCCGAGGCCGGTGACGAAGCCGTTGCCGGCGACGAGCCGGGTGTGGTTGCGCACGACGGCGTGCAGGGCCGACTCCGCGCTGGGGTGCCTGGTCCGTGCGGCGCGGGCGACCTCGGCCGCGCCGTCGAAGGGCCCGAGCCCGTCGATGCCGACGGCCAGCAGGCGCTGGACGAGGTCGGCGGCGCGCCGGTCGAGGGCGCTCGGTTCGTCAGGGGTGTCGCGGGGCGCGTCAGGGCTCACGTGCCCGACGCTAACCGCTGGGACGCGACCCGCAAGCACAACGGGTCGGCGTGGACGCCGGGGCCGACGTCGGGGCCGACGTCGGGGGCGGACGTCAGCGCGCGGGGTCCTGCTCGGACAGGAAGGCGACGACGTCGGCGACCCCGGCGTCGACGTAGCGGCGACGGGCCCACGGTCGCGGCAGGCGCTGCCCGGCGGCCACCGGCGGGCGGTCCGCCTGCGGCATGCGCGAGGCGTCGAGGCTGCGGCGCAGGGCCCGGCGGTCGCGCACGAAGGGGACGACGAACAGCGCGAGCAGGCACATCTCGAGGAAGGTGGACATGCTCAGTACCTCGGCAGCGGTCCGGGGGAACTTGAAGCGGCCTGGTTGGATCGCGGGGTGCCCGACCGTCCCGCACCCCGCCGCTCCCGTCCACCGAGGTCCGCGCGCCCGGCGCCGTCCGCGCAGCCCGTCGAGGGTGAGGAGCCCATCGCGACCGGCACCGTCCGGTTCGAGCAGGACCGCGACGACCCCGACGGCTGGACCGTGCACGTCAACGGCGTCCCGAGCTCGTACGTCGACGTGGGCGACCCGACGAACCTGATGTTCGAGTACCACCAGTGGACGGCCGCCGTGATCGACGCGGTGCACGCCCCCGGCCCGGTGCGCGCCCTGCACCTGGGGGGCGCGGGGTGCGCCTTCCCCCGCTACCTCGCCGCGACCCGGCCCTCCTCGCGGCAGCTGGTGCTGGAGGTGGACGCGCAGCTGGTGGAGGTGGTGCGCCGCAGCTTCGGGGCGGCCGGCTCGGCCGGGTTCAGGCTGAAGGTCGCCGACGGGCGCGAAGGGCTCGCACCGGTCCCCGACGGCACGCAGGACGTGGTGGTGCGCGACGCGTTCGCCGGTGACCGGGTCCCGGAGCACCTGCGCACGGTCGAGTTCCTGCGCGAGGTCGACCGGGTGCTGGCCCCGGGCGGGCTGTGGGTGGCCAACCTCGCCGACCGGCCCCCGATGCCGAACTCGCGCGCGGAGCTGGCCACGGCGTTCGAGGTCTTCGCGCACGCGGCGGTGCTGGCCGAACCGGGGGTGTTCCGGGGCCGGCGCTACGGCAACGCGCTGCTGGTCGCCTCGCAGGCCGAGCTGCCCGAGCAGGCGGTGGTGCGGGCCCTGTCGGGCGGGGTCGCCCCGGCCCGGCTGCTCCTGGACCACGACGCCCGGCACTTCTGCGCGGGGTCGGCCGTTCTGCGGGACAGCACTCCCGCCTCGAGCCCACCCGACCCCGCCCCGCAGGAGGACCCTTCCCCATGAGCTCCACGGCCGAGACCGTCCCGACCACGGGTGGCCTGACCGGGTTCGTCCTGGACACCGTCGAGACGCTCGGCGCCGCCGGCGTGGGTCTGCTGAGCTTCGCGGAGGTGGTGTTCCCCCCCATCCCCAGCGAGGTCGTGCTGCCGCTGGCGGGGTTCCTCGTCCAGACCGGGGCGATCGGCCTGGTCGCGGTCCTGGGGCTGTCGACGCTGGGGTCGTACCTGGGGTCGCTGCTGCTGTACTGGGTGGGCCACGCCGTCGGGCTGGACCGGGCGGCGCGCATCGCGGCGAAGGTCCCGCTGATGGACGCCGAGGACGTCACGAAGAGCGCGGACTGGTTCCACCGGCACGAGGGTGCGGCCGTCTTCACCGGTCGGTTCGTCCCGGGGGTGCGCAGCCTGGTCTCGCTGCCCGCGGGCGCGGCGCGGATGGGCCTGCTGAAGTTCTCGCTGTTCACCGTCGCGGGCAGCGGGCTGTGGAACGCGCTGCTCATCGGTCTCGGGATGGCCCTGGGCACCCAGTACGAGCTGGTCGAACGCTACGGGCACTACCTGGACTACGCCTTCTACGCCGTCATCGGCGCGGTGCTGGTGTGGGCGGTGGCGCGGCGGGTCCGCGCCCGCCGCGCCCAGCGCGTCGGCTGAGCGCACGGCGGCGGTGACCCCCGAGGGGACCACCGCCGCCGCGACCGGGCCGGGACCGGGTCAGGACTGCGTCTCGGACCCGTCGCCGGACCACTCGACGTGGAAGGACCCGTCGCGGTCGGTGCGCTTGTAGGTGTGCGCGCCGAACAGGTCGCGCAGGCCCTGGACCAGCGCGGCCGAGGACCGCTCGCGGCGCAGGCCGTCGTAGTAGGCCAGCGAGGAGGAGAAGCCGGGGGCGGGGATCCCGGCGTTCACCGAGTGCACCACGACGCGGCGCCACGCCTCCTGGCCCTGCACGACCGCGTCGGCGAAGTACGGGTCGAGCAGCAGCGAGGGCAGCTCGGCGTTCTTGGCGTAGGCGTCCTTGATCCGGTCCAGGAACTTGGCGCGGATGATGCAGCCCCCGCGCCAGATCGTGGCCATCGCGCCGGGGTCGATGCCCCAGCCGTACTCGAGGGACCCGGCGCGGATCATGTCGAAGCCCTGGGCGTAGGCGACGACCTTGGAGGCGTACAGCGCCGCGCGGACGTCGTCGATGAACTGCTCGGCGTCGGCCTCGGCGACGAACCCGCCGGACCCCTCGGCGCCGGCGTCCGGGCCGGGCAGGACGGGCTGGGCGGCCTTGCGCTGCTCGGCGTGGCCGGACAGCGCGCGGGCGAAGACGGCCTCGGCGATGCCGGAGACCGGGGTCCCCAGGTCGAGCGCGGTCTGGACCGTCCAGCGGCCGGTGCCCTTCTGCTCGGCCTCGTCGAGCACGACGTCGACCAGGGCCACCCCCTCCTGGGTGGGGTCGTCCTTGGCCAGCACCCGGGCGGTGATCTCGATGAGGAAGGACTCCAGGTCCCCGGAGTTCCAGGTCGTGAAGACCTCGGCGAGCTGCTTCGGGGTGCGGCCCAGGCCGTGGCGCAGCAGGTCGTAGGCCTCGGCGATGAGCTGCATGTCGGCGTACTCGATGCCGTTGTGGACCATCTTCACGAAGTGACCGGCGCCGTCGGGACCGACGTGCGTGGAGCACGGGGTGCCGTCGACCGAGACGGCGATGTCGGCCAGGATCGGCCCGAGCTTGGCGTAGGCGTGCTCGGAACCACCGGGCATGATCGAGGGGCCCAGCAGCGCGCCCTCCTCACCGCCGGAGACGCCGACGCCGGCGAAGTGGATGCCCTTCTCGCGCAGCGCGGCCTCGCGCCGTCGGGTGTCGAGGAAGTGGGCGTTGCCGCCGTCGACGAGGATGTCGCCCTCGGACAGCAGCGGGGCCAGCTCGTCGATGACGGCGTCGGTCGGGCCGCCGGCCTTGACCATGATGATGATCGTGCGCGGGGACTCCAGGGAGTCGACGAACTCCTGCGCGCTGTAGCCGGGGACGAAGGTGCCCTCGTCGCCGAACTCGGAGATCAACGCCTTCGTCTTGGCGTCGGTGCGGTTGTGCACGGCGGTCACGTAGCCGTGCCGGGCGATGTTGCGGGCCAGGTTGCGCCCCATCACCGCCAGGCCGGTCACGCCGATCTGGGCCTTCTGCGTCGTCTCATCGCTCACCCGCCGCATCATGCCGTGCCCGCGCCGGTGCGGGAACCGCGGCTGCGCAGCACGTCGCGCACCCGGGGGACGACCACCCCGTCGCGGGCCATGAGGGCCCGCGTCTGCCGGCGGCTCACGAGGATGCCGGCCACCCCGACCGCCCACAGCGGGAACTGCAGGGCGAAGGCGACCTTGAACGCCCCCAGGGAGTACGTGTCGGGGGTGCCGGCCCCCTGGGCGTCCAGCAGGACGCCGACGAGCAGGATGAGCACGACCGAGGCCGTGAAGCCCATGACGTTGGTCATGCCGGTGGCCCCGCCGAGCCGGTGGGCGGGGTTGGAGGTGCGCGCGTAGTCGAAGCCGATCATCGAGCCGGGGACCCCGGTCGCGGCGACGACGACGAGCAGCGCGAGCAGGACCAGCGGCGCGGGTCCGGGCCACAGCAGGACCACCGCCCAGACGACGGCCTGGGCGGCGACGATCGTCAGGACCAGCCAGGACCGGCGCAGCGGGTGCCGGGCCACGAAGGAGCCGAACAGCGGTCCCGTCCCGGCCGCGGTCACGGTGTACAGCGTGAGCAGCGCGCTGGCCCCCCCGGTGCTCAGCCCCTGGCCGGAGACGAGGAACGGGAACCCCCACAGGGTGGCGAAGGCGTTGCCCGAGAACGGGGTGGCCCAGTGCGACCACAGCCCCAGCCGGGTCCCGGGGTGGCGCAGCGCGGCCCGCAGGTCCCCACCCACCTCGCGCAGGGACTTGGTGGTGCGGGGGTTCTCCCGGCCCGGCGGGACGTCGCGCAGCACGACGACGGACAGCGCTGCGGCGAGCAGGCTGAAGGCGCCGATGCCGGTGTAGGCCGGCGTCCAGCCCGGGCCGTGCAGCAGCGCCACGAGCGGGACGAAGCTGAAGACCTGCCCCAGCTGGCCGAAGAGCCCGACGAGCTGGGTCATGACCGGCACCCGCTGCGGCGGGAACCAGTTGGTCACGACCCGCAGGACGCTGACGAACGTGGCGGCGTCGCCGGCGCCGACGAGGACGCGGGCCAGGACGGCCTGCCAGGTCTGCGTGCTCAGGGCCAGCACGACCTGCCCGACACCCATGGTGGTGGCGCCCAGGACGACGAGCCGGCGCGGCCCCCACCGGTCGATGAGGACGCCGATGGGCACCTGGAGGGCGGCGTAGACGAGGAACTGCAGGACGGCGAAGCTCGACAGCGTCCCGGCGGCGATGTGGTAGCGGTGCTGGGCGTCGAGGCCGGCGGCGGCCAGCGAGGTGCGGTTGGCGACGGTGACGACGTAGGCCACCGCCCCGACGGCGAAGACGACCCAGGCCCCCCGGACGGGGCGGTCGGCGGCACGGGTGCGGGCGGGGGTGCTCACGCGCGCACCGCCCGCAGCCGGTCGCCGGCGCGGCGGACGTGGTCGCGCACGAGGTCCAGCCAGCGGTCCTCGTCGTCCCCCCGCAGGGCCTCGCGCAGCGCCTCGTGGTCGGCGAGGGCCGTCGCGGTCCGGTCCGGGGCCCCGGCGAGGTTGGCCACCCCCATCCGCATCTGCCGGTCGCGCAGGGAGTCGTAGACGCCGGACAGGACGTCGTTGCCCGCGGCGCGCACGACCTCGGCGTGGAAGGCGCGGTCGGCGGCGGCGAACTGCCAGGTGTCGTCGGCGGCCGCGGCCCGGCGCATGGCCAGCAGGTGCGGGGCGAGGCGGTCGGCCAGGGCGGCGCGCCCGGCCCAGGCGCGGCGGGCCGTGTGGACCTCGACGAGCTCGCGGGCCTCCAGGACGTCCTCGACCTCGGTCGGGGAGACGGGCACGACGAGCGCGCCGCGCTTGGGGATGAGCTGGACGAGCCCCTCAGCCTCCAGGCGCAGCAGCCCCTCGCGCACGGGGGTGCGCGAGACGCCGACCTGCTCGGCGATCTCGCCCTCGGTCAGCAGCTGCCCGCCGGGCAGGGTGCGGTCGAGGATGGCGTGCTTGACGTGCGCGTAGACCCGCTCGGCGGCGGGAGGGGCCGTATCCATGATGTATCTAAGGTAGCGGACCTCTCCGGCCCACCCCCTCCGCCGTCAGGTCAGGGCGGCGGCCGCCGTGCGCAGGTCGGCCACCAGCCCGGCGTACGCCTCGTCCCGGTCCGCCTCGGGCACCCGCAGCACCGCCGAGGGGTGGATGGTGCCCATGAACGTCTTCTCCCCGCGCGAGGTCGTCTGGGTGATCAGCTGACCGCGGTGCTTGGTGACCCGGAAGTCCTTGGGCAGCAGGGCCTTCGCCGCGGTGGCACCCAGGCAGACGATGACGTCGGGGTCCACGACGGCCAGCTCGGCGGCCAGCCAGGGGCGGCAGGCGGTGATGTGGCCGACGTCGGGGCTGGCGTGGATGCGCCGCTTGCCCGGCGCCTCCTGGCGGAACCGGAAGTGCTTGACCGCGTTCGTCACGTACGTCGTCGCCACGTCGATGCCCGCCTCGGCCACGGCCTTCTGCAGCAACCGGCCCGCCGGCCCCACGAACGGGACCCCACGACGGTCCTCCTGGTCCCCGGGCTGCTCCCCCACCAGCGCGAGGCGGCCGTCGGGGGCCCCCGCGGAGAACACCACCTGCGTGGCCGGCTCCCACAGCTCGCAGCCCCGGCACGCGGGCGCGGCCTGGCGCAGCTGGTCGAGGTCCGCCCCCGGGGGGACGAAGTCGGCGGCTCCGGGACGTTCGGTCGTCACCGGCCGATCATGACCCCGCGAACCCCGGACCGCCTCCCGTGCCGGTCGGCAGGTCGTTGCGCACGGCCAGGGTCGCGCTGGCCCGGCGCACCGAACCCCGCGTCGTCGGGTGCTCCTTGAGGACGCCGTCGAGGAAGCCGTACTGGCGCACCAGTTGCGACGTCGCCGACGTGCGCGGCCCGAGCCGCAGGTGCGACCACCAGTCGGCGATGTCCCCCCAGCCCGGCGCCGACAGCGACCCGCCGAACTGCTGCACGGACAGCCCCGCGCACAGGTTCGCGAAGGAGAGCCGCTCGGCCAGCGGCCACCCGGCGAGGGTGGCGGTGAGGAAACCGGCCCCGAACACGTCCCCGGCCCCGGTGGCGTCGAGAGCCTCCAGCCGCAACCCGGGGACCTCGGCGCTCTCCCCCGTGCCGGCGTCGACCGCCAGGGCCCCGTCGGCCCCGCAGGTCACCACGGCCACCTGGACGCGGTCGGCGAGCGCCGCGACGGCCTCGGCGGCCGAGGCGGTGCGGGTGTAGCGCATGGCCTCGACGTGGTTGGGCAGGAACGCGTGGCAGTGCTCCAGGCCCGCCAGCACGTCGGGGTTCCACTGCGTGGAGGAGTCCCAGCCGACGTCGGCGAAGACCAGCGAGCCCTGCTCGCGGGCCCGCAGCACCCACGGCTGGGCGACGGCGGCCAGGTGCACGAGCGCGCTGCGGGCCGCGGGGACGTCGGAGGGTTCGTCCACGGGCGCGGGGTGCTCGTGGGTGACCATCGCGCGGTCGCCGCCGTAGGCCAGGGAGACGGTGACCGGGGAGTGCCAGTCGTCGACGCGGTAGGACGTGGACAGGTCCACCCCCTCCTGCTCCCCCAGCGTCTGCCAGCAGAACTGGCCGTAGGCGTCGGTGCTGAACGCCGCGGACAGCGACGTGGCCAGCCCGAGGCGGGCCGCGGCGACGGCCATGTTCGCGATGCCCCCGGGGCACGAACCCATCCCCGAGGTCCACACCTCGGTGCCGAGGCGGGGTTCGGAGTCCAGGCCGGTCAGGACGATGTCGAGGAACACCGTGCCCCGCACGTGGACGTCGAAGGGGAGTGGCTGCGTCAGCACGCCCCGATGCTGCCAGGCCGGGCGCCCGGCGTCAGCAGGGGTCAGGATGCGGACATGGAGTACAGAACCCTGGGCAACAGCGGGACCTCGGTGTCGAACCTCGCGCTCGGCACCATGACCTTCGGCAGCGAGAGCGACCGCGACGTCTCCTTCGAGCAGCTCGACGCGTTCCTGGCCGCGGGGGGCACCCTCGTGGACACCGCGGACGTCTACTCCGGTGGCGTCTCGGAGGAGATCATCGGCGCCTGGCTGGCCGACCGGCCCTCCGACGTCACCGACCGCGTGGTGCTGGCCACCAAGGGCCGGTTCCCGACGTCGGAGGAACCCAACGGCGTCGGGTTGTCGCGCCGTCACCTCACGCGGGCGCTCGACGCGTCCCTGCGCCGCCTCGGGGTGGAGGCCGTCGACCTGTACCAGGTGCACGCCTGGGACCCGTGGACCCCGATCGAGGAGACGCTGGCGACGCTGGACTCGTTCGTGCGCGCCGGCAAGGTCCACCACGTCGGGTTGTCGAACTTCACCGGCTGGCAGCTGCAGAAGGCCGTCGACGTGGCCGACGCGGGCGGTTTCTCCCCGCCGGTCACGCTGCAGCCGCAGTACAACCTGCTGGTCCGCGAGATCGAGTGGGAGATCGTCCCGGCCGCGGAGGAGAACGGCCTCGGGCTGCTGCCGTGGTCCCCGCTCGGGGGCGGCTGGCTGTCCGGCAAGTACACGCGCGACCAGGCCCCGACGGGGGCGACGCGGCTGGGCGAGAACCCCGAGCGCGGGGTGGAGGCGTACGCGCGCCGGAACGCCCAGCAGCGCACGTGGGCCGTCGTCGACGCCGTGCAGCGGGTGGCGCAGGACCGCGGGGTCCCCATGGCGCAGATCGCGCTGGCCTGGTTGTCGGCGCAGCCGTCGGTCAGTTCGGTGATCCTGGGGGCGCGCACCACGGCACAGCTCACTGAGAACCTCGGAGCCGCCGACCTCGAGCTCGAACCGGGCGAACTCGCCGCGCTCGACGAGGCCAGCGACCCCGAACCCGCCGACTACCCGTACGGCGGGCCCGGGTCGAACCAGCGCTCGCGCAAGCTCACCGGGGGTCGCTGACCTCAGTCCGCCGGCGCCTGCCGCCCCTGGGAACCGGGGTGGTGGGCGTCGTCGGCCTCGTTGACGGCCGGCAGGTGCGTCCACCCCTCGTGGGCCTCCTTCGACAGTTCCTTCGACGTCTCCAGGTGGTCGGCGGCGCTCTTGAGCTCCGCCTCGTGGGTCTGCTCGAACTGGGGGTGTTCCTCGGCTGCGGGCACGGTCGTCCTCACCTCTCCTGCGGCTTGCGATCGGCGGCGACGGCGTCGCGCCGCCCCATCGGTTCGGCCGGGCCCACCGTGGTGTCCCGGTTGGTCTGCTTCTCGGACTCGGCGTTGATCTCGGCGCCCAGCAGGATCGCGTAGCTCGTCAGCCACAGCCACATGAGCAGGATGACGACCCCGGCCATCGACCCGTAGTTCTTGGCGTACGAGCTGCTGCCCGCGACGGTCACGTAGACCGAGAAACCGGCCGAGACGACGAGCCACAGCACCGTGGCGACCCCCGCGCCCACCGACAGCCACTTCACGCGCGGGGCGTCGCGGTCGGGGGCGACCCGGTAGACCACGCCGAGGGCCACGAGGATCAGCCCCAGCAGCAGCACCCAGCGCAGCACGTTGACGACGACGCTCACGACGGCGCCGGCGCCCAGCGCCTTGATCAGCACCGGGACGACCCCGATGAACGCGATGGCCAGCAGCATGAACACGATGGCGCCGACCGTCAGCAGCAACGCGGTGCCCTTGAGCTTGACGAAGCCGCGGGTCTCCTTCTCGTCGTAGGCGGTGTTGGTGGCGGCCATGAGGTTCTGCACGCCGCTGGAGGCGCTCCACAGGGCCAGCACGATCGCGACGACGGCCGTGATGCCCGCGGCGGACTTGCCGTCGGCCACCGTCGTGACCTGCTGCACGACGAGGTCGCGGGCGGCCTGCGGGATCGCCTGGATCCCGTTGATCTGGTCCTTGATGGAGTTCGTGTCCCCGAAGATCCCCCAGACCAGGAACGCCGCCGTCAGCGCCGGGAAGATCGCCAGGAACGCCTTGAAGGCCACCCCGGCGGCCAGCAGCGGGACCTGGTCCTCCTTGGCCTCGGCCCAAGCGCGCTTGGAGACGGCCAGCCAGCCGCGCGAGGGGATCTGCCGCGGGGAATCGGCGTCCTCGCCGTGGTGGTGGACGGACACGTCGTCTCGGTGGGTGGTTCTGCTCACGCCTCCCACGATCCACCGCACCGTGGCCGGGCGCACGGCGAGCGCCCACCGGGCGTTCAGGCGGTGGAGGTGCGCCCGGCCACGAAGGAGGCCCACAACCCGGCGTAGTACCCGCCCCGGTCCAGGAGGTCGGCGTGCGTGCCCTGCTCCACGACGCGGCCGTGGTCGAGGACGACGATCCGGTCGGCGCGCGCGGCCGTCGAGAGGCGGTGGGCGACGACGATCGTGGTGCGGCGGCTGGCGGCGGCATCGCTGGCGGCGGCGATCGCGGCCTCGGCGGCCGGGTCCAGGGCCGCGGTCGCCTCGTCGAGCAGCAGGACGTCGGGGTCCACGAGCTCGGCCCGGGCCAGGGCCACGAGCTGGCGCTGCCCCGTGGACAGGTTGCGGCCGCGCTCGCCCACGACGAACCCGTAGCCGCCCGGCAGCGCGGTGATGGCCGCATCGGCACCCACGGCGCGCGCCGCGGCGCGCACCTGCTCGAAGCTCGCCCCGGGCCGGGCGTAGGCGATGGCCTCGGCCACCGTCCCGTCGAACAGGTACGCCTCCTGGGGCACGACCCCCAGCCGCTGCCGGTAGCCGGCCAGGTCCAGGCTCCGCAGGTCCTCACCGTCGACGAGCACCCGGCCGCCGGTGGGGTCGTAGAAGCGGGCGACGAGCTTGACGACGGTCGACTTGCCCGCCCCGGTCTCCCCGACCAGGGCGACGGTCTCCCCCGCGCGCACGTGCAGGTCGAGGGCGGCCAGCGCGGGGTGCTCGGAGTTCTGGTAGTGGAAGTCGACGTGCTCGAAGCGCAGGTCCCCGGCCAGCCGGCCCACCGGCGCGGGCTGTGCCGCGGCGGGGACGGTCGTGGGCGTGCGCAGCAGGTCGCGCAACCGGCGCAGCCCGACGGCGGCCTGCTGGTAGCCGTCGAACACCTGCGACAACTGCTGCACGGGGGCGAAGAACAGGTCGACGTAGAGCAGGAAGGCCACCAGCACGCCGACGGAGATCCGCCCGTCGCGCACCATGAGCCCACCGGCGACCAGGACCAGCGCGGCCGTGGCCTCGTTGAGGAACTGCACGAACGGGAAGTACGTCGCGATGTACCGCTGGGCCCGCAGCCGCGCCTGCCGGTACGCCCAGCCCTTGGCGCGGAACCGCGCGCCGTCCTCGTGCGTGCGCCCGAACGCCTGCGCGACCCGGACCCCGGCGACGGACTCCTGGAACTGCACGTTCACGGCGCTGACCCGCTCGCGGGCCTCGGTGTACGCCGGTCGTGACTTCGCCCGGAAGACGAGCGTGGCCGCGACGAGCACGGGCAGCACGCACGCCACGACCAGCGCCAGCTCGGGTTCGAGGACCAGCATGGCGACGAACACCCCGACGAGGGACAGCAGGCTCACCAGGGCCTGGGCGACGCCGTTCTGCAGGAACGACGACAGGGCGTCGACGTCCGTGGTCATGCGCGTCATGATCCGGCCGGCCTGCTCGCGCTCGTAGTAGTCCAGACCCAGCCGCTGCAGCTGCGCGAACGTCTTCAGCCGCAGGCTGAACAGCAGGCGCTCCCCGGTGCGCCCGGCGACGCGGGTCTGCCCGACGTTGACGACCCAGTCCGCCGCGACGACGACGGCGGCGACGACCGAGGCCACGACGAGGGCGTGCAGGTCCCCAGTCGAGACGCCGTCGTCCAGGCCGGTGCGCACCAGCTGGGGCAGGAACAGCTGCGCGAGGGCGTCGCCGGCGACGAGGACCATCCCGGCCGCGAGCGCCCACCGGAAGGGCCGCAGCAGCGTCCCGAGCCCGAAGGCCGGGTCGTGCCGTTCGGCGGCGGCCACGTCGACGTCGGGGACGTCGCCGGAGGGGGGCAGGTCCGCGATGCGGCGCAGCAGGTCCCCCGAGACGGGCAGCCCGGCGTCGACGGCCGCGGCGGCGGCGGTGCGCCCGCCCCGCCGGGGGGCCGGCACGGGGCGCTGGGCGGCGCTGACGCGCTCGGGGACGGGGGTCTGCTCCCCGGTCTCGTCGGGGTCGAACAACCGGCGGAACACGGCGCAGCGCTCGGTGAGCTCGGCCTCGGTGCCGGCGTCGACGACGCGCCCGGCGTCCAGCACGACGATCCGGTCGGCCAGCCGCAGCGTGGAGCGGCGGTGGGCGACCAGCAGCACCGTCTGCCCGGGGGTGCGCGCGTCGGCGAGGGCGGTGAGGATGCGCTGCTCGACGGTGGGGTCGACGGCCGACGTCGCGTCGTCCAGGACGAGGACGCGCGGGCGGGCCAGCAGGGCGCGGGCCAGCCCGATCCGCTGGCGCTGGCCCCCGGACAGCGTCAGGCCCTGCTCGCCCACCAGGGAGTCCCACCCCTGGTCCAGCGCGTCGACGAACCCGTCGGCGGCGGCGGTGCGCAGCGCGTCGCGGACCTCCTCGTCGGTGGCCGTCGGGACGGAGTAGGCCACGTTGGCGCGCACGGTGTCGGAGAACAGGAACGTCTCCTCGAACACCATGCCCACCGCCGCGCGCAGCGTCTCGGGGTCCAGGTCGCGCACGTCCACGCCGCCGAGGCGGACGCTGCCGGCGGCCACGTCGTAGAACCGCGGCAGCAGGCTCGTGAGGGTGGACTTGCCCGAGCCGGCGGTGCCCACGAGGGCGAGGGTGCCGCCGGCGGGCACCGACAGGTCGACCCCGTGCAGGACGGGCCGGTCGGGGGTGTACCCGAACTCCACGCCCTCGAACGCGACCGCCAGCGGCCCGTCCGGCAGGTCCCGGACCGAGCGCTGCGCCACCTGACGGCCGGCGGCGGCCGGGGCCAGGATCGTCGGGGTGGTGTCGACGACCTGCAGGACGCGTTCGACGCCGGCGCGGGCCTGCTGCCCCATCGTCAGCAGCCCGGCGAGCTGGCGGACCGGGGAGACGAGGCTGCCCAGGTAGGTCGTGAACGCCAGGAACGTGCCCACGGTGAGGTGCCCGGTCAGCGCCAGCCACCCGCCGAACAGGAGCACGCCGACCTGCCCGAGGGCCGGGACCGCCTGCAGCGCAGGGCCGTAGCGGGAGTTGTAGCGCACGACGCGCATGCGGTCGGTGAACAGGTCCCCCACCACGCCCTCGAGCCGGCGCAGCTCGGCGGCCTCCTGGCCGAACCCCTTGACCACCCGCACCCCGGTGACGGCGGCCTCCACGTGCGCGGCGACCTCGGCGGCACGGGCCTGGGCGGCGAAGTTCGCGGGGAACAGGTCCCGGCGGCTGCGCCAGGCGATCCAGAACAGGGCCGGACCGGTGGCCAGCGCCACGAGGGTCAGCGACGGGGACAGGACGGCCATGACGACGAGGGAGACGACGAACAGGACGGCGTTGCCGGTGACGTTGGGCAGCCAGGCCAGCAGTCCCTGGACGAGCTGGACGTCGCTGATGGAGCGGCTGACGACCTGCCCGGTGGACAGCCCGTCGAGCTGGCGGCCGTCCATCCGCTGCACGGCGGCGTGCACCTCGTTGCGCAGGTCGAACTGCACGTCGAGGGACAACCGGCCCGCGGTGAAGCGCCGGACGAAGCCCAGGGCGTAGACGACGAGCCCGGCGGCGACCAGCAGCGCCGCCCACGGCCACAGGGACGCGCCGGGGGTGCCGATGACGTCGTCGACGACGTGGCGGACCACGAGCGGGACGAGGGCGGTGACGACGTAGGCGACGAGGGCGGCGCCGAAGGAGGCGATCAGGTCGCGGGGGTGGCGGGCGCAGTAGCCGGCGAGGCGGCGCAACCAGCCCTGGGAACGTTCTGATGACACGGTTGACGACCCTACGCGCGACCTGCGACACCTGCTCCCGTGAGTTCCGCGAGTCCCGTGAGCGTCCCCCTGTCCGTGCTGGACCTGTCCTCCGTCCCCTCGGGCCACCCGCCGTCGGTGGCGCTGCGCCGCAGCGTGGACCTGGCGCGGGCCGTGGAGGGGATGGGGTACCACCGGTACTGGGTCGCCGAGCACCACAACTCCCCCGGCGTCGTCTCGGCCCCCGCGGTGCTGGTCGGGGCGATCGCCGCGGCCACGACGACGCTGCGCGTGGGCGCGGGCGGGGTCATGCTGCCGAACCACTCCCCCCTGCAGGTGGCCGAGACGTTCCGGGCGCTGGAGGCGCTGCACCCCGGGCGCGTCGACCTGGGTCTGGGCCGGGCCCCGGGCACCGACGGCCGCACGGCCCTGGCGCTGCGGCGCTCGCGCGAGGCGCTGGTGCGCGACGACTTCACCGACCAGCTCGCCGAGCTGCGCGGGTTCGTCGACGGTTTCGAGCCCGGGCACCCGTTCGCGGGGATCGCGGCCCAGCCGACGGACGTGCCGCTGCCGCCGGTGTGGCTGCTGGGTTCCAGCGACCACGGGGCGCAGCTCGCGGCCGGCCTGGGGACGGGCTACGCGTACGCGGGGCACTTCGGGGCCCTGGACCCCGTCGAGGTGCTGCGGTCCTACCGGGCGCGGTTCGTGCCCTCCCGGTGGCGGCAGCGGCCGCACGCGCTGCTGGCCGTGTCGGTGGTCGTGGCCGACACGGCCGACCGCGCAGCCGAGCTGGCTCACGCCGTGACGCTGTCCACCGTGCGGCTGCGCCTGGGCGCGCCCGGCCCGCTGCCCACGCCGGAGGAGGCTGCGGCGCACCGCTGGACGCTGGCCGAGCGCAACACCGCCGGGCGTCTCGCGCCGCGGCCGGTGGTCGGGACGGCGGCCGAGGTCGTCCCGGTGCTCGCCGACCTCGTCGAGCGCAGCGGCGCGGACGAACTGCTCGTCGTCACCGCCGTGCACGACCCGGCCGAGCGCGCCCGCTCCTACGAGCTGGTCGCGGCGGCCTGGGGCGACGCCGGGTGACTTGATGGGCCGAACGGGTGAACTCCCGCGGACGCCTCAACCACGCGCCGTGAGTGCCGATGGACCGGCATGATCAGCCTCGAGAGCGCCACCTGGGCCTCGCAGGCCGTCACCGTGCCTGCGATCGTCCGCACCGACCCCCAGACCACCCCCGACGAGCGCGAACGCCGCCGCCGGCCCGCGATGGTCATCCGCCGTCCCACCGCGGACGACGCCGTCGAGGTCGGCCCAGCCGACGCGACGCACCCCGCGGGCCGGGTCGACATCTACCTCTGAGGCACCCGGGGAGGCACCCGGGGAGGCACCCGGGGAGGCACCCGGGGAGGCACCCGGGGAGGCACCCGGGGAGGCACCCGTCGCAGTGCGACGGACGAGATCCCGCCGTCCCGGACGTCGAGCTCCAGCCAGGTCCCCGTCGGCTGGCGCCGACGGTCCGTCGGCGACCCCGGGTTGAGCAGCCTCAGTCCCCGCGGCGTCGTGGTGTCCCAGGGGATGTGGCTGTGCCCGAACAGGAGGACGTCGAGGTCCTGGGCGTACGCGGCGTCGCAGCGTCGTTCCCGGCCCGTCCTGTCCCCGGTCTCGTGGACGACCCCGAACCTGACCCCGTGGAGGGTGAAGGTCGTGAACTCGTCCAGGTGCGCCCGGACGTCGGCGCCGTCGTTGTTGCCGGCGACGCCCACGAGCCGCGCCGACCGCTCCCGCAGGGCCAGCACGGTCGCCGCGTCGCACCAGTCCCCCGCGTGGACGACGAGGTCGGCGGCCTCGACCGCCGCCCACACCGGCGCGGGCAGGTCCTTCGCCCGCGCCGGGAGGTGGGTGTCGGAGACCACGACCACCCTGCTCATCAGCTGAGCTGACGCACCCGGACGGTCTCGGGCAGCTCGCGCAGCCGGCGGCCGACCTCGTCGGCGGCGGGCGCGGCGATGTCGGTCACGACGTACCCCAGGTCCCCGCGGGTCGCCAGCTGCTGGCCCTCGATGTTCACCCCGGCCTCGGCGAGGACGGAGTTGATCGCGGCCAGGACTCCCGGCACGTTGCGGTGCAGGTGGGCCAGCCGGACCGTGCCGGGGGTCGTCTCGGTGCCCAGCGCGGGCAGGTTCACCGACAGGGTCGTGGCGCCGTAGAGCGCGTAGTCGCGCAGCTTGGCGGCCACGAAGCGGCCGATGTCCTCCTGGGCCTCCTCCGTCGACCCGCCGACGTGCGGGGTCAGGATGACGTTGGGCAGCCCCCGCAGCTCGGAGTCGAAGCCGTGCCCGGACCCCTTGGGCTCGGTGGGGAACACGTCGATCGCGGCCCCGGCGATGTGCCCGCTGCGGACGTGCCGGGCCAGCGCCTCGTGGTCGACGACGAACCCGCGCGAGAGGTTGAGGAAGATCGAGCCCGGCCGCATGCGGGCGAACTCCTCCTCGCCGAAGAACCCGGAGTTGGACTGGCGGCCGTCGACGTGCAGCGTCACCACGTCGGCGATCTCGAGGACCTCGTGCAGGCTGCCGCAGCGGCGGGCGTTGCCCAGGGCGAGCTTGTCGGTGCGGTCGTAGAAGAAGACGCTCATGCCGAGGGCCTCGGCGACCACGGACAGCTGCGAGCCGATGTTGCCGTAGCCGATGATCCCCAGCCGGCGGCCGCGGACCTCGTGCGAGCCCGCGGCGGACTTGTCCCACACCCCGGCGTGCATGGCCTGGTCCTTCACCGTCAGCCGGCGGGTCAGCGCGATGATCTCGGCGAGGGCCAGCTCCACGACGCTGCGGGTGTTGCTGTACGGGGCGTTGAACACCGCGACGCCGTTGGCGGCCGCGGCGAACAGGTCGATCTGGTTGGTGCCGATGCAGAACGCGCCGACGGCCCGCAGGTCGGGGGCGTTCTCCAGGACCTTGGCGCTCACCTGGGTCTGCGAGCGGATGCCGAGCAGGGAGACGCCGGGCAGGCGTTCGAGCAGCTCGGACTCGTCGAGCGCACCGGACGCGGTCTCGACCTCCCACCCGGCCTCGGACAGCAGGGTCCGGGCGTCGGCGTGGATGTTCTCCAGCAGCAGCGCACGCCCGGTGCGGGCGGGCGTCAGGTCGGGGGCGGACACGCGTGTTCCTCCAGCTCAGCGACTCAGGTGGGACGCCAGTCTCCCGCACTGAGGGCTGCGCGGGAGAACGGGTGCGCCGGGCGTGAGCGGTTCTCGCCCTCAGTAGTCACTCTGCGTCATCCCGGTGAGGGACCTCGGCGTTCGGGTGGTCCTGCCCGCCGAGGCTCGTCACCCACCGTCGCACGCTTCGCACGGTTGCACCGCAACGCTTCACCGGCCGGACACCGCTCACGGACGAGCGCACGGGATTGGGCGGACCGGGCGACGATCTCCACAGAGCGTTGCTCTCCGTCACGGATGTGCGGTTGTCCTCGTCGAACCGCCGTTCCTACCGTTCCCCCACACGACGTGCGACGCACCACGTCCGGAGGGAGGAGCCTGCCGTGCACCGCTCCCCGTCCCCGCGCCACGACCCGGCGGTCCTCGTCAGCGCCGCCGGCCGGCCGGCCGAGAGCACCGGCCCCGACCTCGGGGTGGCCGTCCCCGGACCACGGCGCGCCGACCGCCTCGAGGCCGTCCGCGGACAGGGACCCCGGCACCGGGCCCCCCTCGAACCCCGCCCGCCGAGGACGCCGACCGCCGACCACCTCCTGGTCGTCCTGGCCCTGGCGGTGACGGCCCTGCTCGTCGCCGGCGTGGGGCTGCCCGCTCCGGCGGCCGCCGGAGTCCTCGTCGTGGGGCTGTCGTGCGTGGGCGGGCCGTTGCTGCGGGTGGCCGGGATCGCCCTGCCCGACCCGCTGGCCCGGTTCGTGCTCGGGGTCGCCGGCGGCGTGGTCGTCGTCACGGGTCTGCTGCGGCTGGTGGACGCGGTGGGCTGGACGCCCCCGGTGCCCGCGACGGCACTGGGCGGGCTGGTCCTCGTCGTGGTCGGCCGCTTCACGGGCCCCCGCGCCCGCGGCCCGCTGGAGCCGGCCCGGCTGCGCCGGACCCTGGGTCTGCTGCCGCTGGCGGCGCTGCCCGCCCTCGCCTGGATCGACGCGTCGTCCTCGCCCTCGCGCCCCGGCTGGCTGCGCTCGGCCGTGCTGGTCGCCGGTCTCGTCCTGCTGGCCCGGCTGAGCCTGCCGCAGCGGCACGGGTCACCGCGCCGGGTGCGCCGGGCGAGCGTCGCCGCCACGCTCTACGCCCTGGCCCTGGCGGTGCTGACGCCGTTCGCGGGCACGTCCCCCACCCCTTGGTCGACCGCGGCCGCCCGCCTCTTCGCCCTGTCCGGAGCCGACACCTCGCGGATCGTGCTGCCGGCCGTGACCGCGCTCGTGGTGGTCGCCGCGTGGCTGGCCGCCGAACGGGTGCTCGGCCCGTCCCCGGCCGTCGTCGCGGCCACCTTGGCCCTCGCCCTGCTGGTGACGACCCCGCCCGGCTGGGGGGACCTGGCGGTCGGCGCCGCCGCGCTGCTCGTCGTCACCGGCCGCGGGACGCGGGACCGACGGGCGCTGCGAGGACGGCGTGCGCTGGTCCTGACCCTGGGGGCGGGAGCGCTGCTCGCCGGACCGTCCGCGACGGTGTTCGCGGCGCAGGTGTGCCTGGCGACGCTCGTCACCGTCCTGCCCCGGCGGGCCCGGCGCGGCCGACGGTCCCGGCGTGGGCGACGGTCCCGGCGCGGGCGGCGCACCGTCCTGACCCCGGTCCTCGCGCTGGCGCTCGCCGGCGCGGCGTGGGTCGCGGTCGCGGTCCGCCACGGTCTCACCCTCGGTGGCGGACCCGTGACCCCGATCGCCCTGGTCCTGGGCGCGCTCGCGGCCGTCGGCCTGCTGAGCGCGGCGTTCCGCGCGTGGGCCCGCGCGCCGTGGCGCGACGGCGAGTTCCTGCTGCTGGCCGCCGCCGGGCTGCTCGTGCAGACCGTGGCCGCAGTGGCCGGGCACGATCCGGCCCGCTCGGCCGTGACGCAGGTGCTGCTGGTCCTCGCAGTGCCCGCGACCCTGGGCGTGCGGGCGCTGTGGTCGGTGCTGGCCGGTGCCCTGGGCCTCGTCCTGGACCGGGTGCCGGGACGGTGGTTGCGCAGCGGGGCCCGGGCCACCCGCGCTCACCGGCTCTCCCCGCCCCGCGCCGCTCGCACGGCACTCGTCGCCCTCGCGCTGTTCGCGCTGGTCTACGCCGGTCGCGCCTTCGGCTGAGTCCGCTCAGGCCCGGGCGACCGCCTCGGCGACGGGGACGTCGCCCTCGGCCAGCCCCAGCACGGGGGCCGGGGCCCGGCCGTCGACGAGCCGGTCCACGAGCCCCAGGACGGCGGCGGCCACGTCGGCGCGCGTCACCCGCCCGGAGTCGACGTCGGGGGCCAGCCGGACCGACCCCGTGCCCGGGTCGTCGGTCAGCGAGGCGGGGCGCAGGACGCTGACCCGCAGGCCGTCGCGGGCCAGCAGGTCCTCCTCGGCGGCGAGCTTGGCGCGCAGGTACGCCGTGAACACCTCGTCGACGCCGGAGGGTGTCGCACCGTCGCGCACGCGGTCGACCCCGATCGAGGAGATCAGCAGGTAGCCGGGCACCCCGGCGCGCTGGGCCGCGTCCGCCAGCAGCACCGCGGCCCGGTGGTCGACGGTGTCCTTGCGCTCGGCTCCGCTGCCCGGCCCGGCGCCCGCGGCGAAGACCACGGCGTCGGCGCCCGTCAGCGCACCCGCGACGTCGGCGACCGAGGCGCTCTCCAGGTCCAGCACGACCCCGCTCACGCCGGCCGCCCGCAGGTCGTCGAGGTGGGCCTCGTTGCGCACCAGCCCGACGACCTCGTCACCGCGATCCGCGGCCGCGGCCCCCAGCAGCAGGGCGATCTTCCCGTGTCCTCCGGCGATGACGATGCGCATCCGCCGACCGTAGGCAGCCGGCCGGCGGTCCGCACCTCCGGCCCCCGTTCGCGGGGGCGGGGTTCAGATCTTCTCGCCCACCAGGGTGGCGGCGTCGGGCAGCGCCTCGAGCCGCTCGGCGGGGATGGGCTCGCCGGAGACGATCGAGATCCCGTAGGTGCCCGCGTCGAGCCGCTTGAGGGCGTCCTGCACGCTGCCCAGGCGCCGACGGGCCCCTTCGAGCAGACCCTCGTTCTCCGCGGCCTGCTGCTCGTGGACCCCCATGTCGCCCGCGTCCTGCCCGCCCTCGGCGGCGTCGGGGGTGCTCCCGGCCTCCAGGCGTGCGGTGAGGTCGTCGATGGTGGCCTGCAGGTCGCGCTGCATCGTCTGCAAGCGCTCGCGGGCGGCGTCGAGCTCGGTGGCGTCGAGGTGGGAGCTGGCGTTCATGAAGGACGTTCCTACCCTGTGAGGGCCGTTCCGGCACGACGGGGGGTGCTCCGGGGTCCATGCTGGGGGGCGTGATCTCCGTCGACCTGGCCCTGCGCCTGAAGGAAGCCGGCCTGCCGTGGGAGCCCGCCTCGGGCGACCGGTTCGTCATCCCGCACCGGGACATGGACTCGGACGTCTTCACGCTGTCCGACATGACGATCGAGGTGCACGACCACCCCACGGGCCAGATCATCGGCTTCAACGGCACCACCGAGTGGGCCCTGGACTCCGTGGACCAGCCGGAGGCGTGCTGGCTGCCGGCCGAGCACCAGCTGCGGGAGCTGCTCGGGGAGCGCTTCACCCGGCTCGAACGCCGCGACGTCGGCGAGGAGACGGTCCACCGCGTGCTGCTGCTCGACGCCGAGGGAGCCGACGCGTTCGAGGCTCCCGACGCCGCCGACGCGTACGCCCTCGCGCTGCTGCACCACCTGTCCGGGGCCCGGGGCGGCAGCGTCGGGACCGAGGGCGCGACGCTGCCGGCCTGACCGGGCCGACCCGCCTCAGCCCTCCCCGGGTTCCTCCTCGCGCTTGGCCAGGAACCGTTCGAACTCCTCCCCGAGCTCGTCGGCGGTCGGCAGGAAGGCGCTGGCGGCGCCCGTGCCGCGGCCCTCGTCGCCGAACGCGTCGTACTGCTCCTCCAGGGCGGTGACGACGGCAGCCGCCTCGGGGGACTCCGCCACCTGCCGGTCCACCTCGACCCGCGTCTGCGACGCGGCCTCCTGCAGGGCCTGGACGTCGATGGAGACCCCGGTGGCGCCCGAGATCGTGCGCACGAGCACGGCCGCGGCGTCGGGGTGGTCGCTGCCGCCGAGGTAGTGCGGCACGTGCGCCAGGACGGACACCACGTCCCGGCCCGCCTGGGAACCGCGCAGGTGCAGCAGCGCGCTGGCGTGGCCCGGCACCTGCGCCTCCACGTCCCACGTGCGGTAGCCCTCCAGCAGCTCGGGCCGGCTGGCGCTGGCGGTGACCCCGCTGGGCCGGGTGTGCGGCACGGCCGTCGGCGCGGCCGAGAGCACCATGGTCAGCCCCACCCCCAGCTCGTCGGCGAGGTTCCAGACGGCGGCCGTGAAGCGTTCCCACTGCACGTCGGGTTCGGGCCCGGTCAGCAGCAGGAACGAGGAGCCCTCCTCGTCGAAGACCCGCAGCACCCGCAGCCGCGGTGGTTCGACGTCGAGCCAGTTCTGCCCGCCGAAGGTCATGGTGGGCCGCCGCGCGCGGTAGTCGTGGAGCTGGTCGACGTCGAAGGTGGCGACGACCTCGTGGCGGCAGGTCTCGAGGAGGTGGTCCACGCTGAGCCGCACGGCGTTGCCGGCGTCGACGAAGCCGGACAGGGCCACGACGAGGGGAGGGTCCACCAGGGAGGGGCGCTCACCCTCGTAGGAGTACAGGGAAGCGGGATCGAGCATCCCGCCATCATCCCCGGCTCGCGGCGGCGGTCCGAGCAGGGGTCCGTCAGCCGTGCGCGGGGACCGGCTCGACGGGATCGGCCGGCAGCGCGTCCGCACGCGCCTGGCGCTGGGCCCGGAGCCGGTCGATGGCCTTCTCGAAGTCCGCCATCGAGTCGAAGGCCTGGTAGACCGAGGCGAAGCGCAGGTACGCCACCTCGTCGAGCTCCTGCAGGAACGGCAGCGTGGCGAGCCCCACCTGGTGGGCGTCGATCTCGGCGGCCCCCTGGGCCCGGACGGCCTCCTCGACCCGGTGGGCGAGCAGCGCGATGTCGTCCTCGCTGACGGGGCGTCCCTGGCAGGCCTTGCGCACGCCCGAGGCGATCTTGGCGCGGCTGAACGGTTCGGGGGCACCGGAGCGCTTCAGGACGGTCAGGCTGGCCGTCTCGACCGTCGTGAAGCGCTTGGAGCAGTTCGGGCACTGGCGCCGGCGACGGATCGAGGTCCCGTCGTCGGTCGTGCGCGAGTCGACGACACGCGAATCCTCGTGCCGACAGAACGGGCAGTGCACCCCGACTTCCTCCCCCGCGACCGGACGACAGCTCTGGTCCAGCCTCGACCGTACGTCCAGGGCGGTGCAGCGGGCAACCGGCCACGGTGCACGGGCGGCGCCGGGCACGACGTCAGTCCCGGTCCGGCAGGGTCAGCCGCTGGCCGACCTGCAGGCTCATCGAGGGCAGCGCGTTCAGCGCGACGATCTCGTCGGCGACCTCGCGCCAGTCCTGCGACGGCGCCCACTCCTCCGCGATCGTCGACAGCGTCTGGCCCGGCAGGACGGTGTGCACGGCGGGAGCCGGGGCCCGCCCGGGGCCGACCCCGGCACCCGCGGAGGCCCCGGAGAGGGCCCCGGTCGCGACGATCACCGCACCGGCCAGGGCCGAGGCGGCCGTGCAGGTGAGGAGCAGGCGGCCCCGGCGCGTCAGGCGCAGGGGGCGGCGACGACCCCGCGCGGGACGGGCCGGGCGGGCGGCCCGCGCGGCGCACGGGCGCGCGCTGCGCTGCCGGGGCAGCTCGAGCGCGAGGGTCGGGCGGGGGGCGAGCGCGGGGGCGAGGGCGGGGGCGAGGGCGGTGGTGCTCACGAGCGTGGACCTCCATCTCGGTGGCACCGCGGATCGAACGAGTGTTCGATGCGGTGTGTCTGTTCTACCACCGTTCGAACGGCGGGACGCAACCCCCGGATCGGGGGGTGACGGGGACAGACGCTGCCACCGGCCTCCGACAGACGGCCTGACCTGCGCGGACGGCCTCGCGGGGCGCTCAGGGGGCGTAGCGCCGGGCGGCCCGCTCCCGGGCCTTGACCGCTTCGGCCTCCCGGTCCTTCGGCGGGGCGGTCGTGACGAGGTCGTCCAGCAGGTGGCGCGTCGCGTGCGCCACCTCGGCCACGGCCCGGTCGAACGCCTCGGCGTTGCGGGCCGACGGTCTCGTCGTGCCCGCGACCTTGCGGACGTA
This sequence comes from Kineococcus rhizosphaerae, assembly GCF_003002055.1. Lineage (NCBI taxonomy): Bacteria > Bacillati > Actinomycetota > Actinomycetes > Kineosporiales > Kineosporiaceae > Kineococcus > Kineococcus rhizosphaerae. Next base: position 730,929 of record NZ_PVZF01000001.1, read on the forward strand.
CTGCAGCGCGGCGGCGTGGACCTCGTCGGTCGTGGCGGGCGGCTCGAAGTTGTGCAGCTGGCGGATGTTCCGGCACATGCCGACGACCCTAGGCAGCCGTCCCGCACGACACGCCGACCCGCGTGTTCGAACACCTGTTTGATCGGTGGGACGCTGCTGACTACGGTGTCGGCACCGGGTCGACGCGTCGGCCCGGTGGACGTGACCGCAGCAAGTGACCGCAGATCGTGTGCGCAGGACGGGACGGGGAGAAGGACGTGGCCGACGTGCTCGACGGGACCGACGACGGAGAGCTCGCCGACGAGCGGCTCGGCACGGTGCACGAGTTCCCCGACCCGCCCCTGGTGCGCGACGGCCTGACGAACCGGCAGCGTCGCGTCCTGGCCGCGATCCGCGAGGGCGTCGAGCAGCGCGGCTACCCGCCGAGCATGCGCGAGATCGGCCAGGCCGTGGGGCTGACGAGCCCGAGCAGCGTCGCCCACCAGGTCAAGACCCTCGAGAAGATGGGCTTCCTGCGCAAGGACCCGCGCCGCCCGCGCACCCTCGAGGTCGTCTCCCCCTCCCCGCAGTTCGGCTGGGGCCTCATCGCCGGCGTCGACGGCACGCCCGCCGAGGGCCGTCCGGCTCCGGCCTACGTCCCGCTCGTCGGTCGCATCGCCGCCGGCGGCCCGATCCTGGCCGAGCAGCTCGTCGAGGAGGTCTTCCCCCTGCCGGCGCAGCTGATCGGCGCCGGGGAGCACTTCGTGCTGCGCGTGGTCGGGGAGTCGATGATCGACGCGGCCATCTGCGACGGCGACTGGGTCGTGGTGCGCCGGCAGCCGACGGCCGAGAACGGTGACGTCGTCGCCGCCATGATCGACGGCGAGGCCACCGTGAAGGTCCTGCAGCGCAAGGACGGTCACGTGAAGCTCCTGCCGCGCAACCCCCTGTTCGAGCCCCTCGACGGCGACGAGGCGACCGTGCTCGGCCGCGTCACCGCCGTCCTGCGCTCGCTCTAGCGGACCGGCTGCACCAGCTCCACCGCGGCCTCGACCGCCAGTCGCGGCGAGGTCAGCACGGGCACGCTGAGGTCGCGCAGCAAGGGCGCCGCGTCGACCATGCTGGCCTGCGCGAGCACCACGACGTCGACCGGCGGGTCCAGCGGCAGCACCGCCCGCCGGACCGCGTCCGCCACACCGGTCGTGTAGGTCAGGAGGTCCCCCGCCTCGAAGGCCGACCAGGTGTCGGTGCAGCGCACCTCGACGAACTCCACGTCGCGCCCGGTCGAGTCGGCGCACTCGTGCAGCAGCGGCATCAGGGTCGAGGCCGCCTCGTCGAGGGAGGCCACGACGGCGATGCGCCGGCCCGCCAGGACCGCGGCCTCGGCCATCGGGCGGTCCACCCGCACGACCCGCAGCCCCATCTCGGCGCCGACGGCCTTGGCCGTGGGCCCGATGGTCGAGCAGGTGCAGACGACGACGTCGGCCCCCTCGCCCGCGAGGCGGCGCAGCCGGTCGCCGATCGCCCCCCTGACCGCCTCGAGACCCCGTTCGCGCGCCGCGGCCAGCAGGCCGGCGTCGACCAGGTGGCGGTCGGCGACGGTGTCGTCGCGTTCGCCCAGGAGGTCGCGGAAGGTGCGCACGTGCGCGTGCGCGGTGTGCAGGAAGCCGACGGTGGCCACGTCCCGAGCATCCCACGAAGGTGCCCGGCTGCCAGCGGGTGTCACGCAGATCACCCACCCAGCCGACGCAGCGCGGCCTGCACGGTCCCGGTCGAGGTCGTGGGCCAGAAGTCCGGCAGCGACTCGCGCAGGAACCCGCCGTAGCGCGCGGTGGCCAGCCGCGAGTCGAGCACCGCGACGACGCCCCTGTCCCCCGTCGCCCGGATGAGCCGCCCCGCCCCCTGGGCCAGGCGGACGGCCGCGTGCGCCACCGAGACCGTCGTGAACCCGTTGCCGCCGGCCGCGTCGACGGCCCGCGAGCGCGCCGACATGAGCGGGTCGTCCGGGCGGGGGAAGGGGATGCGGTCGATGACGACCAGGGTGCAGCTGTCGCCCGGCACGTCGACGCCCTGCCACAGCGACATCGTCCCGAACAAGGACGTCGAGGCGTTCTCGGTGAAGTCGCGCACGAGCTTGGGCAGCCGGTCGTCGCCCTGGCACAGCACGGGCGTCGACAACCGCCCCCGCATGGCCTCGGCCGCCTGCTCGGCGGCCCGGCGCGAGGAGAACAGGCCCAGCGTGCGGCCCCCGGCGGCCTCCACGAGGCCGGCGAGCTCGTCCATGACGGCGTCGTCGGACCCGGCGCGACCGGGCGGCGGCAGGTGGCGGGCGACGTAGAGGATGCCCTGGCGGCGGTAGTCGAAGGGCGAACCGACGTCGAGGCCGGTCCAGGGCGTCTTCGCGCCCTTCTCGCCCTTGAGGCCGAAGGCCCCCGCGACCGGGTCGAACGAGCCCCCGAGGGTCAGGGTCGCGGACGTCGCCACCACGGTGCGCTCGGTGAACAGCTTCTCGCGCAGCAGGCCCGCCACGGACAGGGGGGCGATGTGCAGGGAGGGCGCGCGCGAGGCCGGCCCGAAGGCGGCCGTCACCCAGGCGACGTCGAAGCTGTCCTGCGCCCCGCGGCCGACGTCCTCGGCCAGCCGGTCGGCGACCGAGAAGACCTCCTGCACCGCCGCCCTGGCCAGGTGCCGGGCCCCGCGGGACTCGGGGTCCTCCTCCTTGCCGGCGGACTCGTTGGCGTCCTTGAGGTCGGTCAGCGCCTGCCGGGAGGCGTCGCGCACCGCCACGACGGCGTCGGCCAGGGCGTCGGGCCACCGGTCGAGCCGGCCGGACGGGGCCTCGTCGAGAGCCGCCTCCAGGGCCACCGCGGCGTCGTCGAGGGCGTCGGAGACGATGCCGGCCGAGCGGCGCAGGCGGCGCGAGGCCGCGTGCAGGACCGAGGCCGACAGCTCGGCCGTGGCCACGGCCGTCACCCGGTCGGCCAGCTCGTGGGCCTCGTCGACGACGAGGACGTCGTGCTCGGGCAGCAGCTGCCCGTTGTTCTCCATGGCGTCGATGGCCGTCATGGCGTGGTTGGTGACCACGACGTCGACCTGCCGGGCGCGGGCGCGCACGCGCTCGGAGAAGCACTCCGCGGCGACGGGGCAGCGCTGGGCGCCGAGGCACTCGCGGGCCGAGACCGACACCTGGCGCCAGGCGCGGTCGCTGACCCCGGGGTCGAGCTCGTCGCGGTCGCCGGTGGCGGTCGTCTCGGCCCACTCCCGCAGCCGGACCACCTCGCGGCCGAGGCGTCCGCCGTCCCCGGCGCCGTCCGCCGCGGGGGCGGCGAGGTCGAACAGGGCCCCGTCGTCGCCGGGGAAGCCGCCGTCCAGCTTGTTGCGGCACAGGTAGTTGGCCCGTCCCTTGAGCAGCTCCCAGGTCGGTTCGCGGCGCAGCGCGGGGGCCAGGGCCTTCGCCAGCCGCGGCAGGTCCCGTTCGACGACCTGGGCCTGCAGGGCGAGCGTGGCCGTGGTGACGACGACCCGCCGGTCGGTGTGCACCGCGTGCGCGACCGCGGGCACGAGGTAGGCCATCGACTTGCCCGTGCCGGTGCCGGCCTGCACCAGCAGGTGCCGCCCGGTGCGGATGGCGTCGGTGACGGCCTGCGCCATCCGGGCCTGCCCCTCGCGCCGCTGGCCGCCGAGGGCGTCGACCACGGCGTCGAGGAGGTCGGCGGCCTCGGGGCCGTCGACCTCCTCGCGGTCGTCCTCGTCGGGCAGGGGCTCGGTCGACGTGCTCACCGGGCCATCCTCCCCCGCCGCTCGGACACGTCCGTCCACCGTCCACAGCTGCCGTCGTCGGCGGCGGCCCCGTGGACGGGCGGACGTCGCGTCAGGCCGTGCGCGTCAGCCGGAACCGCTCCAGCTCGGCGGCCAATCGGGGCCGCACGCGGGCCAGCAGCCGCGTGCCATCGGCCGTGTGCTCCTCGTCGAGGACCTGACCGGTCGTGTGGACCCGGTGGACCAGCTCGCCGCGGTCGTAGGGCACGACCACCTCGAGCTCGACGTCCGGGACCGGCAGCATCTCGGCGATGCGGGCCAGGAGCTCGTCCATCCCGGCACCCGTGCGGGCCGAGACGGCGACGGCGTTCTTCTCCTTGCGCAGCAACCGGTCGAGAACCTCGGGGTCGGCGGCGTCGGCCTTGTTGATCGCCACCAGCTCGGGGACGGCCGGGGCGTCGCGCTCGGTGTAGAGGTCCGACAGCACGGCCCGCACCGCGGCCAGCTGCCCCTCGGGGTCGGGGTGCGAGCCGTCGACGACGTGCAGGACGACGTCGGACTCGGCGACCTCCTCCAGGGTCGAGCGGAACGCCTCGACGAGCTGGTGCGGCAGCGCCCGGACGAACCCGACGGTGTCGGCGAGCGTGTACGGGCGCCCCTCGGGCGTCTGAGCGCGGCGCACGGTCGGGTCCAGCGTCGCGAACAGGGCGTTCTCGACCAGGACCCCGGCCCCCGTGAGCCGGTTCAGCAGCGAGCTCTTGCCCGCGTTGGTGTACCCGGCGATGGAGACGGCCGGGACGGCACGGGCGTGCCGCAGGGAGCGCTTCTCCACGCGGGTGGTGCCCATGCCCTTGATCTCGCGGCGCAGCTTGGCCATCCGGCCGCGGATGCGCCGGCGGTCCAGCTCGATCTTCGTCTCACCGGGACCGCGCGAACCGATCCCCGCACCGCCGGCGACGCGACCACCGGCCTGCCGGGACATCGACTCACCCCACCCGCGCAGGCGCGGGAGCAGGTACTCCAGCTGGGCGAGCTCGACCTGGGCCTTGCCCTCCCGGCTCTTGGCGTGCTGGGCGAAGATGTCCAGGATCACCGCGGTCCGGTCGACGACCTTGACCTTGACGATGTCCTCGAGACCACGGCGCTGGGACGCGGACAGCTCCCCGTCGCAGACCACGGTGTCGGCGCCCTCGGCGGCGACCAGGTCGGCCAGGGCCTGGGCCTTGCCGGAGCCGAGGTAGGTCGCGACGTCGGGTGTGGTGCGGCGCTGCAGGACCCCCGCCAGGACGTCCGAGCCGGCCGTGGCGGCGAGGGCGGACAGCTCCTGCAGCGAGACCTCGGCCTCGGCCCGGTTGGAGTCGGCGCTGGACCAGACCCCGGCCAGGACGACGCGCTCGAGGCGCAGCTGCCGGTACTCGACCTCGGTGACGTCGGACAGCTCGGTCGACAGTCCGGCGGCGCGGCGCAGGGCGCGACGGTCGGCGAGGTCGAGCTGGTCACCGTCGAAGCTGGTGTGCCCGTCCGGGTCGTCTCCGTGCACCTCCTGCGCCGCGTTCTCCCCGTGACCACGCAGGATGCGGGCGATGGCCCGGTCGAACTCGAGGCTCGACTCCGTGTCGCGGTCGGTGTGCGTGGGTTCCGTCGACGGCTCCGTCGCGGAAGCGTGGCGCTGGTTCATGGACCTCCTCGGTCGCAGGTGCCCGGTCTGTCCGGTGCACCCAGCGTGACACTCAACGTCGCGCGCGGCGAAGCTATTTCGCGCTCTAGGCTTGCGCGACGTGTCGCAGCCAGGTCCCCGACCCGATCCGCAGCCCGAGTCCCAGCACTACTTCACCGCCGCCCCGGCCACCCCCGACGAGCGCCGCGAGCTGACGGTCGAGCTGGCCGGCCGGCCGGTCACCGTCACCACCGCCCGCGGGGTCTTCAGCGGCGACCGGCTCGACAAGGGCACCGCCGTGCTGCTGCCGCTCGTCGAGCCCGACGAGGCGACCGGCGACGTCCTGGACCTCGGCTGCGGCTGGGGGCCCATCGCCCTGACCCTGGCGCTGCTGCGCCCGCACCAGCGCGTCCACGCCGTCGACGTCAACGAGCGCGCGCTCGACCTGCTGCGGCGCAACGCTTCCCGGCTGGGTCTCACCGTGCGCGCGAGCCTGCCCGACGACGTGGACCCGGACCTGGTCTTCGCGGAGATCTGGTCCAACCCGCCCATCCGGATCGGCAAGGAGGCCCTGCACGAGCTGTTGCTGCGCTGGCTGCCCCGGCTCGCCCCCGGCGGCGTCGCTCACCTGGTCGTGCAGAAGAACCTCGGGTCGGACTCGCTGCACGCGTGGCTGGGCTCGGGGGTGCTGCCGGGGACGACGACGACGCGGACGACGACGTCGAAGGGGTTCCGGGTCCTGTCCGTCAGGCGGGCAGCGTGAAGGTCCCCGTCGCCACGAGCTGAGCGGGACCCGAGAGCCAGACCGTCCCCTCCGACAGCGACGAGCCCGCACCGACGGTGACGACGAGCCGTCCACCGGGCACGCGCACGCGCCACACCCCCGGCGCCCCCTCACCGGCCCACGCGCGGGTCGCGAGCGCCGCGGCGCAGGCCCCGGTGCCGCAGGACCGGGTCTCGCCGGAGCCGCGTTCGTGGACGCGCATCGCGATGTCGCCGATGTCGCTGGTCCCGTCCCCGTCGACGTCGATGGCGTCGACGGGCACGACGAGCTCGACGTTGGTGCCGTGCGGCGGGACGGGCTGGACCTCGGGGGCCCGGGTGAGGTCGGCCGCGTCGAGCTCGGCGGCGTGGGGCAGGGCGACGACGGTGTGCGGGTTGCCGAGGTCGACCGACAGCGCGGGGCGGGCGACGCCGTCGAGGCCGTGGACCTGGACGAGGGCGTCGGAGCCGTCGGCGAGGGCCTGGGCGCCCCCGGTGAGGGACCAGCGCCCCAGGTCGGCGGTCCAGGACCCGTCCGGTTCGCGGCGCAGCCGCTTCAGTCCCGCGCGGGTCGCGACGGGGAACCAGGCGCCGTCCTCCACGGTCAGGTAGCCGTTGCGGGACAGGAACTCGGCGAAGACGCGGACGCCGTTGCCGCACATCTCGGCGATGGACCCGTCGGAGTTGCGGTAGTCCATGAACCACTCGGCCTGGCCGGCGAGCGCGGCGGCGTCGGGGTCGGCGGCCGTGCGCACGGCGCGGATGAGCCCGTCGCCGCCGAGGCCGGCGCGGCGGTCGCAGATCGCGGCGACCAGGTCGGCGTCGGGCTTCCACGCGCCGTCGGGGTCGGCGACCAGCACGAAGTCGTTCTCGGTGCCGTGGCCCTTGGTGAAGGTGATCTCGCCGCTCACGCCGCCGATGCTACGGGCAGCAGCTGCAGGACCCGGTGGGCGAGGTCGTCGGCGGTGGTGCCGTCGGGGGCCTCGAGCCAGTGCACGCGCGGGTCGCGGCGGAACCAGGACTCCTGCTTGCGGGCGAACCGGCGGGTGAGACGGGCGGTCAGCTCGCGGGCCTCGTCCTCGGTGGTGGTCCCGTCGAGGGCGTCCAGGACCTGCGCGTAGCCGAGCGCGCGGCCGGCGGTCAGCCCGTCACGCAGGCCGCGGCCCTCCAGCGCCCGGACCTCCTCGACGAGCCCGGCCGCCCACATGCGCTCCACGCGGGCGTCGATGCGGGCCACGAGCTGCTCGCGGGGGACGGCCAGACCGACCTGCACGGTGGGCCTCAGGTAGGTCTGCTCGGGCAGGGCGGCGGCGAAGGGCTCGCCGGTGATCTCGCCGACCTCCAGGGCGCGCACGATGCGCCGGCCGTTGCTCGGCAGGATCCGCGCGGCGGCCTCGGGGTCGGAGGCGGCGAGGCGGGCGTGCAGGGCCTGGGGTCCGACCCGTTCCAGCTCGGCCTCGAACCGGGCCCGGACGGCGGGGTCCTTGCCGGGGAAGCGCAGGTCGTCGAGGGCGGCGCGGACGTAGAGCCCGGAGCCGCCGACCAGGACGGGCACGTGCCCGCGTCCGGTGATGTCGTCGAACGCGGTGCGGGCCCAGCCCTGGAACCGGGCGACCTCGGCGGTCTCGGTGACGTCGAGGACGTCGAGGAGGTGGTGCGGGACCCCGCGGCGCTCGGCGAGCGTGATCTTCGCGGTGCCGACGTCCATGCCCCGGTAGAACTGCAGGGCGTCGGCGTTGACGACCTCCCCGGGGGTCCCGCGCTCGGCCAGCAGGCGCGCCAGGGCGACGCCGACGTCGGACTTGCCGGAGGCGGTCGGGCCGATGACCGCGATCAGCGGTGTCGGATCGGGAACGTTCGACTGGCCCACCGCGTCATCGTGGCAGAGCATGGGTGCCGTCTCGAACGCACCAGCTCGACCAGGCAGGGAAGGGGAAGCGGCCGTGGGGACCATGGACTACCTCAAGGGCAAGCTCGGCGAGGCGGCCGAGCAGGCCAAGGAGATCGCCGACGAGGCCCGGGGCAAGGCGGGCGCGTTCGCGGCCGAGCACTCCGGGCACGCCGACGGCGCGCTCGGCAAGGCCGGCGAGTTCGTGAACTCGCGCACCGGCGGCAAGTTCGCCGGTCCGGTGAGCAAGGTGAGCGACCTGGCCCGCAAGGGCGTGGACCTGGTGGCCGAGCAGGCCCCGCCGACGACGACCCCGGACGGCGGGACCCCGATGCGCGGGGGCGTCGCCTCGGACGGCACGCCGATGACGGGACCGGTCCGGTGACGATCCCGACGCCACCGCCGACGACGCCGGTGCCCCCGAGCCCGGTGCCGACCCCCGGTCAGCCCGGGGAACCCCCGATGCCCGACCCCGGCCCCACGCCGGGCCCGGACCCCGTGCCGGACCCGTCGGTCCCCCCGTCGAAGTAGACCCGGCCCAGCCCCGAGGGCGACCTCAGGAGCGGACGCGCAGCGACGGCATCCCGAGCCCGACGGGCCGGGGGCCGTCGTCCTGCGGTTCCGGACGCGCCTGGCGGGCCTCCCAGGCGTCGCCCGCGCGGGTGCGACGCACCGCGAAGCGGCTGAGGTCGTCGGCTTCGAGGTAGTGCGGGGCGCCGCGCGTGACCTGCACCGTGGCGACGTCGCCCGGTCGCAGGACGGTCCCCTCCGGGACAGCGAAGTGGACGAGGCGGTTGTCGGGCGCCCGCCCGGACAGGCGCTGCGTCGCCGCGTCCTTGCGCCCCTCCCCCTCGGCCACCAGCACCTCCAGGACGCGCCCGGTCTGGGCCTGGTTGTCCTCGTAGGTGATGCGGTCCTGCAGCGCGGTGAGGCGCTCGTAGCGCTCCTGGACGACCTTCTTCGGGATCTGGTCGGCCATGGTCGCCGCGGGCGTGCCCGGGCGCGGGGAGTACTGGAAGGTGAAGGCGCTGGAGAACCGGGCCTGCTCGACGACGTGCAGCGTGTCCTCGAAGTCGGCGTCGGTCTCGCCGGGGAACCCGACGATGATGTCGGTGGTGATCGCGGCGTCGGGGATGCGCGAGCGCACGCCGTCGATGATCCCCAGGAAGCGCGACTGCCGGTAGGACCGGCGCATGGCCTTCAGCACGCGGTCGGACCCGGACTGCAGCGGCATGTGCAGGCTGGGCATGACGTTGGGCGTCTCCGCCATCGCGTCGATGACGTCGTCGGTGAAGCTGGAGGGGTGCGGGCTGGTGAAGCGCACGCGCTCCAGGCCCTCGATGCCGCCGGTGGCGCGCAGCAGCTTGCCGAAGGCGAGCTTGTCGCCGAACTCGACGCCGTAGGTGTTGACGTTCTGCCCGAGCAGGGTGACCTCGAGCACGCCCTCGGCGACGAGGGCCTCGATCTCTGCCAGGACGTCGCCGGGCCGGCGGTCCTTCTCCTTGCCGCGCAGCGCCGGGACGATGCAGAACGTGCAGGTGTTGTTGCAGCCCACCGAGATGCTGACCCACGCCGCGTAGGGCGACTCCCGGCGCGTGGGCAGGGTGGAGGGGAAGGTCTCCAGCGACTCCAGGATCTCGACCTGTGCCTCGGCGTTGTGCCGCGCCCGTTCGAGCAGGACCGGCAGGGAGCCGACGTTGTGGGTCCCGAAGACGACGTCCACCCAGGGCGCCTTGCGGACGATCTCGCCGCGGTCCTTCTGGGCCAGGCAGCCGCCGACGGCGATCTGCATGCCGGGGCGGCGCTCCTTCACCGGGGCGAGGTGGCCGAGGTTGCCGTAGAGCTTGTTGTCGGCGTTCTCGCGCACCGCGCACGTGTTGAAGACGACGACGTCGGGTTCGACCGGTGCGTCCGTGCCCGCCTCGTCGAACCGGACGTAGCCCGCGTCCTCCAGCAGTCCCGAGAGGCGCTCGGAGTCGTGGACGTTCATCTGGCAGCCGAAGGTGCGCACCTGGTAGGTGCGCGGCGTGCCCGTCTGGGGTTCGGTCGTCGTGCTCATCGCTGCTGAGTCTACGTGGCCCCGGACGGGCTCGAACGGGTCTCGTTCGGGTCACGATGTGCATCCTCAAGGGCGGCACGGTGGACACGCTGAGCAGCTCCTGTACGTTCCAGCTCCATGAGTGACCACGTGCAGGCCCCTCAGCCGTCATCCCCGGCGCGCCGCCCCCTCGTCCGCCTCGACGGGGTGCAGAAGCACTTCGGCGCCCTGCACGTCCTGAAGGACGTCGACCTGACCGTCGCCGCCGGTGAGGTCGTGGTCGTCATCGGCCCGTCGGGGTCGGGCAAGTCGACGCTGTGCCGCACGATCAACCGGCTGGAGACCGTCGACGCCGGACGCATCACCATCGACGGCGCCGACCTGCCCAGCGAGGGCAAGGACCTCGCCCGCCTGCGTGCCGACGTGGGGATGGTCTTCCAGTCCTTCAACCTCTTCGCCCACAAGACGGTGAAGCAGAACGTCACCCTCGGTCCGGTCAAGGTGCGCGGGGTCTCCGCCGCCGAGGCCGGCCGGCGCGCCGACGCCCTGCTCGAACGCGTCGGCGTCGCCTCCCAGGCCGACAAGTACCCCGCGCAGCTGTCCGGCGGGCAGCAGCAGCGCGTCGCGATCGCCCGGGCCCTGGCGATGGAGCCCAAGGTCATGCTCTTCGACGAACCGACGTCGGCCCTGGACCCCGAGATGATCAACGAGGTCCTCGACGTCATGACGGGGCTGGCCCGTGAGGGCATGACGATGGTCGTGGTCACCCACGAGATGGGTTTCGCCCGCCGCGCCGCCGACCGCGTCGTGTTCATGGCCGACGGGCGGATCCTCGAGGACACCGACCCCGAGACCTTCTTCACCGCACCCGAGCACGCCCGCGCGCAGGACTTCCTCTCGAAGATCCTCACCCACTGAGCTCGACGACCAACCGACGACCCAGGAGACCCGAGAACCGTGAAGAACGTCAGAACCGTCGTCCTGGCCGGAGCGGCCACCGCCGTCCTCGCCCTGAGCGCCTGCGGGCAGGAGGGCTCGCCCGAGACCGCCGGCGGCGGGGGCGCCACCTCCGGTGGGACGCCCGCCGCGGCCCCCACCTACGCCGTCGCCACCGACGTCGCGATCACCGGCAGCCCCACCTACGACAAGATCAAGGCCGCGGGCACGGTGAAGATCGGCGTCAAGGCCGACCAGCCGGGCATCGGGCAGAAGGACGCCGGGTCCGGGCAGTACGCCGGGTTCGACATCGAGATGGCCAAGCTCATGGCCGCGAAGCTCGGCCTGGCGCCGGACAAGATCGAGTACGTCGAGACCGTCTCGGCCAACCGCGAACCGTTCCTGCAGCAGGGCACGGTCGACATGGTCATCGCCTCCTACACGATCAACGACAAGCGCAAGCAGGTCGTCGACTTCGCCGGCCCCTACTACGTCGCGGGTCAGGACCTGCTCGTGCGGGCCGACGAGGAGGAGATCACCGGGCCGGACTCCCTGGCGGGCAAGAAGGTGTGCTCGGTGGAGGGCTCCACCCCGGCCACCCGCATCCGCGACAACTACAAGGACGCCGACCTGGTGACCTTCGACGCCTACTCCAAGTGCGTCGAGCAGCTGACCTCCAACGCCGTCGACGCCGTCACCACCGACGACGCCATCCTGCGCGGGTACGCCGCCCAGCAGCCCGACGCGCTGAAGGTCGTCGGCAAGCCGTTCAGCGAGGAGCCGTACGGCGTCGGCCTGCCCAAGGGCGACACCGCCCTGCGGAACGCGCTCAACGACGCCATCGAGGGCGCCGTGACCGACGGGGACTGGAAGAAGGCCTACGACTTCACCCTCGGGGGCAGCGGCACCGACCCCGAGCCGCCCACGGTCGACCGCTACTGACCAGCGGCGCCCGGGGCCCCACCGACGTGGCCCCGGGCGCTTCCCCCCACCACCAAGGAGGTGACGTGCAGGTCGTCGTCGACAACCTCGACGTGTTCGGCCGCGGGATCTGGGGAACGGTCACCCTGTTCTTCTGGGCCACCCTCGGCTCGCTGGTCCTCGGGACCGTGCTCGCGGTGTTCCGCATCGCCCCCAGCGCCGCGCTGCGCGCGTTCGGCACCACGTACGTCAACGTCTTCCGCAACACCCCGCTGACGCTGATCATCGTCTTCTGCGTGTTGTGCCTGCCGACGCTGGGCATCACCTTCGGCGTCGGCACCGCCACGCAGTACCGGCTCTACGCGGTGCTGGCCCTGGTCGCCTACACCTCGACGTTCGTCTGCGAGGCCGTGCGCTCGGGCATCAACACCGTCCCGGTCGGGCAGGCCGAGGCGGCGCGCGCGATCGGGCTGCCGTTCACCGGGGTGCTGCGCCTCGTCGTGCTGCCGCAGGCGTTCCGCGCCGTCGTTCCCCCGCTGGGCAGCGTGCTCAACGCGCTGCTGAAGAACACCTCGGTCGCCTCGGCGGCGAGCAACTTCGAGCTGATCTCGGGGTTGCGGAACCTGGTGGAGCAGAACGGCAACGCCGTCATCAGCGTCCTCATCGGCATCACCGTGGCGTACGCGCTCCTCGCCGGAGTCCTCTTCGCAGGGGTCGGGCTCTTGGAACGCGCGTCGGCCCGGAACGGAGCACGCGCATGAGCCAGGTCCTCTACGACGCGCCGGGCCCGCGAGCGCGACGGCTCAACCACGTCCTGACCGTCGTCGGCATCGCGCTGTTCGCAGCGGTCATCGGGTTCGTGGTGTGGCGGTTGAACGACGCCGGACAGTTCGCGCCCTCGAAGTGGAGCGCTTTCGCCTACCAGGACATCCAGCGGGCCCTGCTCGGCGCCTGGTGGCGGACCATGCAGGTCGCCCTCGCGGCCATCGTGTTGTCGACGGTGCTCGGCGCGGTGCTGGCGAGTCTGCGCCTGTCGTCGGTGGGCGCGCTGCGCTGGACCGCCTACGGCCTCATCCAGCTGTTCCGCGCACCGCCGGTGCTGCTGCTGATGTTCTGGTTCTTCTACGGCGGCGGAGGCGGTATCCCCGTCTACTGGTGCGTGGTCCTGGGTCTGACGATCTACAACGGCGCGTTCATCGCCGAGATCCTCCGGGCCGGCGTCGAGGCGCTGCCCAAGGGCCAGAAGGAGGCCGGGCTGGCGATCGGCCTGACCGAGAGCCAGGTGCTGTGGACCATCCAGCTACCGCAGGCGGTCCGCTCGATGCTGCCCTCACTCGTCTCGCAGATCGTCGTGATCCTCAAGGACACCGCACTGGCGTACATCATCGGCTACTCCGAGCTGCTGCGCTGGGGCCAGCAGCTCGGGTCGCAGTACTTCAACCTGATCCCGGCGATGATCGTGATCGCCGTCGTCTACGTCGGGACGAACATGGTCATCGCCGGGATCGCGAAGGTCGTCGAGCGCCGGATGCGCGGCAGGACGTCGGGCAAGGTCACGATCGCCACCAACACCGCCCAGGTGGGCGCTGCCGGCGCCGTCTGACCCGACGGGCCGTCAGAGGTCGTCGTGGACCGTGTAGCGCGTGAGCTTGCGGTCCGCGGTGATCGACCCGAGACGGTTCGCGCCCTCGGGGGTGGCCCGGAACGCCCGGTAGGCGTCGTCGGCCTCGAGGGACTCCCAGCGCTCGACGATGGCGACGTGGGTCTCGTCGGTGACGTCGAACGTCACCTCGCAGCCCAGGTTGCCCGCGAAGGCGCGGGTGGCCTCGAGGGTCTCGGTGATGATGGCCGGCGCCTGCTCGAGGCTGTCGGTCTTCAGGGTCAGTTCCAGGATCGCGATGACGGTCACCCGCCGCACGCTAGCCGAGGCCGTCCAGCTCCTCGCGCACGACCCGCAGCACGACGTCGGTGGGGAACCCGCGCCGCGCGAGCATCCCGAACAACCGCCGTTCGCGCACGGCCCGGTCGAGCCCGGCGGTCGAGCGCAGCTTGCGGCGCACGAGGTCGCGCGCCGCGTCGATCTGCGTGTCGTGGTCGACGGCCTCCAGCGCCTGGGCCGCGGTCTCGTCGTCGACGCCCTTGCGCCGCAGCTCCTGCGCCAGCGCCCGCCGGCCCCGGCCGGTGCTGCGTGAGCGCACCCACCCCTCGGCGAAGGCCTGGTCGTCGACGAGGCCGACCTCCTCGAACCGGTCGAGGACCTCGACCGCGACGTCGTCGGGGACGTCGCGGTCGGCCATCTTCTCGGCCAGCTGCGCCCGGGTGCGGGGCGCCATCGTCAACTGCCGCAACGCGATGGAGCGTGCGACCTCGCGCGGGTCGGCCTCCCGGTCCGGGTTCTCGTCCGGACCGGGAGGCACCTGCCGCTGCGCTCGACTCAGAACTCGACCTTGGTCTCTTCGTCGGCGGGAGCGTCCAGGCGGGCGCCGATGCCCAGCTTCTCCTTGATGCGCTTCTCGATCTCGTCGCCGAGGTCGGGGTTGTCGCGCAGGAAGGCGCGGGCGTTCTCCTTGCCCTGGCCGAGCTGGTCGCCCTCGTACGTGTACCAGGCGCCGGACTTGCGCACGAAGCCGTGCTCGACGCCGAGGTCGATGAGACCACCCTCGCGGGAGATGCCCTGGCCGTAGATGATGTCGAACTCGGCCTGCTTGAACGGCGGGGAGACCTTGTTCTTGACGACCTTGACGCGGGTGCGGTTGCCGACGGGGTTCGTCCCGTCCTTCAGCGTCTCGATCCGGCGCACGTCCAGGCGCACCGAGGCGTAGAACTTCAGCGCCTTGCCGCCCGTCGTCGTCTCGGGCGAACCGAACATGACGCCGATCTTCTCGCGCAGCTGGTTGATGAAGATCGCCGTGGTGCCCGAGTGGTTCAGCGCACCGGTGATCTTGCGCAGCGCCTGCGACATGAGGCGGGCCTGCAGGCCGACGTGGCTGTCGCCCATCTCGCCCTCGATCTCGGCCTTGGGCACCAGGGCCGCGACCGAGTCGATGACGATGATGTCGAGGGCGCCGGAGCGGATCAGCATGTCCGCGATCTCCAGCGCCTGCTCACCGGTGTCCGGCTGGGAGACCAGCAGGGCGTCGGTGTCGACGCCCAGCTTGGCGGCGTAGTCGGGGTCCAGGGCGTGCTCGGCGTCGATGAAGGCGGCGATGCCGCCCTTCTTCTGCGCGCTGGCGACGGCGTGCAGGGCGACGGTCGTCTTGCCGGAGGACTCCGGGCCGTAGATCTCCACGACGCGGCCGCGGGGCAGACCCCCGATGCCGAGCGCGACGTCGAGGGCGATCGCCCCGGTCGGGATGACCTCGATGGGCGGGCGGACGTCGTCGCCCAGCCGCATGACCGAGCCCTTGCCGAAGTTCTTGTCGATCGCGGCGAGCGCGGCGTCGAGCGCCTTCTCGCGGTCCGCAGGAGCGGGCATGTCTCCACCTCGTGGTCGTGGTTCCGAGTGACTGTCTGACTGACGACGGGAACGTTAGAGGGGACCTCCGACACGACCCCCGCGAGCGCCGGCGGCTGTGGACGACACGCCGGAGCCGCCCCCTGTGGACACCGTGATGCTATCCGTACACGTGTTCGATCGGAAGTCGACCGTGACCGGGCGTGTCGGGTCGGCCGGAGGATCACTAGGGTCGTGCCCGTGACGCAGACCCCTCAGGTCCTCGACCCGCGCGGCGCCGCGCTCGTCCCCGACGGCGCCGTCCTCGAACGCCTCGGCACCGGCAGCACGTGGGCCGAGGGCCCGGTCTGGCTGCCGCAGGAGCAGGCGCTGGTCTTCAGCGACATCCCCGGCGACCGGATCCTGCGCTGGGACGCCGCCTCGGGGGTGGACGGCGGGCTGAGCGTCCACCGCGACGGCGTCGAGTTCACCAACGGCCGCACCCTGGACCGCGAGGGCCGGGTGGTCGCGTGCTCGCACGGCCGGCGCGCGATCGAGCGCACCGAGGCCGACGGGACGACCCACGTGCTCGTGGACCGCTTCGCCGGGAAGCGGTTCAACTCCCCCAACGACGTCGTCGTCGCCCGCGACGGGGCGATCTGGTTCACCGACCCGCCCTACGGCATCACGGTCGCCGTCGAGGGCCACGAGGGCTTCCGCGAGTACGGCGACAACTTCGTCTTCCGCTACGACCCGGACACCGAGGAGCTGCGCGTCGTCGTCACCGACGTCGAGGAGCCCAACGGCCTGGCCTTCTCCCCCGACGAGTCGCTGCTCTACGTGGCCGACACCTCGGCGGCCGGCACCCCCGGCAACGGCAGCCACCGCCTCATCCGCGTCTACGACGTCCTGACGGGGATCAAGGGCGGCCGCGGTCCCGAGGCCGTGCCGTCCGGGCCCGTCGTGAAGAACGGGCGGGTCTTCGTCGAGGTCGACCGGGGCCTGGCGGACGGCTTCCGCGTCGACACCGACGGCAACGTGTGGACCTCGAACGGGGACGCCGTGACGGTCTTCGCCCCCGACGGCGCCCGGTTGCTCGAGGTCGTCGTGGGCGAGGTCGTCGCGAACGTCTGCTTCGGCGGCACCGACGGCACCGACCTGTTCGTCGCCGGCTCCACGAGCCTGTACCGGCTGCGGACCACGGCCGTCGGCGCGGACCTGAAGTGGCGGTGAGCTTCACCGTCCCGCCCGCACCGCCGCGGGCGGAGGCGCCGTACGTGGCCGACGAGCGCGCGACGCTGGCGGGGTTCCTCGACTACCACCGCACGACGTTCGCGCAGAAGGTCGCCGGGCTGAGCACCGAGCAGCTGCGGCGGCGCTCGGTCGAGCCGTCCTCGATGTCGCTGCTGGGGATGGTGCGCCACCTGGCCGACGTCGAGCGCGGCTGGTGGCAGGCCGGAGTGGCCGGCGAGGACGTCGCCCCGCGCTACTACGACGACACCAACCCCGACGGGGACTTCGACGACGTCGACGACGCCGACCCGGCGGTGGACCTGGCCGAGCTGGCCACCCAGCAGGACCTCGCCCGCGCGGTGCTGGCCGCGCACTCCCTCGACGACACGTTCGAGCACCGCCGGCAGGGCACGACGAGCGTGCGCTGGGTGCTGGTGCACCTCGTCGAGGAGTACGCCCGCCACAACGGGCACGCCGACCTGCTGCGCGAGCGGATCGACGGCGCGACGGGCGAGTAGCGCGAACGGGTGGTCCCCGCGGCGGCACGCCGTCCGGGCTCCGACGGCGCACCTAGCGTGGGCGGGTGCGCGCCCAGGTCCTCGCCCGACGGTGCCCCGCGCAGGAGCGGGGGACGAAGACGGCGGTGGGCTGTCGCCCCGACGGCGCGTCGGTCGGCGGGTGGGTCCTCGCGATCGCCGGTGCGCTGCTCTGGTACGGCGTCGGCGCCGGGGTCGGAGTGCTCGTCCCGCACCGCGTCGTGGCCGCGGCCGCCCTCGGCCTGACCGGTCTGTCGGGCGCGGTGGGTGCGGTCCACGCCGCGGCGCGGTGGCGGCGCCGGGGGCAGCACACCCTGCGCTGCACGGTCCACGCGGTGCCCGTCGGCTTCCTGCTGCCCCTGCAGGCCGTGCCCGCGCTCGGGCAGATCGCCCTGGAGATCGGGGCGGTCTTCACCTGAGGCCCGGCGTCAGCGTCGCTTCGGCGGCCGCGGGTCCTTGCCCAGCCGGCGCTCCTCCGGCACGTCCATGGCGTCGCACAGGGCCCGCCAGACCGCCTTGGGGTCGACCCCGGCGTCGAGGGCCTCGCGCCCGGTCCGGTCCTCCAGGGCCAGCAGGTGCTGGTCGGCGACGAGGGAGCGGCCGTAGGCGTCCCCGAACTCGTCGGTGACCAGGGTCCAGAACTCGCTGACTCGCACCGGGACAGGGTGCCACGGGCGGCGTGTGTCGGAGGTCGGTGGTGTCATGACCCGATGAGCCCGACGCGACCCGGCAGCCCCGGCGAGGTCCCCTCCCCCCTGGACGCGCACGAGGTGCTGGGCCGGTTCTCCGAGGCCACCCGCGCGTGGTTCACGGGCGCCTTCGACGCCCCCACCCCCGCCCAGCTCGGCGCGTGGGACGCCGTCAGCCGCGGGCAGCACGCCCTCGTCGTGGCCCCCACGGGGTCGGGCAAGACGCTGTCGGCGTTCCTGTGGGCCCTGGACGGGCTGGCCGGCGAACCGGTCCCCGAGGACAAGGACCACCGCTGCCGGGTGCTGTACGTCTCGCCCCTGAAGGCCCTGGCCGTCGACGTCGAGCGGAACCTGCGCTCCCCGCTGACCGGCATCCGGCAGGCCGCGCAACGGCTCGGGCTGCCGGTGCCCGACGTGCGCGTCGGGGTCCGCTCGGGCGACACGTCGACGGAGGAGCGCCGGGGTTTCACCCGCACCCCGCCGGACGTCCTCATCACCACGCCGGAGTCGCTGTTCCTGCTGCTGACCTCCAAGGCCCGCGAGCAGCTGCGCGGCGTCCGCACGGTCGTGCTCGACGAGGTGCACGCCATGGCGGGGTCCAAGCGCGGGGCGCACCTGGCGGTGTCGCTGGAACGGCTCGACGCCCTCGTCACCGCCGCGGGCGGGGAACCGGCGCAGCGGGTCGGGCTGTCGGCGACGGTCCGGCCCGTGCAGACCGTCGCCGAGTGGGTCTCGGGCGGCCGGCCCGTCGAGGTGGTCCAGCCGCCGTCGACGAAGGAGTTCGACCTCAAGGTCGTCGTGCCCGTGGAGGACATGAGCGAGCTGGACAACTCCGGCCGCGGCGCCGAGGACCCCGAGGACCTGTCCGGGCAGGCGGCGGGTAACCCGCGCCGGGCGAGCATCTGGCCGCACGTCGAGGAACGCATCGTCGACCTCGTCGCCGACCACCGCTCCACCCTGGTGTTCTCGAACTCGCGCCGGCTGTCGGAGCGGCTGACGGCCCGGCTCAACGAGATCTGGGACGAGCGGCTCAACCCCGACACCGAGGACGCGGCACCGGCGCGGACGCCGGCCGAGGTGATGGCCCAGGCGGGCACGGCCGGGGGCAAGCCCCCGCTGCTGGCCCGCGCCCACCACGGGTCGGTGTCGAAGGAGCAGCGCTCGCTCATCGAGGAGGACCTCAAGGCCGGCCGGCTGCCTGCGGTCGTGGCGACGTCGAGCCTGGAGCTGGGCATCGACATGGGCGCGGTCGACCTCGTCGTGCAGGTCGAGTCCCCGCCCAGCGTGGCCAGCGGGCTGCAGCGCGTGGGCCGCGCCGGCCACCAGGTCGGGGCGGTCTCGCGCGGGGTGCTGTTCCCGAAGTTCCGCGGCGACCTCCTGCAGACCGCGGTGGTCGTCGAGCGCATGCGCGACGGGCGCATCGAGGAACTGCACGTGCCGGCCAACCCGCTGGACGTGCTGGCCCAGCAGATCGTCGCGATGGTGGCGATGGACGAGTGGACGGTGCCGGACCTGCTGGTCCTGGCGCAGCGGGCCGCGCCGTTCGCCACGCTGTCGCGCCCGATCCTCGAGGCGGTCCTCGACATGCTCTCGGGCCGCTACCCCAGCGACGAGTTCGCCGAGCTGCGCCCCCGCCTGGTGTGGGACCGCGTGACCGACACCCTCACCGGACGCCCCGGGGCGCAACGGCTCGCGGTCACCAGCGGCGGCACGATCCCCGACCGCGGCCTGTTCGGCGTGTTCCTGGCCTCGGGCGAGGGACCGGGCCGGCGGGTCGGGGAACTGGACGAGGAGATGGTCTACGAGTCCCGCGTCGGCGACGTCATCACCCTGGGCTCCTCGGCCTGGCGCGTGGAGGACATCACCCACGACCGCGTCCTGGTCACTCCCGCACCGGGCCAGCCCGGCAAGCTGCCGTTCTGGCACGGCGAGGCCCTGGGCCGCCCGGCCGAGCTC
Organism: Kineococcus rhizosphaerae; assembly: GCF_003002055.1. Classification (NCBI taxonomy): domain Bacteria; kingdom Bacillati; phylum Actinomycetota; class Actinomycetes; order Kineosporiales; family Kineosporiaceae; genus Kineococcus; species Kineococcus rhizosphaerae. Next base: position 750,716 of record NZ_PVZF01000001.1, read on the forward strand.
GGCCGGGCCCTGGGCGAGTTCGTCCGCGAGCTCGGGTCCCTCGACGGGGGTTTCTCGGGCACCGCCGCGCGCGAGCGGGTCCTGACCGCCGGGCTGGACGACTGGGCGACGGGCAACCTGCTGACGTACCTTTCCGAGCAGCAGGAGGCGACCCGGCACGTCCCGGACGACCGCACCATCGTCGTCGAACGGTTCCGCGACGAGCTGGGCGACTGGCGGGTCTGCATCCACTCCCCCTTCGGCGGGCAGGTGCACTCCCCGTGGGCCCTGGCCCTGGGGGCCCGGATGCGCGAACGGTTCGGCGTCGACGTGCAGGCCATGCCCGCCGACGACGGGATCGTGCTGCGGCTGCCCGACCTGGACCTGCCCGAGGGGCAGGGCCCGGACGTGGCCGACCTCGTGGCGCTGGAGGCGGACGAGGTGGCCGAGCTGGTGACGGCCGAGATCGGCGGGTCGGCGCTGTTCGCCTCCCGGTTCCGCGAGTGCGCCGCCCGAGCCCTGCTGCTGCCCCGCCGCCAGCCCGGGCGCCGTCAGCCCCTGTGGCAGCAGCGCCAGCGCGCCGCGTCGCTGCTGCAGGTCGCCAGCCGCTTCGCCAGCTTCCCCATCGTGCTGGAGACCGTGCGCGAGTGCCTGTCCGACGTGTTCGACGTGACCGGGCTGGAACAGCTCATGAAGGACCTGGCCTCGCGGACGGTCCGCGTCGTCGAGGTCGAGTCGGCGCAGCCGTCCCCGTTCGCCCGGGGCCTGATGTTCGGCTACGTCGCGCAGTTCCTCTACGAGGGCGACTCCCCCCTGGCCGAGCGCCGGGCCGCGGCCCTCGCCCTGGACCCGAGCCTGCTGGCCGAGCTGCTGGGCCGCGGCGAGGGGGCCGCGCTGCGGGACCTGCTGGACCCCGAGGCCGTGCAGCGCACCGAGGACGAGCTGCAGCGCCTCGTGGCCGAGCGGAAGTCGACCGACGCCGAGGACGTCGCGGACCTGCTGCGCGTCCTGGGCCCGCTGACGACGGCGGAGGTCGCCGCGCGCAGCGCGGACGACCCCTCGCGGTGGCTGGTGGACCTGGAGGAGGCCCGCCGGCTCATCCGCGTGCGGATCGCCGGGCAGGAGCACTGGGCCGTCATCGAGGACGCGGGCCGGTTGCGCGACGGGCTGGGGACCCCGCTGCCCGTGGGCATCCCGGAGGCGTTCACCGAACCCGTGGCCGACCCCCTGGCGGAACTGTTCGGCCGCTACGCCCGCACCCGCGGGCCGTTCACGGTCCCCGACGCCGCGGCCCGGTTCGGCGTGGGCCGCGCCGTCGCGCACGACGCGCTGCGCCGTCTGCAGGCCAAGGGCCGTCTCGTCGAGGGCGAGCTGCGCCCGGGCGGCACGGGCCTGGAGTTCTGCGACGCCGACGTGCTGCGCGTCCTGCGCCGCCGGTCGCTGGCCACGCTGCGCGCCGACGTCGAACCCGTCCCGCCCCGCGACCTGGCCCGGTTCCTGCCCGCCTGGCAGGGCGTCAGCACCGGCCTGCGGCAGCGGGTGCGCGGGGTCGACGGGGTCCTGCGGGCCGTCGAGCAGCTCGCCGGGGCGGTCGTGCCCGCGAGCGCCCTGGAACCGCTGGTCCTGGCCTCGCGCGTCGAGGGGTACGCGCCGTCGATGCTCGACGAGCTGACCGCGGCCGGGGAGGTCGTGTGGTCCGGGCACGGCAGCCTGCCCGGCGACGACGGCTGGGTCTCGCTGCACCCGGCCGACCTGGCGCCGCTGACGCTGCCCGGCCCCGGCGAGTCCGAGGTGGAGGTCGACACCGAGCTGCACCGGGCGGTGCTCGACGCGCTGGCCGGTGGGGGCGCCTACTTCTTCCGCGCCCTGTCGGACGCGGTCGGCTCGAGCGACGACACGGGTCTGACGAGCGTCCTGTGGGACCTCGTGTGGGCCGGGCGCCTGACGAACGACACCCTGACGCCGCTGCGCAACCGCATCGGGGGTCGTGGGGCCCACAAGCCCCGGGCCGCGGCGCCGCGCTCGCGGTACGCGCGGCCCTCCCGCGGCCTCCGGCGCGTCGAGCTGCCCTCGCGCTCGGGCCCGCCGTCGGCCGCGGGGCGGTGGTCGCTGCTGCCGCCGGTGGAGACGGACGCGACGGTGCGCGCGCACGCCAGCGCCGAGGTGCTGCTGGACCGGCACGGGGTCCTGACCCGCGGGGCGGTGGGCAGCGAACGGGTCCCCGGGGGGTTCGCGGCGGTCTACAAGGTGCTGTCGGCGTTCGAGGAGGCGGGCCGGGCCCGGCGGGGGTACTTCGTCGAGGGGCTGGGGGCCTCGCAGTTCGCCACGGCCGGTGCCGTGGACCGGCTGCGGGACACCGCCCGGCCCGTCGGCGGGGCGAGCCCGTCGCAGCAGCGGGGCAAGGACCGCGACACCGGGCCGGGGGCGCTGGTGCTGGCGGCGACGGACCCGGCGAACCCGTACGGCGCGGCGCTGCCGTGGCCCGAGCGCCCGGAGGCGACGGCCGGGGCCAGCGGGCACCGGCCGGGCCGCAAGGCCGGGGCGCTCGTGGTGCTCGTCGACGGCGACCTCGTGCTCTACGTCGAGCGCGGCGGGCGCTCGGTGCTGTCCTGGACGCAGGAGGAGGACCTGCTGCAACCGGCGGCGGACGTGCTGGCGCTCGCGGTCCGCGAGGGGGTCCTGGGCAAGCTGACGGTCGAGAAGGCCGACGGCAGCGGGGTCCTGGCCGCGGACTCCCCGCTGGGCACGGCGCTGGAGGCCGCCGGGTTCCACGCGACCCCGCGGGGTCTGCGGATCCGGAGCTGAGCGGTGCCCGAGGGTGACGTGGTGTGGCGCACGGCGCGACGCCTGGACAAGGCGCTGTCGGGGCGCGAGCTGACCGGCAGCGACCTGCGGTGGCCGAGCCTGGCGACCGTGGACCTGTCCGGACGCGCCGTCCTGGAGACGGTCAGCGCGGGCAAGCACCTGCTGACGCGGGTCGCGGCCGGTGGGGACGACCCACCGGTCACGCTGCACAGCCACCTGCGGATGGAGGGGTCCTGGTTCGTCGAGCGCACGGGCGAGCCGGGGCAGCGCCGGTCGGCGTCGGGGATCCGCGCGGTGCTGACCACGCGGGACTGGACGGCGGTCGGCCACAAGCTCGGCATGCTCGACCTCGTGCCCACCGACCGCGAGGACGAGCTCGTCGGCCACCTCGGCCCGGACCTGCTGGGCCCGGGCTGGGACCCGGCCGAGGCCGAGCGGCGCCTGCTGGAACGGCCGGAGCGGGAACTGGGGGCGGCGCTGCTGGACCAGCGGGTGCTGGCGGGGGTGGGGACGTTCTACCTGGCCGAGGCGTGCTTCCTCGCGCGCCTGACACCGTGGTCGCCGGTCGCGGACCTGGACGACCCGGCGGCGTTCATCGCGCTCGTGCACCGGTTGCTGGACGCGAACAAGTCGCGGGCGGACCAGGTGACGACCGGTGACCTGCGCCGGGGCCGGCAGAACTTCGCGCACGCCCGCTCGGGGCTGCCGTGCCTGCGGTGCGGGGCGACGGTGCGCGTGGCGATGATCGGGACACCCCCGCAGGACCGGACGGCGTTCTACTGCCCCGGCTGCCAGCGGGGGCCGGCCCCGACGGACGACGGCCGCCCGCAGCGCCCGCTGGGCAGCTCCGGACGGCCGTCGGGCCGGGCGACGTACCGCACGCGGCGGTAGGTCGGGCAGGGATCAGGCGGCGGAGACCAGCCGTCGCCGCAGGATGAGCTCGAGCTCGTCGGGCAGGCCCTCGAGCTCGACGGAGAATTCGCGGCTGTCGGTGGCCACACCGCTCAGGGCCGAGTCGATGACGTGGTCCACGACCGAGTCGACGGCCTGCTCGACGAGGGTGTCGAGGTCGTCGGAAGCGGGGGCCGGTTCATCGGCGGGTTCCACGACGGTCTCCGCGACGGGCTTGACGGCGGGGGCGACGGCCTTGGTCGGCACGATGCCCTCGGCCGCGTAGCGGCGACGGCCCAGCCCCTCCTCGTCGGCGATGCGGCGCGTCACCTCACCGAGGACCTGGGAAAGGGGGACGTCCAGGGCGGTGCAGATGGAGGCCAGGAGTTCGCTGGAGGCTTCCTTCTGGCCGCGTTCGACTTCGCTGAGGTAACCGAGCGAGACCCGGGCGGTGGAGGACACCTCCCGCAGGGTCCGCTGCTGCCCGCGACGTTCGTCGCGCAGCACGTCACCGATCGTCCGTCGGAGCACGACCATGCGGCGGCCTCCCTCAGGGAGTCGAGGTGGCAGACCGCGCAGAGCCGGACGTCCGTCCGGAGCCGTTCGGTGGCTGCCAGTAGTGGAACCACCACCGTACCCCGGCCGGGGCACGGAGGGGGTGGTGGGAGCAGGGTTGCGCACGTCTGGCTCAACTCCTGGCGCGGTCATCCTGTTCCGCGGGCTCGTCCCGCCGATCGCGCACGAGGTGCCCCAGTTCGGCCAGGGCCCGCTCGACGCTGCCGCGCCGGACCTGCGCCCGCTCGCCGGCGAGGGCGAGCCGCACGTGCCGGGCCCCGCCCGGCAGCCAGTCGGCGGCCAGGCCCAGGAACACCGTGCCGGGCGCGAACCCGTCGGCCGGACCGGGACCGGCGACCCCCGTCGTGGCGACGCCGACGTCGGCCCCCAGCACCGACCGGGCCCCGCGGGCCATCTGCTCGGCGACGAACCCGTCCACCGGCCCGGTCCGGGCCAGCGCGTCGGCCGGGACCCCCAGCACGGACGCCTTGAGCTCGGTGGCGTAGGCGACGACGGCGCCGCGCACCACCACCGAGGCCCCGGGCACGTCGACGAGCGTCGCGCACAGCAGCCCACCGGTGAGGGACTCGGCCGTCGCGACCGTCAGGCCGGCGGCGGCGAAGGCCGCCACGACCTCCTCCGCGGTGCTCACGGCCGCAGGAGCCTGGCCCCGGCGACGAAGTACGCCCACGCGCTCCAGATCGTCAGCACGACGGCGACCGCCATGACGGCCAGGCACAGCGGGTCCAGCGCCGCGGGCAGCGGCAGCACGAACAGGCCGACGGCGACGGTCTGCACGACCGTCTTGATCTTGCCGCCCTTGGCGGCCGGGATGACCCCGCGGCGGATGACGATGAACCGCAGCAGCGTCACGAGCAGCTCGCGGGCGAGGATGACGGCGGTCATCCACCACCACAGCCGCCCCTGCAGGGACAGCACCACGAGCCCGGCGCCGATGAGGGCCTTGTCGGCGATCGGGTCGGCGATCTTGCCGAAGTCGCTGACCACCTCCCACCGGCGGGCCAGGTGCCCGTCGTAGCGGTCGGTGATGCTGGCGGCGATGAACACGGCCGCTGCGGCCGTGCGCCAGCGCCAGTCCTGCCCGCCGTCCGTCCAGAGGAACCAGACGAAGACCGGGACGAACACCAGGCGCAGGACCGTCAGCGCGTTCGGCACGTGCCCGCGGTGCACGCCCAGCCGTTCCGGTCCCGTCCTGGTGCTCATCCTCAGACCGTAGTCCCGAGCGGTTCGGCGAGCAGGTCCGCACCGGCGACGCCCGTCACGCGGGCCCGCACGAGGTCGCCGACCGCCACGACGAAGCCGGCCGGCACGTCGAGCTCGGTCTCCCCGTCGACGTCGGGTCCCTGGTGCGCGGCGCGGCCGACGACGTGCGGGTCGCCGTCCTCGTCGACGACCGACTCCACGAGGACCTCCACGACCTCGCCGAGGCGCTCCTCGGCGCGCTGGGCGACGAGTTCCTCCACGAGCCGGCTGACCCGGTCCAGGCGGGCGGCGACGACCTCGGCGGGCAGCTTGCCGTCGAGCGTCTCGGCCTCGGTGCCGTCCTCGTCGGAGTAGCCGAAGACCCCGACGACGTCGAGGCGGGCCTGCTCCAGGAACGAGCACAGCTCCTCGAGGTCGGCCTCGGTCTCGCCGGGGAAGCCGACGATGACGTTGGAGCGGATGCCCGCGGTGGGGAAGCGGTCGCGGACCTGCTGCAGCAGCGCGAGGAAGGACTCGGTGCTGCCGAAGCGGCGCATGCGGCGCAGCACGTTCGGCGCGGAGTGCTGGAAGGACAGGTCGAAGTACGGGACGACGCCCGGGGTGCTCGTCAGCGCGTCGAGCAGGCCGGGACGCACCTCGGCGGGCTGCAGGTAGGACACGCGGACCCGTTCGACGCCCTCGACGGCCGCCACGCGCGGCAGCAGGGCCTCCAGGGCGCGCAGGTCGCCGAGGTCCTTGCCGTAGGAGGTGGTGTTCTCGGAGACGAGGAACACCTCCTTGACGCCCTGCTCGGCGAGCCACTGCGTCTCGGCGACGACCTCGTCGCCGGGACGGGAGACGAAGGACCCGCGGAAGGCGGGGATGGCGCAGAACGTGCAGCGGCGGTCGCAGCCGGCGGCGATCTTCACCGGCGCCCACGGGCCGGAGCCGAGCCGGCGGCGCACGACGCGCGGACCGCTGGCGGGGGCCAGGCCCTCGGGCAGGTCGGGTTCGGCGGCGAGCGCGGCGGCGCGGGCGGCCTGCCGGTCCACCGGCGCCAGCGGCAGCAGCGAGCGACGGTCGCGGGGCACGTGGGACTGCGGCTTCTCGCCGTGCAGGATCGCCTCGAGGTGGGCGGACAGGTCGCCGTAGGAGTCGAAGCCCAGGACCGCGTCGGCCTCGGGCAGCGACTCGGCCAGGTCCTTGCCGTAGCGCTCGGCCATGCACCCCACGGCGACGACCGCCTTGGTCCGCCCGGCCTCCTTGAGGTCGGCGGCGGCCAGGACGGTGTCGATGGAGTCCTTCTTGGCCTGCTCGACGAACCCGCAGGTGTTCACGACGGCCACGTCGGCCCCGTCCGCGTCGTCGACGAGGGTCCAGCCGGCGTCGGCCAGCCGACCGGCGAGTTCTTCGGAGTCGACGTCGTTGCGGGCGCAGCCCAGCGTCACGAGCGCGACGGAACGCTGGGATCCGGAGAGGGGGGGCACGGGTCCAGGGTACGTGCCCGTGAGGACACCCCGTGCGCCCGAAGGGCTCAGGCGCTGCGCACGCGCGGGGCGCCCGGGGGGTGGACGCGCCCGACATCGCCGACCTCGGGCGCCCCGGCACCGGGGGTCTCGGGGACGGGCGCGGCCTCGGCCGGGACGGCGGGGGCCTCGGGAACGGGCACGGGGTCGGCCGCGGCGTGGTGGTCCAGCGCCGCCGCGTCCTCGAGCAGGGCGCGCATGGGACGGGTCGGGCGGAACCAGCCGCCGCCGGGCGGCAGCGCCGTCAGCCGGGTGCGGCCGAGGGAGACCTGGAAGGCCCCGGGGACGTCCTCGAGGTCGACGAACTCGATGAGCGGGGACTCCTGGGCGTAGCCGGCGACCTCGGCGAAGGACAGCACGACGACCCGGACCCCGGCGCGGTGCAGCTCCTCCAGCGGCCCGAGGAAGTTGCGCCCGTCGCCGCTGGCCACGACGACCCGGCGCAGCCGGTGCGAGCTCTGCCGCGCGGCGATGTGCTGCAGCATGGCGTCGTCGACGTCGTCCTCGGGGTGGACCTTGGGGCGGGCGAAGACGGCGTAGCCGAAGCTGCGCAGGGCCTCGATCCACCCGCGCAGGGACACGGCGCTCGTGGGGTGGACGTTGGTGAACACGCAGCCCTCGACCTCGTGGTCGGCCGCCTCGGACAGGAACCAGCGGGCGATGGCGTCGAACCGCGGGCGGTCCGAGGACGCCGGCCGGGAGCCCAGGATCGACGACAGCGTCATGTCGATGTTGGGCGCGTCCCAGACCAGGAGGTCGAGGTCCTTGCGCTCCGCCGGGCGCTCCGCGGGGCGTTCCGGTGCGCGTTCGGCCGGGCGCTCGAGAGGGCGAACCGGCTCGTGCGGTCGGGGCGGCGCGTCCATGTCCTCAAAGTTACACGGAGAGTCACCACAGCGCGACACTCTGCTCGCTCTGCGTGACGTGTCGCGCGACCCCGCGTCAGCGCCGGTCCAGCAGCTCCCAGGCGTCCTCGCCCCCGTCGAGCTCGACGACCTCGGGCTCCCCCGTGGGCTCCACCGCCGTGGGCGGTTCCTCGCCCCGCATGAGCGCCAGCGTCGCCGGCAGGTCGTCGGGACGGACCAGCACGTCACGGGCCTTGGACCCCTCGCTCGGGCCCACCACCCCGCGCGACTCCAGCAGGTCCATGAGCCGGCCCGCCTTGGCGAAACCGACCCGCAGCTTGCGCTGGAGCATCGACGTGGACCCGAACTGGGTCGTCACGACCAGCTCGGTGGCCTGCAGCAGGACGTCGAGGTCGTCGCCGATCTCCTCGTCGACCTGCTTCTTCTGCGCCGCGACCACGACGTCGTCGCGGTAGACCGGCTGCAGCTGCGACTTCACGTGCGAGACGACGGCTTCGATCTCGCTCTCGGTGACCCAGGCCCCCTGCACGCGCATCGGCTTGGACGCGCCCATCGGCAGGAACAGCGCGTCGCCCTGCCCGACGAGCTTCTCCGCCCCGGGCTGGTCCAGGACGACGCGGGAGTCGGCCAGCGAGCTCGTCGCGAACGCCAGCCGCGATGGGACGTTCGCCTTGATCAGACCCGTGACGACGTCGACCGACGGGCGCTGCGTGGCCAGGACCAGGTGGATGCCCGCGGCGCGGGCCAGCTGCGTGATGCGCTGGATCGAGGCCTCGACGTCGCGCGGGGCGACCATCATGAGGTCGGCGAGCTCGTCGACGATCACCAGCAGGTACGGGTAGGGCTGCAGCACGCGCTGCGAGCCCTCCGGCGGCGTGACCTTGCCCGCCCTGACGGCCTTGTTGAAGTCGTCGACGTGCTTGAACCCGAAGTTGGCGAGGTCGTCGTAGCGGATGTCCATCTCCCGCACGACCCACTCCAGGGCCTCGGCGGCCTTCTTCGGGTTCGTGATGATCGGCGTGATGAGGTGCGGGATGCCCTCGTAGATCGTCAGCTCGACGCGCTTGGGGTCGACCAGCACCATGCGCACCTCGTCGGGCGTGGCCCGCATGAGGATCGAGGTGATCATCGAGTTCACGAAGCTCGACTTGCCGGCGCCGGTGGCCCCGGCCACCAGCAGGTGCGGCATCTTCGCGAGGTTGGCGATGACGAACCCGCCCTCGACGTCCTTGCCGACGCCCATGACCATCGGGTGCTCGCTCGACGTCGCCACGTGCGAGCGCAGCACGTCGCCCAGGGACACGGTCTCGCGGTCGGAGTTCGGGATCTCGATGCCGATGGCGGACTTGCCGGGGATCGGCGACAGGATCCGGACGTCGGCGCTGGCCACCGCGTAGGCGATGTTCTTGGACAGCTGCGTGACGCGCTCGACCTTCGTGCCGGAACCGAGCTCCACCTCGTAGCGCGTGACCGTCGGGCCGCGGGAGAACCCCGTCACCCGGGCGTCGATGTCGAACTGGTCCAGCACGCCCGACAGCGCCTCGACGACGCGGTCGTTGGCGGCGCTGCGCTCCTTGGGCGCCGTGCCGGGCGCCAGGGCCATCGGCTCGGGCAGGGTGTAGGTGACGTCGGGGGCCAGCACCAGCTGCTCGATGCGCGGGGGCATCGGCGTCGACGGCGGCGCGACCAGGTCCTTGGGCTTGCTCGCCGGGACCGAGGACCCGTCGACGCGGGGGCGGTCCTCGAGCTGCTCGCGCACCGAGGGCACGTCGGAGGGGACGACCCGGCGCTCCCCCGGCCGCGGCCGGGCGGCGGCGTCCGCCCCGGGCTCGGAGCCGGCGTCGACGACGGCCGCCTGCTCGAACGCCTCGTCCCCGACCCGGGGGTCGAGGGGGACGTCGTCCTTCTTGCGACGCCGCTTCGGCTTCTCCTCGAGCTCGGCGTCCGGAGCCGCCTCGATCGCCCGGGCCGCCCGCTGGCGGGCCAGGGCCCGGGCCGGCAGGTCACCGCGCTCCTGCGGTTCGGGCCGGTGCGGGTGGTGGGTGAGGCGCTCGTAGGCCTCGTGCAGCCGCGCCGGGATCGCGTGCACCGGGGTCGCGGTCAGCACCAGGACCCCGAAGAACCCCAGCAGCACCAGGATCGGGACCATCACCCACGGCGTCAGGGCCGTCGTCAGCGGACCGGCGACGAGGAACCCGAGCATCCCCCCGGCGTCGGTCACGGCCCCCGCGCCCTCGGGGCCGGTCGGCGAGGGGGCACCGGTGGCCAGGTGCACCAGGCCCGCCGCCGACAGGGTCAGGGCGATGGAGCCGACGACCGCCCGGGTCGTGGTCTGCGTGTGGTCGGGGTGGCGCAGCAGGTGCACCGCCAACCCGACGAGGACGACGGGCAGCGCGAGCGCGACCTCGCCGAACGTGCCCGCGGCCACGGCGTGGACGACCGCGCCGGCCCGGCCGGGCAGGCCCCACCACTCGCGGGCGGCGACGACGATCGCGAGGGCCAGCAGGGCGAACCCGGCGCCGTCGCGGCGCAGCTCCGGGTCCAGGTCCCGGGCGCCGGAGCCGATGCGGCGGGCCGTGCCGCCGACCAGGTGCGCGCACCCCATCCAGATCGCCGAGACCGCCCGCACCGGCCACGAGGGTCCGCTGGGGACCGGGCGGGCGGGGGCGCGACGAGCGGGCGCGGCCTTGGCGGGGGCGCGGTTGGCCGCCGGACGGGACCCGCCCCGCGCCGCCGTCGACCGCGCCGGGGTCTTGCCCCCGGAGGACTTCGTGCCACTGCGCGAACCGGTCGCCACCTTGGAGGCCCCTCCCCTACCGCTGGTCGTGCGCGCGTTCGTCCGGGAGGCCATGCGGATCACCGTACCCGGGCGCGAGTGCCCCGACCGGGCGAGCACCCAGCCGGACCTCAGCGTCTCCCGGGCGCCCGCGGGACCGTCGCCGACACGCCGGGTCCTGCGCGTCGGACCGGCACGACAGACTGGCCCGATGCTCCGAGGACCGGACCCGCAGCGCCTCGTCGGCATCGACCTCGCCCGCGCCGTCGCGGTCGTCGGCATGATGGCGGTCCACGTCCTGCCCGGACCGGACGGTCCCGGCGGCACGCTCCACGCCCTCGCCCACGGCCGGGCCTCGGGCCTGTTCGCGGTGCTGGCCGGCCTGTCCCTGGGGCTGGCCACGCGGCGCTCGGCCGACCGGCGGGCCGCGGCCCGCACGAGCGTCGCCGTGCGCGGGCTGCTCATCGCCCTCCTCGGGCTGCTGCTCGTCGAGTCCGGGAGTCGGGTCGCGGTGATCCTGCCGTACTACGGGGTCGCCTTCGTCGTCGTGCTGCCGTTCCTGTGGTGGCCGGCCCGGCGGCTCGCGGTCCTGGCCGGCTGCTGGCTGGCCCTGGCCCCGCTGGTGTCCTTCGCCGTGCGCGACGCCCTGGGGCTCGAGGCGCAGTACGACCAGCCCACGCTGCCGTGGCTGGCCCGCCCCGGCGACCTGCTCGAGGCCCTGGCGCTGACGGGCTACTACCCCGTCGTCGGGTGGGCGGGGTACCTGCTGCTCGGGCTGGCCGTCGCCAAGCTCGACCTGACCGGGACGGCCGCGTGCGTGCGGGTGCTGGGCGCGGGCCTGCTGCTGGCGGCGGGCGCCTGGGCCGCCAGCGCGCTGCTGCTGGGCCCCGCCGGTGGCCGCGCCGCGCTGGAACGGCTCCACGGCCCCCTGGACGGTCTGGACCTCTACGGCAGCGTCCCCACCGACAGCCGGTGGTGGCTCACGGTGCTCGTCCCGCACTCGGGCACCCCGTTCGACCTGCTGCACACCGCGGGGACCGCGCTGGTGGTCCTCGGCGCGGCGTGCCTGCTGCCGGGGACGGTGACGCGGTTCCTGTACCCCGTCGCCGCGCTCGGCGGCATGCCCCTGACGATCTACACCGCGCACGTCCTGGCGCTGGCGGGCACCGACGACACCTCCCTGACGCTGCTCGCGTTCCACGTCCTGCTCGGTGCGGCGTTCGCGACGCTGTGGCGGCTCACGCTCGGGCGCGGGCCGCTGGAGCTCCTCGTCGGCCGGGTGGCCGACGGCGCCGGTCGTCTCCTCACGCGCCCTACGCTGACGTCGTGAGCGCTTCCGAGGACCCGCTGCTGCGCAGTCTGCTCGCCGCCGTCGAGGCCTCCCCCGACGACGCCCCCCTGCGCCTGCACGTGGCCCAGCTGCTGCTGGCCGCCGGGGACCACGACGGCGCCCTGGCCCACGCCTCGCGCGTCCTGGCCCTCGACCCGACCTCGACGGCGGCCCGCGAGCTCGTCCAGCAGGCGCTGGCCCGGCCGCCGGCCGCCCCCCCGAGCGCACCGGCACCCGCGTTCGACTGGGCCAGCGCCGAGGCCGACCTCGGCCCGCTCGACACCACGGGCCTGGCCGCCCACGACGACGAACCCGACCCCGGCACCACCGCCGAGGTCCAGCGCCCGCGGGTCACCCTCTCCGACGTCGCCGGTATGGCGGAGGTCAAGGAGCGCCTCGAACTGGCCTTCCTCGGACCGCTGCGCAACCCCGAGCTGCGCAGGCTCTACGGCAAGAGCCTGCGCGGAGGCCTGCTGCTGTACGGGCCGCCCGGCTGCGGCAAGACGTTCATCGCCCGGGCCGTGGCCGGTGAGATGGGGGCGCAGTTCCTGTCCGTCGGGTTGTCCGACGTCCTCGACATGTGGATCGGGAACTCGGAGAAGAACCTGCACGCCCTCTTCGAGCAGGCGCGGCGGAACGCGCCCTGCGTGCTGTTCTTCGACGAGGTCGACGGTCTGGGCATGTCCCGCAGCGGCAACCGGTCCTCGGGGATGCGCACGACGGTGCAGCAGTTCCTCGCCGAGCTCGACGGGGTCGACGGCGACAACGAGGGCGTCTTCGTCCTGGCCGCGACCAACGCGCCGTGGGACGTCGACCCGGCGCTGCGCCGCCCCGGCCGCCTCGACCGGATGCTGCTGGTCCTGCCCCCGGACGAACGCGCGCGCCTGGCCGTCCTGGAGCACCACCTGCGCGAGCGCCCCACCGACTCCCTCGACCTCGCCCCGCTGGCCGCGCACACCGAGGGTTTCTCCGGTGCCGACCTCGCCCACGTCGTCGAGACCGCCGCGGAGCTCGCGCTGCGGGACTCGCTGCGCTCCGGGCGGGTGCGGCCCATCACCGGTCAGGACCTGCACACCGCCTGGCGGCAGGTGCGGCCCTCGACGGGTCCCTGGTTCGAGGCGGCGCGCAACGTCGCGACGTACGCGAACACCGACGGGTCGTGGGACGACCTCGTCGCCCACCTGCGCACCCGCCGGCGCTAGGACCAGAACCCGTCCAGCGACCGCGCGAGGTGCCGCCCCAGGGCGAACCCCGCCCGGGCCGCGGGCGGGCGCGCCGCCGGGTCCATGAGGTCCGTCCCGAAGGCGTGGGCGCCCCCGTCCGGGAACACGGTCTCGACCCGGGACCCCGCGGCGCGCAACGCCTCGACCTGCGGGGCGAGGTGCATGCCCCACGAGAGGGGCATCCGCGTCCGGCCGCCCAGCGGCGCGAGCACCAGGACGCGGGCGAACCCCTGCGCGAGGTCGGCGTTCTCCCCAGCCCGGTAGCCCCCGTCGAGGAAGCGCCGCCCCCCGGCGGCGTGCGGGGCGCCGCCGGGGCCCGAGGTGCTGGCGCAGACGGCGTCGACGAGGTCGAGGCCGCTGCCGGAGTCCAGCACGACCGGTTCGCCCGTGGTCGCGTCGACGGCGGTGATCAGCAGGCGTCGGGCGGGCCACTCGGCGCTGGGGAGGCGGGACGCCACGAGCGCGCGGCGGCGCGCGACCACCTCGGCGATCGACCCGGGCTCCTCGCCGGCGAGCATCGAGGCCCCCAACCGGCGGCGCACGTCCTCCGGTCCGGTGGAGGCGGCGATGACGGCGTTCGACGCGGCGAGCACGTCGTGCCCGGCGGACCGGGCGGGACGTCCGCGCGGGCGCGCCGTGGCGAGCACGTCGGCGAGCAGGTCCGCGGCGGGCCGGGCCAGGAGCTGCGCGGCCGCGGTGGCGCCCGCCGAGGTGCCGACGACGAGGTCCGCGGCACGATCGCCGCCGAGGACGTCGAGGCCGGCGTCGGCCAGGCCCGCGACGGCCCCGATCGACCAGGCGTTGCCGGCCGATCCCCCGCCCCCGAGGACCAGCGCCCGTCCGTTCACGCCCGGAACGCTACGCGGCGCGCCTCAGGGCGCGACAGGGGTTTGCCCGGCCGGCGCCGCGGCGTGCCGTGCCACCCGCTGCAGCGCGGCGGCGAGGACCCCGGCCGTCTCCGGGGCGGGGTCCTCGACGACGTGCCGGGGCCCCGGGTCGACCGTGACGCCGACGTCGACGCGGCCGGGCTCGGGGCTCGTGACCGACCCCGTCACCTCGACCGGGTCGGGGCCGGGGAGGTGGATCTGCAGCGACTGCGGCGGGACCTGGACGCGTCCGGGGACGCCCACGGACACCGTGAGCACCAACCGCTCGGCCGGTGCGACGACGGGGGGTACCTCGGGGGCGGGCGGGGCGGCGGGGGCCAGTGGGGCCGGGGTGACGGGCCGGGCGGGTTCGGGCACGGCGCGGCCCGCGGACTGGCGGGAGTCCCCGGGGTTCCCGGAGTTGCCGGAGTTGCCGGAGTCCGTGGAGTTCCGGGAGCTCTGCGCGGTGCCGGTGTCGTCCGCCCGTGCCCGCCCGACGACGGCGGTCCCGGCGGGCGCGGGGGCCTGGTCCACGACGCGCGGGGTCGGCGGCGCGGCGGACGCGGTCGCTCCGGCCGCAGCGGGCGCCGGCAGGGATGGGGACGGCGCGGAAGACGGTCCGGAGGACGGCGAGGAGGACTGCGCGGTGGGCAGGCCGGGGGCGGCCTGCACCGCGGGCGCCCGCTCGTCGTCGTGCCCGGTGATCACGACCGCGCCGACGACCCCGAGGGAGACGGTCAACCCCGCGGCGACGAGGCGCGCGGGGCGGCTGCCGAGGAGACCGCCGGTGGAGTGCCGCGGGGAGTAGGGACCCTCGGACCTGGGGCGCCGGGGATCTTCCACGGCGCAGAACCTAGCATCCTGGCAGGGCGGCAGGACCCGCTCTGCGACAACGGAGGAGGCCTCGTGACGCCCTGGCCGGACGACCCGTCACCCTCGCCACCGGCGCCGTCACCGACCGAGGTCGCGTTGCGCCGCGCCGGTGCGCTGGTCGACGCCGGGCGCTGGGAACAGGCCCTGCGCACCGTCCACGAGGTGCTCGCGAGCGATCCGGGCAACCCCGTGGCCCTGCGCCTGGCGGCCGTCGCCGAACTGCGCCTGGGCCGGTACGCGGCGGCGCTGGGCGCCGCGAACGCCGCCGTCGGCGCGGACCCGGGTGAGGAGCACGGGCACCGCCTGGCCAGCCTCGCGCTGGAGGCCCTCGGGCAGCACGAGCAGGCCGTCGCCGCCGCCCGCGAGGCGGTCCGGCTCGAACCGCGCGAACCGTACGCGCTGAGCCAGCTCGCCACCGTCCTGTCCGCGCGCCGCGCGACCCGCGCCGAGGCGGTCACCGTCGCCGAACGCGCCGTCGCGACCGGGCCGGGCCTGACCCAGCCCCTGTTCGTCCTCGGGCTGGTCCACCACCGACGCGGCCGTCACGGCCGGGCCCGGCACGCCTACGAGGCCGTGCTGGCGATCGACCCGCAGCACGCCGACGCGCTGAACAACCTCGGGGCCATGGCCCTGAACCGCAACCGGCTGGGCCGGGGGGCCGAGCTGCTGGGCGGTTCGCTGGCGCTGGACCCGCACAGCGCCGTCGCCCGGCACAACGTCGACGTCCTGGCGGTCGGTCTGGCCCGGCGGGTGTGGGCCGGTGCCCTGCTCGCGGTGCTGGCCGTCACGCTCGCCGGGGCCGCCGCTCACGCGCGCGGCAGCGGCGCACCGTGGCGGTGGGGGGTCCTCGTGGTGGCGTGGGGGGCGCTGGCGGCGTGGGTGGTGCCGACGTGGCGGCGGACGCCGCCGGCCCTGCGGCACGCGGTGCGCGAGCGGGTGCGGGCCCGTCCGGCGCTCGTCGTCGCGTGGGTCGTGGCCGCGCTGCTGCTGCTGGCCTCGCTGACCGTGGCGCTGCTGCCGGCCTCGACGGTGACGTTCGGCGTGGCGGCCGGCGTCGTCCGGGTCGCCGTCGTGGTCAACCTGGTCGTGTGGGTCGCGTTGCGCCGCAGCCGCCCCCGGGAGTGAAGGCGGCCGCGGCGCGGTGCGCGCTCAGGCGGTGACGACGACCGGCACGATCATCGGCCGGCGGCGGTGGGCCTGGGACACCCAGGTCCCCACCGTGCGGCGCACGATCTGCTGCAGCTGGTACGTGTCGACCGGCCCGGTCGAGGCCTCGTTGAGGGCGTTCTCGACGCGCTTGCGCACGGCGTCGAACCGGTCCTCGTTCTCGCCCATGAACCCGCGGGCGTTGAACTCCGGCCCGGACACGACCTTGCCGGTGACGGAGTCGACGGCGACGAAGATGGAGATGAACCCCTCCTCGCCGAGGATCCGCCGGTCCTTCAGGTCGGCCTCGGTGATCTCCCCGACGCTGGAGCCGTCGACGTAGACGTACCCCACGGGCACGGACCCGACGATGCTCGCCTTGCCGTCGACGAGGTCGACGACCACCCCGTCCTCGGCGATGACGACGCGTTCGCGCGGCACGCCCGTCTTCACCGCGAGGTCCCCGTTGGCCAGCAGGTGCCGGATCTCCCCGTGCACGGGCATGACGTTGCGCGGTTTGAGGATGTTGTAGCAGTAGAGCAGTTCCCCGGCGCTGGCGTGACCGGAGACGTGGATCTTGGCGCTCTGCTGGTGCACGACGGTCGCGCCGAGGCGGGCCAGGCCGTTGACGACGCGGAACACCGCGTTCTCGTTCCCCGGGATGAGGGAGCTGGCCAGGATCACGGTGTCGCCGCGGTCGACGGAGATGCGGTGGTCGCGGTTGGCCATGCGCGACAGGGCCGCCATCGGCTCGCCCTGCGACCCCGTGCACATGAGCACGACGCGGTCGTCGGGCAGGTCGTCGACCTGCTTGAGGTCGATGAGGATGTTCTTGGGGACCTGCAGGTACCCCAGGTCCGCGGCGATGCCCATGTTGCGGACCATCGAGCGGCCGACGAGGGCGACCTTGCGCCCGTGCGCGTCGGCGGCGTTGAGGACCTGCTGGACGCGGTGCACGTGGGAGGCGAACGAGGCCACGATGATGCGGTGCTCGGCGCGGCCGAACAGCTGCTCCAGCACGGGGCCGATGTCGCGCTCGGGGGCGGTGAAGCCCGGGACCTCGGCGTTCGTGGAGTCGACGCAGAACAGGTCCACGCCCTCGTCGCCCAGGCGTGCGAACGCGTTGAGGTCGGTGATCCGGTTGTCCAGCGGCAGCTGGTCCATCTTGAAGTCGCCGGTGTGCAGGACCAGGCCCGCGCCCGTGCGGATGGCGACGGCGAGGGCGTCGGGGATGGAGTGGTTGACGGCGATGAACTCGCAGTCGAAGGGCCCCAGCTGCTCCTTCTGGCCCTCGCGCACCGCGTGGGTGTACGGCTTGATGCGGTGTTCCTTGAGCTTGGCCTCGATGAGGGCCAGCGTCAGCTGCGACCCGAGGATCGGGATGTCCGGACGCAACCGCAGCAGGTACGGGACGGCACCGATGTGGTCCTCGTGCCCGTGGGTCAGGACGAGGGCGACGATGTCGCCGAGCCGGTCGGCGATGGGGCCGAAGTCCGGCAGGATCAGGTCGACGCCGGGCTGGTGGTCCTCGGGGAACAGGACACCGCAGTCGACGACGAGCAGCTTGCCGTCGTACTCGAAGACGGTCATGTTGCGCCCGACCTCGCCCAGACCACCGAGGCCGAAGACGCGCAGGGCGCCCTTCGCCAGCTTCGGGGGCGTGCTCAGTTCGGGGTGGGGGTGGCTCATGCGGCTCCTCCTGCGGCCTGGTGGCGGCCGCGACCGTGGGAAGGGTGGGTGGTCAGGCGTTCTGCGGGGTCTGGGACCGGGAGGTGTCCAGGCCGGCCAGGGCGAGGTCGGCGGCGATGGCACCGACCTCCTCGCCGCTCGCCGGCAGCAGGGGCTGGCGGACGGTGCGGTTGGCCAGGACGCCGGTGAGCTCGAGGGCGGCCTTGACGGCCACGGCACCCTGGGTGCGCGTCATGATCCCCCGCACGGCGGGCAGCAGCCGGGCGTTGAGCGCGCGGGCGGCCGGCAGGTCGCCGGCGTCGAGCGCGGCGATCATCCGGGCGTACTCCCGGCCGGCGACGTGGCTGACGACCGAGACGATGCCGGACCCGCCGAGCGCCAGCAGCGGCAGGTTGAGGGCGTCCTCGCCGGAGTAGTAGGCCAGGTCGGTGCGGGCCAGGACCTGCGCGGAGGCGAACAGGTCGCCCTTGGCGTCCTTCACGGCCACGACGCGCTCGTGCTCGCCGGCGCGCACGAGCGTCTCGGTCTCGATCGGCACCCCCGCGCGGCCGGGGATGTCGTAGAGCATCACGGGCAGGCCGGTCGCGTCGGCCACGGTCGTGAAGTGGGCCAGGAGCGCGGCCTGCGGGGGCTTGTTGTAGTAGGGCGTGACGACCAGCAGCCCGCGGGCGCCGGCCTTCTCGGCGGCGCGGGCCAGCTCGACGGTGTGCCGGGTGTCGTTGGTGCCCACGCCGGCCACGACCACGGCCCGGTCCCCGACCGCGTCGAGGACGGCGCGCAGCAGCGCGTCCTTCTCCTCGTCCGAGGTGGTGGGCGACTCGCCCGTGGTGCCGCTGACCACGAGGCCGTCGTGCCCGGTGGCCACGAGGTGCTCGGCCAGGGCGGCGGCCGCGGCCAGGTCCAGGGAGCCGTCGGGCGTGAAGGGGGTCACCATCGCGCTCAGCACCGTCCCGAACGGACGCGGGGGCACTGCGGCGGTGACGGTCGGCATGGTGGGAGGTTACCGCGAGGGGGCGACTCGACGGCTCACCAGACCCGCGCCGGGCGCGGGCGCCGGGCCCGGACCCGGCCCGGACGTGACCCGGACGTGGAGGAGCCCGGTCGCTGCCCGCTCGGGGGTCCGGGCAGCGACCGGGTCCCGCGGGCACATCGGCGCCGGGGGCCGGGGCGTTACAGGTCCGTGGCCGGCCCCGGCTCCCCGGCCCGGCGCACCCGCAGACCGTCCGGCCCGGCGGTGATGCGGACGGCGGACAGCAGGGGCACGACGAGGTCGGCGTCCAGGGGGCCGGTGGGGTGGGTCGTGCGCACGGCCAGGGTGGCGCAGCCGGCGGCCCGGGCGGCGCTGAGCCCGGCGGGGGCGTCCTCCACGACGAGGCAGTCGGCCGGGTCCAGGCCCATCCGGGCGGCGCCGAGCAGGAAGCAGTCGGGTGCGGGTTTGCCGTTCTCGACGTCGTCGAAGGTGACCAGGACCTCCGGGTCGGGCAGTCCGGCGGCGTGCCGTCGGGCGTCGGCCAGCGGCGCCGAGCAGGACGTCACGATGGCCCAGGACCCGGCGGGCAGCCCCGCGAGCAGGTCGGCGACGCCCGGCAGCTGCACGACGTCGTCGACGTCGGCGATCTCCAGCTCGGTGATGCGCGCCGCCGCGGCGGCCAGGCCCTCGCCGCCCACCAGGTCGGCGACGATCTCGGGGGCGGGCCGGCCGTGCCCGGCGGCGCCGGCGAGCTGCTCGGCGGTGACGTCGTGCTCGAGCGCCCACGTCGTCCAGCTGCGGGCGATGGCCGCGGTGGAGTCGACGAGGGTGCCGTCCATGTCGAACAGGACTGCGGCGAACGGGCGGTCCAGGACGGGGTGGCTCACCCGCGCACCCTACGTGGCCCCCGCACCGGCCCTGCGCCGCGACCGGTCGTGGCAGGGTGGGTGCGTGCGGACCTCGATCGCCACGGTGAGCCTGGCCGGGAGCCTGTCGGAGAAGCTGCGCGCCGCGGCCGCGGCCGGCTTCGACGCCGTCGAGGTGTTCGAACCGGACCTGCTGGCCTCGCCGCTGCGCCCGGCCGAGGTCCGGGCCCTGGCCGGCGACCTGGGCCTGGCCGTCGCCCTGTTCCAGCCCTTCCGCGACCCCGACGACGTCGACCCCGCGGCCGCGGCCCGGAGCCGGGAACGGTTGCGGCACAAGGCCGCACTGACCCGCGAGCTGGGCTGCGACCTCATCCTCGTCTGCTCCTCGGTGCACGCCGGCGCCGTGCACGACGACGACGAGCTCGCCGCCCAGCTCACCGCGCTGGCCGACGTGGCCGCCGGCGAGGGCGTCCGGCTCGCCTACGAGGCGCTGGCGTGGGGGGCGCACGTGGCCGACTACCGCCACGGCGCCCGGGTGGTGGCCCTGGCCGGCCACCCGGCGCTGGGCACGTGCGTCGACTCCTTCCACGTCCTGTCCCGCGGGGATGACCCCGACGACATCGCCGGCCTCGACAAGCTCTTCTTCTGCCAGGTGGCCGACGCCCCGCTGCTGGGGATGGACGTCCTGCCGTGGTCGCGCCACCACCGGCTCTTCCCGGGTCAGGGCGGTTTCGACCTGGCCCGGTTCCAGCGCGCCGTCACGGCCTCCGGCTACGGCGGGCCCGTCTCGCTGGAGGTCTTCAACGACCTCTACCGCCAGTCCGACCCCGGCCGCGCCGCCGTGGACGCCGCCCGGTCGCTGCGCCACCTCGCCGACCTGACCGCACCCGGCACCCTGCCCGCCGCCCCCTCGCCGTCGGGGTGGGCGTTCGTCGAGGTCGCCGCCTCCGCCGAGGGGGCGCCGGCGGTCGCGGCGCTGCTGGGCTCCCTCGGCCTGGCCCGAACGGGGGCGCACCGCCGCGGCGACGTCGACCTGTGGACCGGGGGCGACGTCCGCGTCGTCGTCAACCACCGGGCGAGCGCCGAGCGGGCCCGGCTGTCCTCCCTCGGTCTGCGCTCCGACGCCCCGCAGGTCCTGGCCGCCCGGGCCCGCGAGCTGCTGGCCCCCCTCGTGCACCGCCCGGTGGGGCCCGGTGAGGCCGAGATCCCCTCGCTCGTGGCGCCGGACGGGACGTGGGTGCAGTTCTGCGGGGACGACCCCGACTGGCGCGGCGACTTCCTGCCCACCGGTGAGGCCGCCACGGCACGGTCCTTCACGGGGATCGACCACGTCGCCCTGCCGCAGCCCTTCGCGGGGTTCGACTCCGCGGGGCTGTTCCTGACCACCGTCCTGGGGATGAGCCCGGGCGAGCTCGCCGAGGTCGCCGCCCCCGACGGCCTGGTGCGCTCGCGGGCGTACACGTCCACGGCGGGCATCCGGATCGCGCTCAACGTGGGCCCGACCTCGGCGACGCTGCGCGGTCGCCCGCTGGCCTCGGGGCACGTGGCGCTGGCCACCACCGACGTGCTGGCCGTGGTCGCCGCGTTCGTCGCCGCCGGCGGCGAACCGCTGCCCGTGCCGGTGAACTACCACGACGACCTGCAGGCCCGGTTCGGCCTGGACAAGCGGTTCCTGGACGCCCTGCGCCGCCACCACGTCCTCTACGACCGGGACCCCGACGGCGGGGAGTTCCTGCACTTCTTCACCCGCGCGGTGAGCCGGGAGTTCTTCGTCGAGGTCGTCGAACGGCGCGGCGGGTACCGGGGGTACGGCGCCGCGAACACCCCCGTGCGCCTGGCGGCGCAGCGCGAGCACCCCGCCCCCGGGGACGGCTCCGGGGGCGGGAGCGCTCAGGGCAGCAGGACGATCCGCCCCTGACGGTGCGGGCGCTCGGCCGTCGCGAACGCCTCCACGACGTCGGCGAGGGGGAAGACCCCCGCGATCGGCACGTGCAGCCGGTCGCCGGCCACGAGGTCGACGAGCTCGGCCAGCACGTCGGCGCGCTGCGGTCCGCCGCCGCCGAACTCCAGGTCGGCCTCCAGCGGCAGGGTGGCCACGCACCGCTGCGCCGGGACCCCCAGCGCCTCGGCGAGGTGCTCGACGTCGGCTCCGGTGGTGTCGAGGATGACGTCGACCCGGCCGGCGCGTTCGTGCACGACGCGCGCGAGCGCGCCCGCGTCGGCGGGGGCGACCGCGTCGGCTCCGTGCGCGTGCAGCCAGTCGTGGTGCACGGGGTCGGCGACGCCCACGACGGCCGCCCCGCACAGGCGGGCGAGCTGGACGGCGAGGGTGCCGACGTCCGAGGCCGCCCCGACGACGAGGACGACGTCCCCGTCGCGGACCTTCGTGCTCTCCACGCACGTCCAGGCGGTCACGCCGGCGACGTACAGGGCCCCGGCGACCTCCCAGGAGACCGCCTCGGGCTTGACCACGAGCGCGGTCTCGGGCACGACGACGGTCTCGGCGTGGCCGGCGTGCTCGGGGCTCCAGCCGAGGACCTCGTCGCCGACGCCGAACCGGGCACCGGGCCCGGTCGCGGTGACGACGCCGGCGAACTCCGACCCGGTCGCGGTGGGGAAGGCCATGGGGTAGAGCTGCGCGAGCGCGCCCTCGCGGGCCGCGGACTCCCCCGCCGTGATGCCGGCGGCGCGCACGGTGACGCTGACCTCGCCGCGTCCCGGCTCACGGGCGGGGACGTCGACGACCTCCAGGACGTCGGGCCCACCCCAGCGTTCGAAGCGCACGACTCTGTTCACGGGCGCAGCCTGTCTCGAACGTGAGGGCGGGGCAAGCCTGCGCCGTGCCGCGTTGTGCTGGCCGGGTGACCCGGCCCGTGCCCCCTCGGTGGTCCCGCCGGTGGTCCCGCCGGTGGTCCCCGGGCCGCGGCCCGGGGCCGCGACGTTGCTCCGGTCGGGTCGTCGGTCCGCGCGCGGGTCCAGCCGGCGCTCCCGGGCGCCGATGGGACCTCGTTGCCTGCAGCCACCGGGTGATCGTCCTCGACCTCCACGGAAGCGGTGCGTCATGTCCTCCCGGGTCTCCTGGGCCATCGCCCTCGGCCGCCGCCGCGCCACGGGCGTCGCCGCCGTCCTGCTGGTCTGCGCCGGCGTGCTCGTGTGCGCCCTCCCGCTCCTCGACCCCGGCTCCGGGCACCGGGTCGGCGCCGCGCTGCGGGCCGCGTCGTGCGCCGCGGCCGTCGTGCTGCTGCACGAGCGGGTGCGCCGCGTGGACGACGAGCGCGACGTGTGGCGCTGGTTCCGGCACGCCGCCGCGGTCGCGGTCCTCGGGGCGCTCCTCGACGTCGTGCCGGGCCCGGGCGCGAGCGGGGTCGCGCCGTCGACGGTGACCTCGCTGGTCAGCTGCGCTCTGCTGTACCGCGGCCTCATCGTCTGGAACCGGATCAGCACCCGCACCACCGACCCGAGCGACTGGCTGAACGGCCTGAGCGCCATCCTGGCCGTGGCCGCCGTCGGCGACCTGGTCCTGGCCCGGACCGGCTGGGACGCGGGCGGCACGGTGGCGGTCCAGCTGCTGCTGGTCGGCGTCGGGTCCCTGTTCGTGGTGCTCGGGACCACGCTGACCGTGGCCAGCATGGGTGCGCTGCTGCGCGACCCCCGGCCCTGGCTGCTGGCCGCGGGTGCGGGCGCCGCCCTGACCGGGCTGGTCCTGGACGCCACCACGCGCAGCACCTGCTGGGCCGCCCCGGGGACCACGGTCCTGCTGCTGGCCACCGCCGGCGCGAGCCGGCTGCCCGTGCGCCCCAGCCGGCCGCAGCCGGCCACGACCCAGTCGCTGACGATCGGCGCCTTCGTGGTGCTCCTGGCCGCCGTGACCGTCCTGGTCCTGGACACCCGGCTCGCCCCCGCCCTCACGACGTGGTCGGTGGTGTGCGCCTCCGTCGCGGTCGTGGGCGTCAGCTTCCGGGTGGTCCACCTGATCGGCGACCTCGCCTCCCTCGCCGTGCGCCGGCAGGAGGCGCTCACCGACGAGCTCACCGGTCTGGCGAACCGGCGGGCCTTCGCCCGTGCGCTCGCGGACCGCGACACCGGCCCCCTGACGCTGCTGGTCCTCGACCTCGACCGGTTCAAGGAGGTCAACGACCGCTACGGGCACCTCGCCGGCGACCGGCTGCTCACCGACCTGGCGGGGCGGCTGGCCGCGGCCGTGCCGGAGGGGACGCTGCTGTGCCGCCTCGGCGGGGACGAGTTCGCCGTCCTGCACCCGGCCGAGGACGACGCGGCCGCGCTCGGCCTCGCGTGGGCGCTGTTCGCCGCGGCGGGCTCGGACGACCAGCACCGCGTCCGCGTGAGCATCGGGGTCGCCCGTGCCGGCGACGGCGGGGACGGCGGAGGCGTGGCCGGTGCGGCCGGTGGGGACGACGCGGCCCAGGAGCTGTTCCGCCGGGCCGACACCGCGATGTACCAGGCGAAGTCCACCGGCTCGGGTGTGCGCCTGTACGACCAGGGCCTCGACGTGAGTGCGCGCGAACGCGCCCGGGTCGCCGACGAGCTGCACCGGGTGTGGGACTCGGGCGACCCGTCCGGGTTCGAGGTCTTCTACCAGCCGCAGGTGAGCCTGGCCGACGGCACCGCGAGCGGCGTCGAGGCCCTCGTCCGGTGGCGGCACCCCGAGCGCGGCCTGCTCGGTCCCGGCGCCTTCCTCGACGTGCTCGAGGAGGAGGGCCTCATGGGCCACCTGACGACCCACGTGCTGGCGCGCGCGACCGCCGACCTCCAGCGGTGGCACGCCGCGGGGCACGAAGAGCTGTCGGTCTCGGTGAACCTGTCGACGAGCTGCCTGCTGAACCCCGACCTGCTGCCCCACCTGCAGGGGCTGGCGCGCAGCGGGTTCCCCGTCGGGCACCTCGTCCTGGAGGTCACCGAGACGGCCCTCATGCAGGACGGGGAGGCCAGCCTGGCGCTGTGCCACGCCCTGCGCCGGGAGGGGTTCGGGCTGAGCATCGACGACTACGGCACGGGGTACTCCTCCCTGGCCTACCTGTCGGACCTGCCCGCCACCGAGCTGAAGGTCGACCGCAGCTTCACCAGCCGGCTGCTGTCCGACGCGGGCGTGCGGGCCATCGTGGCGGCCACCGTCGACCTCGGGCACCGGCTCGGGCTGCGGGTGGTGGCCGAGGGCGCGGAGGACGAGGCCACGCTGGACGTCCTGGCCGGGTTCGGCTGCGACGAGGTGCAGGGTTTCGTGCACGCACGGCCGATGCCGGCCGACGACCTGTTCGGCTGGCTCGAGGCCGCGCGCGGGCGTTCCACCGGGCAGCCGCCGCGGGCCGGGCTGAGGGTGGAGGCATGAGCGAACACCAGTCCCCCGACCCCACCCCCGACTCCTCGACCGACTCCACGACCGAGCCGACGACCGAGCCGACGACCGAGCCGACGACCGAGCCGACGACCGAGCCGACGACATCGGACCCGGACGCCGACCCCGGTCAGCTCAACCCGCGCGACCTGCGCGACACCCCCTCCGGGGACGGCGCAGCGCAGACCGACCCCGAGACCGACCCCGATGCCGACCCGGAGGCCCTGAACCCCCGCGACTGAGCGACCTCGCCCGGAGCGCGAGGCCACGCCGTGACGTCGAGCAGCACCGCCCGGCGTCGACGACACCAGTGCTGCCGGCGGTCACCGCGACCAGGACGACCGGCAGGACCACCTCCTGCGGCGCGACGTGCGGGGTGGGGCGGCACCGGCCCCGGCAGCAGCCCCTGGCCCGTCGGGGCGACGGCACCGGGGCGCCCGGGTTCTCGAGGCCCGGGCGAGGAGGACGCCCCACCCGGGCCGGGGTGTGCCCGACCTGCACCCCGGGCGCCGGTCTCCTAGGGTCGGCACCGTGCTGGGACTGCCCGACCACGTGACCGCTCTGCTCTTCGACCTCGATGGCGTCCTGACGAACACGGCCGCCGTCCACGACGCGGCGTGGAAGGCGACCTTCGACGTGTTCCTGCGGGCCCGCGCCGAGCGCACGGGTGAGGCCTTCCGGCCCTTCGACGCCGACGCCGACTACGCCACGTTCGTCGACGGCAAACCCCGCGAGGACGGGGTCCGCGACTTCCTGGCCTCCCGCGAGATCCACCTGCCCGACGGCTCGCCCGACGACCCGGCGGACCAGCCGTACGAGGAGACGACCGTCGCAGGGCTCGGCAACCGCAAGAACGCGGACCTGCTGCGGCGCATCGCCTCCGACGGCGTCGAGGTCTACGAGGGCTCGCGCCGCTACCTGCGGGCCGCGCGCGAGGCGGGCCTGCGGCGGGCCGTGGTGTCCTCCAGCGCGAACACCCGGCAGGTCCTGGAGGTGACTCACCTGGCCGACCTCGTCGAGGAACGGGTGGACGGGGTGACGTTGCGCGAGAAGGGCATCGAGGGCAAACCGGCACCTGACAGCTTCCTGGAGGGCGCCCGGGTCCTGGGGGTCGACCCCGCTCGCGCCGTCGTCTTCGAGGACGCGCTGTCCGGGGTCGCGGCCGGGCGCGCGGGGGGTTTCGGGGCGGTCGTGGGCGTCGACCGCCTCGGCCACGGGCACGGCGACGCGCTGCGCGAGCACGGCGCCACCGTCGTCGTCACCGACCTCGCCGACCTGCTGGAGCAGGGGCGGTGATCGCCCAGGACGCGTTCCCCGTCGACCCCTGGCAGGTCCGCGAGACCCGCCTGGACCTGGACCTCCTGGGGTCGGCCGAGTCCGTCTTCGCCCTGTCCAACGGGCACATCGGGTTCCGCGGGAACCTCGACGAGGGCGAACCCCACGGCCTGCCCGGCACCTACCTGAACTCCTTCTACGAGGAACGTCCCCTGCCCTACGCCGAGGCCGGGTACGGCTACCCCGAGGTCGGGCAGACCGTCGTCAACGTCACCGACGGCAAGATCGTGCGGCTGTTCGTCGACGACGAGCCGTTCGACGTCCGCTACGGGACCCTCCTGGCCCACGAGCGCGTCCTGGACCTGAGGGCGGGGACCCTGACCCGCACCGCCGAGTGGGTCTCCCCGGCGGGCAAGCGGATCCGCGTGCGCTCCACCCGGCTGGTCTCCTTCGTGCAGCGGGCGGTCGCGGCGGTGGAGTACGTCGTCGAGGCCGTCGACGCCGGGGTCCGCCTCACCCTGCAGTCCGAGCTGGTCGCCAACCAGGCGATGCCCCGGACGGCGGACGACCCGCGCGTGGCGGCCGTGCTGGAGTCCCCGCTGGTCTGCGTCGAGCACGACACGACCCGCCTGGAGGGCAGCAGCGGCGCGACGCTGGTGCACCGCACCCGGGTCAGCGGCCTGCAGATGGCCGCCGGGATGGAGAACCACGTCCACGCCCCGGGCCGGGTCGACGTCGAGACGCAGGACGCCGAGGACTGGGCGCGCACCACCGTCGTGTGCGCCCTGGAGGCCGGTCAGGAACTGCGGCTGACGAAGTACCTGGCCTACGGCTGGTCGGCGCTGCGATCCCGCCCGGCGCTGCGCGACCAGGTCGCCGGGGCGCTCGCGGGCGCCCGGTTCACGGGCTTCGAGGGGTTGCTGCGCGAGCAGCGGGAGTACCTGGCGGAGTTCTGGGACGCCGCCGACGTGCACGTCGAGGGCGACGCGGAGGTGCAGCAGGCGGTCCGGTTCGCGTTGTTCCACGTCCTGCAGGCCGGGGCCCGGGCCGAGCAGCGCGGGATCCCCGCGAAGGGTCTGACGGGCCCGGGCTACGACGGGCACATCTTCTGGGACACCGAGGCGTACGTGCTGCCGGTCCTGACGTACACCGCGCCGCGGGCCGCGGCGGACGCCCTGCGCTGGCGCGCGCGCACGGTGGACGACGCCCGGCAGCGGGCCCGCGAGCTCGGGCTGTCCGGTGCCGCGTTCCCGTGGCGGACGATCCGCGGGCAGGAGTCCAGCGGGTACTGGCCGGCGGGCACCGCGGCGTTCCACGTGAACGCCGACATCGCCGCGGCGGTCGAGCGGTACCGGGTCGCCACGGGCAGCCTGGAGCTGGAGACCGACGGCGGGCTGGTCGTCCTCGTGGAGACCGCGCGGTTGTGGATGTCGCTGGGCCACCACGACGCGCAGGGCCGCTGGCACGTGGCCGGGGTGACCGGGCCGGACGAGTACACCGCCGTCGTCGTCGACAACGTCTTCACCAACCTGGGGGCGGCGCAGAACCTGCTGGCCGCGGCGCGGGCCTGCGTCCGCCAGCCCGACCTGGCGCGGTCCCTGGGGGTCACGCTGGAGGAGCAGGCCACCTGGCG
The DNA here is from genome assembly GCF_003002055.1 of Kineococcus rhizosphaerae. Taxonomy (NCBI): domain Bacteria; kingdom Bacillati; phylum Actinomycetota; class Actinomycetes; order Kineosporiales; family Kineosporiaceae; genus Kineococcus; species Kineococcus rhizosphaerae. The sequence continues at coordinate 778,538 of NZ_PVZF01000001.1, forward strand.
GGACGCCGGCGGCGCCGTCGCGGTCCCCTACGACGAGGACCTGCGCGTGCACCAGCAGTGCGAGGGGTTCACCCGGCGCCCGGAGTGGGACTTCGCGGCGAACCCGCACTACCCGCTGCTGCTGCACTCGCCCTACTTCGACCTGTACCGCAAGCAGGTCGTCAAGCAGGCCGACCTGCAGATGGCCCTGTTCTGGTTCCCCGACGCGTTCAGCGCGCAGGACAAGGCCCGCGTCGTGGACTACTACGAACCCCGGACCGTGCGGGACTCGTCGTTGTCCGCTGCGGTGCAGGCGATCACGGCCGCCGAGGTGGGCCACCTGGAGCTGGCCCACGACTACCTCTACGAGGCGGCGACGGTCGATCTGCGGGACCTGCACCACAACACCGGCGACGGGTTGCACATGGCGTCGCTGGCCGGGACGTGGCTGGCCCTCGTCCACGGCCTCGGCGGCATGCGCGACAACGGCGGCACGCTGCGCTTCGACCCGCACCTGCCCGAGGGGCTGACCCGGCTGCGGTTCACGATCCGCTGGCACGAGGTGAAGCTGAGCGTGGACATCACCCCCGAGGAGGTGACGTACGCGGCGCGCGACCACGGCTCGAGCCTGACCCTGCTGCACGCCGGGCAGGAGGTCACGGTCCGCTCGGGTGAGCCGGTCACGCTCCCGGTGGCCCCGGTGCACCCGCTGCTGCCCCGCCCGGCGCAACCGCCCGGCCGGGCCCCGGTGCACCGCGACCACTGATCCCGCCCTTCCCGCGCGACGCACACGTCGGACCCCCGCGAGCACCTCTCCCGGGGTCCGACGTGTGCGTCGCGCGGGAAGGGTCAGAGGTCAGGTGCGGTGGAGGCGGGCCGCCATCGCGGCGTAGCGCTCCTCGTCGCCTTCGAGCGGGACGTTGTCCATCCGCAGCTCCAGGCCGTCGTCGGTGGCGGTGAGGGTGATCTCCCACCGCCACTGACCGGGGGCGTAGTCGTACCCGACCGTGACGGACGCGCCGTCGCGGTGGCCGGTGAGCACCTTGGCCTCGGGGGCCTGGTGCCAGCTGTCACCCCACAGGGCCACGGCCGAGCCGTCGTCGGGGCCCGGGCCGACGGTCAGCGACCCCGCCTGGTCGCCGTCGGTGGGGTGCTCCCACGCGTACGCGAGGGTGGTGAGCGGACCCTGCACGCCGAGCACGGCCGAGGCCGGGGCGGGGCGGGGCTCGTCGGTCGCCAGCAGGCGGAAGGAGTTCTGCCCGGCCCAGGTGCCGGCGCGGTCCGCGAAGGACGTCATGCCGGGCAGGCTAGCGGCGGTGGAGCCTGACGGCGTGGCGCGCGGCGGCGCGGCCGCGCCGGCGGTCCCCGGCCGCGTCGTACGCCATGGCCAGGCGGTACCACGCCCCGGCGTCGTCCGGGGCGTCCTCGACCTCGGCCCGGGCCCGTTCCCAGGCCGCGGCGCCGGCGGCCCGGTCGATGCGCCCGGCCGCCGTGCGGTCCAGGTCGTCGACGGGCAGCTCGCCGCGGGCGGCGAGCTCGCGGCCGAGCCTCTCGGTCGCCACGCCGAACATCAGTTCCCGCGCGACGGCCCACAGGCCGACGAGCGGCAGCAGGAACAGGGCGATCCCCAGCGCGATCCCGGCCCAGTTCCCCGTGCCGATCAGCGCCGCGCCGAGCCGGCCGAGGAACACGAAGTAGAACAGCAGCGCCGCGACGCTGACGGCGACGACGACCTTGGTGCGCACCGGTGGGGTCCCGTCAGTCCAGGTCGAGGTAGTGCTCGAGGCCGACGGTGACCCCGGGCCGGGAGGCGACCTGGCGGACGCCGACGAGCAGGCCGGGCATGTAGGCGGCGCGGTCGTAGGTGTCGTCGCGCAGGGTCAGGGTCTCCCCCGGCCCGCCCAGGATGACCTCCTGGTGCGCGGTCATCCCACGCATGCGGACGGCGTGGACGTGGATCCCGTCGACGACGGCCCCGCGGGCTCCCTCCAGCGCGGTCTCGGTCGCGTCCGGGGACGGGCCGAGGCCGGCCTCGGCCCGGGCCTGCGCGATGAGCCTGGCCGTGCGGATGGCCGAGCCGCTGGGGGCGTCGACCTTGGCGGGGTGGTGCAGCTCGACGACCTCGACGGACTCGAAGAACCGCGCGGCCTTGGCGGCGAGCTGCATGACCAGCACGGCCCCGATCCCGAAGTTCGTCGCGACGAGCACGTTGCGCCCGGCCGCGTCGGCCCACCGGCGCACCTGCTCGACGCGCTCGGGGGTGAACCCGGTGGTGCCGGTGACGACGTGCATGCCCTGCGCCAGGGCGTGCTCGACGTTGGCCATCACCTGATCGGGCACGGTGAGGTCGACGAACACGTCCGAACCCGCCGCGGCGGCGAGGTCGTCGCCGCGCCCGAGCGCGGCGACGAGCTCGAGGTCGTCGGCGGCCTCGACCGCGGCGACGGCCTGCGAGCCCATGCGGCCCCGCGCCCCCGCGACCGAGACCCTGATCGGCGCGGTCGTCACCGCACGACGCCGGTGAAGGCGCTGTCGTCGTCGAACGGGCCGACGACGGTGACCGAGCGCGGGCGGGCCAGCAGGTCGACGGCCATGGCCTGCACCTGCTCGGCCGTCACGGCGCGGATGCGGGCCAGGACGGTGTCGACGTCGAGGAACTGCCCGTGGGTCAGCTCGGCCTTGCCGAGGCGGTTCATGCGGGACCCGGAGTCCTCCAGGCCCAGCACCAGACCACCGGTGAGCTGGCCGATGCCGCGGCCCAGCTCCTCGGCCTCCAGCGGGGTCTCGCCCAGCTTCACCAGTTCGGCGAGCATGAGCTCGGCGACCTGCGGCGCCTTGGCCGGTGAGCAGCCCGCGTACAGGCCCACGTAGCCGGAGTCGGCGTAGTTGGCGTTGAACGAGTACACCGAGTACGCCAGGCCGCGCTTCTCGCGCACCTCCTGGAACAGCCGGGAACTCATCCCCCCGCCGAGGACCGCGTTGAGCACCGACAGCGTGAACCGGCGCTCGTCGGTGGCGGTGATGCCCGTCGTGCCGAGCAGGACGTGGGCCTGCTCGGTCTGGCGGTCCACCACGAGCGCCTGGCCGCGTTCCAGACCCCCCTCGACCTGCCCGGAGACGCGGCGCGGGCGCGGTGCGGCCTCGCCCAGGTCCCCGGCGGCGCGGTCGAGCTCGCGCTGGACCGTGGTCACGACCTCGTCGTGGTCGAGCCCGCCGGCCGCGGTGAACACCAGCGTGGAGGGCTGGTAGTGCTCGCGGTAGTGGGCCCAGACGTCGTCGCGGCCGACGGCGCGGATGGTCTCCGGCGTGCCGCCGATGGGCCGGGCCAGCGGGTGCTGCCCCAGGACGAGCTCGGCGAACTTCTCGTGCGCGACGTCGCCGGGGTCGTCGTCGTTCATCGCGAGCTCCTCGAGGATGACCTCGCGCTCGCTGGTGAAGTCGTCGTCGTCCAGCACGGCCGAGGTGACCATGTCCGTGACGACGTCGATGGCCATCGGCAGGTCGGAGTCGAGCACCCGCGCGTAGTAGGTCGTGTGCTCCTTGCCGGTGGCGGCGTTGGCCTCACCGCCGACGGCGTCGAACGCCGAGGCGATGTCCATCGCGTCGCGGCGTTCGGTGCCCTTGAACAGCAGGTGCTCGAGGAAGTGCGTCGAGCCGAAGTGGCCCCTGGTCTCGTCGCGCGAGCCGACGCCGACCCAGCAGCCGATGCTGGCCGAACGCTGCCCGGGCATGGCCTCGGTGAGCACGCGCGCCCCGCACGGCAGGACCGTGCGCTTGACGACGGCCCCGTCGGCGGTGGACAGGACGGTGGTAGCGGGAACCCCGCCGGCCGCCACGGTGGGCAGCTCGACGGGGTTCCCGGGAACGTGGGTCGTCACGTCAGGCGTCGGCGCTCTCCGTCGCGGGAGCGTCGCCCTCGGCGGCGTCCTCCGCGACCACGGGGACCAGCGACAGCTTGCCGCGCGGGTCGATCTCGGCGATCTCGACCTGGACCTTCTGGCCGACCGAGACGACGTCCTCGACGTTGTCGACGCGCTTGCCGCCGGACAGCTTGCGCAGCTGCGAGATGTGCAGCAGGCCGTCCTTGCCGGGCAGCAGCGAGACGAACGCGCCGAAGGTGGTCGTCTTGACGACGGTGCCGAGGTAGCGCTCGCCGACCTCGGGCATCGTCGGGTTGGCGATGGCGTTGACCGCTGCGCGGGCCGCCTCCGCCGAGGGGCCGTCGACGGCCCCGATGAACACCGTGCCGTCGTCCTCGATGGAGATGTCGGCGCCGGTGTCCTCCTGGATCTGGTTGATCATCTTGCCCTTGGGCCCGATGACCTCGCCGATCTTGTCCACGGGGACCTTGACGGTGATGATGCGCGGCGCGGTGGGCGACATCTCGTCGGGGGTGTCGATGGCCTCGGCCATGACGTCCAGGATGTACAGGCGCGCGTCGCGGGCCTGGGTCAGCGCACCGGCCAGGACCGAGGCCGGGATCCCGTCGAGCTTGGTGTCGAGCTGGATCGCGGTGACGAACTCCTTGGTCCCGGCGACCTTGAAGTCCATGTCGCCGAAGGCGTCCTCGGCGCCGAGGATGTCGGTCAGCGCCGCGTACTGCGTCTGGCCGTCCACGGTGTCGGAGATCAGGCCCATGGCGATGCCGGCCACGGGCGCGCGCAGCGGAACGCCGGCGTTGAGCAGCGACAGCGTCGAGGCGCAGACCGAGCCCATCGAGGTGGACCCGTTGGAGCCCAGCGCCTCGGAGACCTGGCGGATCGCGTAGGGGAACTCCTCGCGGGCCGGCAGGACCGGGACGAGGGCGCGCTCGGCGAGGGCGCCGTGCCCGATCTCGCGCCGCTTGGGCGAGCCCACGCGGCCGGTCTCGCCGGTCGAGTAGGGCGGGAAGTTGTAGTTGTGCATGTAGCGCTTGCGCGTCACCGGGGACAGCGTGTCGAGCTGCTGCTCCATGCGCAGCATGTTCAGCGTGGTGACGCCCAGGATCTGGGTCTCGCCGCGCTCGAACAGCGCCGAGCCGTGCACGCGGGGCAGGACCTCGACCTCGGCGGACAGGGTCCGGATGTCGGCCAGGCCGCGGCCGTCGATGCGGACCTTGTCCTTCAGGACGCGCTGACGGATCAGCGTCTTCTGCACCGAGCGGTAGGCCGCGGAGACCTCCTTCTCGCGCCCGGCGAAGGCCTCGGCCAGCTCGCCCTTGACGCGGTCCTTGATCTCGTCGATCCGGGTCTCGCGCTCCTGCTTGCCGGCGATGGTCAGCGCGGCGGCCAGCTCGGTCGCGGAGGCGTCGAAGACGGCCTGGTAGGTGTCGTCGGCGTAGTCCGGGAACAGCGGGAACTCGGCGGTGGGCTTGGCGGCCTTGGCGGCGACCTCGGCCTGCGCCTTGACGAGCTTGGCGATGTGCGGCTTGGCGGCCTCCAGGCCCTGCGCCACGACCTCCTCGGTCGGGGCGGTGGCGCCCTGGTCCTTGATGAGGTTCCAGGAACCCTCGGTCGCCTCGGCCTCGACCATCATGATCGCGACGTCCTCGGTGCCGTCGGCGGCGGTCACGACGCGGCCGGCGACGACCATGTCGAAGACGGCGCGCTCGATCTCGGAGTACCGCGGGAAGGCGACCCACTGGCCGTCGATGAGGGCGACGCGCACGCCGCCGACCGGGCCGGAGAACGGCAGGCCCGACAGCTGCGTCGACATGGACGCGGCGTTGATGGCCACGACGTCGTAGGCGTCGTCGGGGTGGATCGCCATGATGGACACGACGACCTGGACCTCGTTGCGCAGGCCCTTGACGAAGCTCGGGCGCAGCGGGCGGTCGATCAGGCGGCAGGCCAGGATCGCCTCGGTGGAGGGGCGGCCCTCGCGACGGAAGAACGAGCCGGGGATCTTGCCGGCGGCGTAGCTGCGCTCTTCGACGTCGATCGTCAGGGGGAAGAAGTCGAACTGGTCCTTCGGGGACTTCCCGGCGGTGGTGGCGCTCAGCAGGAACGTCTCGCCGTCGAGGTAGACGCTCGCGGAACCGGCGGCCTGCTTGGCGAGGCGGCCGGTCTCGAAGCGGACGGTGCGGGTGCCGAACGAGCCGTTGTCGAGGACGGCTTCGGCGGCGGTGATCTCGGGACCCTCCAAGGGGTTCCTCCTCAGGGTTGTGTGCGGTGTGCGACACCCGCGCGCCCCCGGCCTTCGATCGAGACCCACGGACCGGGGATCTCTCCCGGGGTTCCGGAGGCCACTACCGAGGACCGGCGCGACGCTGCGCGATGTCGCGACTCGTCAGGGTGAGTCTGCCGCGAGTGCGGCGGGAATGCGCAACAGGGGTGGTCCCGTGTGTCGGGACCACCCCTGCCGCGTCAGGCCCCTGACTCCGTCGGCGACGGGGTCAGCGGCGGATGCCGAGACGCTCGATGATCGAGCGGTAGCGGTTGATGTCCTTCTTGGCCATGTACTTCAGCAGGTTGCGGCGCTGACCGACCAGCAGGAGCAGACCACGACGGCTGTGGTGGTCGTGCTGGTGCTGCTTCAGGTGCTCCGTCAGGTCGCGGATGCGCTGGGTCAGCATCGCGACCTGGACCTCGGGCGAGCCGGTGTCACCTTCGGAGGTGCCGTACTCAGCGATGATCTTGCTCTTGACGTCGTTGGTGAGGGGCACTCGACTCTCCTGATCACTCGTTGCGCGGTGCCTCGGGGCTGGTTCACCCGGGCGCTCTGGGTCCGCGGCCGATCGAACGGCAGCGACCAGACTACCCCACGTCCGGCAGGGGTCGGTCAGGCGGGGCTGCGGCCCAGCAGGATCCGCCGGCAGGTGGCGACGTCGCGCTCCATCTGCTGCACGAGGGCCTCCACGCCGTCGAAGCGCTGCGTGGAGCGCAGGTGGGCGACGAAGTCGAGGTCGACCCGCTCGCCGTACAGGTCCAGGCCGCCCTCGCGCCCCTCCTGGTCCAGGCAGAACGCCTCGAGCTGGCGGCGCACCCCGTCGAAGGTGGGGTTGGTGCCGATGGACACGGCGGCGGGCAGCCGCTCCCCCGAGGCGCGGGTGAGCCAGCCGGCGTACACCCCGTCGGCGGGCACGAGCCCCTCGGCGTGCTCGGTGTCCAGGTTGGCCGTGGGGTAGCCGAGCTCGCGGCCGCGGTGGTCGCCGTGCACGACGGTGGAGGTGACGCGGTGGGGGTGCCCGAGCACCTCGGCCGCCCGGCCCACCTCCCCGGCGGCCAGCGCCTCGCGCACGGCGGTGGAGCTCCAGCGCTGCGCCCGTCCGGAGTCGCCCAGGTCGTCGAGCACCTCGACCTCGAACCCCGAGCGGGCGCCGAGCTCCTGCATGGTCGCCAGGTCCCCGGAGTTGGCGCGACCGAAGCGCACGTCGTGCCCGACGACCACCACGCGGGCCCGCAGCGCGCGCACGAACACGTCCTCGACGAACCGCTGCGGGCTCCAGCCCGCGAGCTCGGGCGTGAAGGGCATGACGAGCACGGCGTCCAGCCCCGTGGCCGCCAGCAGGTCGAGGCGGTGCTCCAGGCCCGTCAGCAGGCCGGGCGCGCGCTCGGGGTGCAGGACCTGCAGCGGGTGCGGGTCGAAGGTCACCGCGACGCTGGCCAGCCCCCGGGAGCGGGCCAGGCCCACGACCTGGGCGAGCACGGCCGCGTGACCGCGGTGGACCCCGTCGAAGTTGCCGATGGTGACGACCGAGGGGCCGAACCCGGGTCCGACGTCTGACAGGTCTTCCCACCGCTGCACGCAGACACTGTGCCAGCAGCCGGTGAGGCGTCCCGAACGCGGGCTGGCTAGCGTCACCCCCATGAGCACCGGACCCGTCGATCCCACCACCACCCCCGCGTGGGCGCAGCTGGGCGCGCACCAGGCCGCGACCACGCCCGACCTGGCCGGCTGGTTCGCCGCCGACCCGCAGCGCGCGGAGCAGCTGAGCTTCACCGCGGCCGACCTGTTCGTCGACCTGTCGAAGAACCTCGTGACCCCCGAGACCGTCTCGCTGCTGCTGGAGCTGGCCGAGCAGACCGGGGTCCTGGCCCGGCGCGACGCCATGTTCGCCGGTGAGCACATCAACGTCACCGAGGACCGCGCCGTCCTGCACACCGCGCTGCGCCGCCCCGCGGGGGCCTCCCCCGCCCTGGTGGTCGACGGCCAGGACGTCGACGCCGACGTGCAGGCCGAGCTGGGCAAGGTCTTCGCCTTCGCCGACGCCGTGCGCAGCGGCGAGTGGGAGGGCGTGACGGGCAAGCGCATCACGCACGTCGTGAACATCGGCATCGGCGGCTCCGACCTCGGGCCGGTCATGGCCTACGAGGCGCTCAAGCCGTACGCGCAGGCCGGCCTGGAGTGCCGGTTCGTCTCCAACATCGACCCGACCGACGTCGCCGAGACGACGAAGGACCTCGACCCCGAGACGACGCTGTTCATCGTCGCCTCCAAGACGTTCGGGACCCTGGAGACCCTGACCAACGCGCGGCTGTCCCGCGCGTGGCTGTGGGCGGGGCTGTCCGCGGCGGGCGTGCTGGCCGACGACGACGCGGCCCGCAAGGACGCCGTCGCCAAGCACTTCGTCGCGGTGTCCACGGCGCTGGACAAGGTCGCCGCGTTCGGCATCGACCCGGCCAACGCCTTCGGGTTCTGGGACTGGGTGGGCGGGCGGTACTCGGTCGACTCCGCGATCGGCACCTCGCTGGCCGTCGCGATCGGCCCGGAGCACTTCCGCGCGTTCCTCGCCGGGTTCCACGCCGTCGACGAGCACTTCCGCACCACGGCACCCGAGCAGAACGTCCCGCTGCTCATGGGGCTGCTCAACGTGTGGAACGTGAACTTCCTCGGCGCCCACACCCACGCGGTGCTGCCCTACTCGCAGTACCTGCACCGGTTCGCCGCCTACCTGCAGCAGCTGACCATGGAGTCCAACGGCAAGTCGGTGCGCTACGACGGCGAGCCGGTCACGACCGACACGGGCGAGGTGTTCTGGGGCGAGCCCGGGACCAACGGCCAGCACGCCTTCTACCAGCTGATCCACCAGGGCACCCGGGTCATCCCGGCCGACTTCATCGCCTTCGCCACCCCGACGCACGCGCTGGTCGACGGCGACGCGGACGTGCACGCCCTGTTCATGGCGAACTTCTTCGCCCAGACCAAGGCGCTGGCGTTCGGCAAGTCCGCCCAGGAGGTGCGCGCCGAGGGCACGGCCGAGGACGTCGTGCCCGCCCGCGTGTTCTCCGGCAACCGGCCGACGACGTCGATCCTCGCGCCGTCGCTGACGCCGTCGGTCCTCGGTCAGCTCATCGCGCTGTACGAGCACACCACGTTCGTCGAGGGCGCGGTCTGGGGCATCGACAGCTTCGACCAGTGGGGCGTGGAACTGGGCAAGAAGCTGGCGCTGGAGATCGCGCCGGCCCTGACCGGTGACACCGCCGCCCTCGAGGCGCAGGACCCCTCGACCGGTGCGCTGATCCGCTACTACCTGGCGAACCGCGCGAACTGAACCGCTCCCGGGCCGGGGACCTGCGCGGTCCTCGGCCCGGTGCGTTCACCAGCCCTCGACGAGGACCCGGTCGAGAGCGTCGACGAAGAAGTCGACCGACTCCCGGGCGATGCACAGCGGGGGTTTGACCTTCAGCACGTTCTGGTGGTCGCCCGTCGGCTGCACCACGACCCCCAGCTCCAGCAGCCGGTCGCAGATCGCGGCGGTCTCGGCGGTGGCCGGTTCCAGCGTTCCCCGGTCCCGGACGAACTCCACCCCCAGGTACAGCCCGTCGCCGTGCACGGCGCCGATCAGCTCGTGCTTCCCGGCGAGCCCGGTCAGTCGCTGCTCCAGGTGCCCCCCGACGACGGCGGCGTTCTCCTGCAGGCGTTCGTCGGCGATGACGTCCAGGACGGTCGAGCCGACCACGCTGGACAGCGGGCTGCCGCCGGTGGAGGAGAAGAAGTACCCCTGGGTGCGGTACCGGTCGGCGACCTCGCGGCGGGTCACGACGGCGCCGAGGGGGAACCCGTTGCCCACCGACTTGGCCACGGCCACGACGTCGGGCACGACGCCCTGCTGCTGGAAACCCCAGAACCAGTGCCCGAGCCGGCCGTAGCCGACCTGCACCTCGTCGGCGACGGCCAGGCCCCCGGCCTCGCGGACCGCGGCGTAGACCTCCCGCAGGTACCCCGGCGGCAGCGCGACCCCCCCGGCGTTGCCGAAGTACGTCTCGGCGACGAAACCGGCCAGGTCGACGCGGGAGGCGAGGTCGCGGATCGTCGCGACGGCCTCGGGGGCGTACCGGTGGGCGTCCTCGCCGCGGTGCCGGCCCCGGTAGGAGTTCGCCGCGTCGACCGTGTGGACCCAGTCGGGCCGGGTGGCGAGCGCGTTCGGGTTGTCCGCGATCGACGTGGAGACGGCGTCGCTGGCGAACGTCCAGCCGTGGTACGCCTCGCGCATCGCCACGACGTGCCGGCGGCCGGTGGCCGCCATCGCGATGCGCAGCGCGAGGTCGACGGCCTCGGACCCGGAGTTCACGAGGAACACGGTGTCGAGCTCGTCGGGCAGGGTCGCGGCGATCTTCTCGGCGAACTCGGCGACGGCCGCGTAGTGGAACCGGGAGTTCGTGTTGAGCAGCCGCAGCTGCCGGTGGGCGGCCTGCTCGATCCGCGGGTGCGCGTGCCCGACCGAGGTGACGTTGTTGACCACGTCCAGGTACACCCGGCCGTCGACGTCGGCGAGGTGCTCGCGCCAGCCGCGCTCGACCTGCGGGGGCTCGGCGTAGTAGTGCTCCTGCACCTCGGCCAGGACCCGCCCGCGCCGGGCCAGCACCTCGGCCGCGGACGTGGGCGGCGCCGCCGGGACCAGCCCGAGCAGCGGCGCGGGGTCGTGGACCTGCGCGAGCCAGCCGGGGGCGTGCCCGGCCCGCACGCGGGCGGGGACGACCAGGGCGGGGTCACGCACGACCTGGACGTGGACGGCCCGGCCGGCGGGGACGGTGGCGAAGGGCCGGCCGGGCTCGGCGCGGGCCGCCCCCTCGACGGCACCGAGCCCGGGCGCGGACAGGCGCAGGACCCCCTCGGCGCCGGTGAGCTCCACGCCGCCGTCGACGGGGCGGACCCCGCCCGCGAACGGGGCGGGGGCCGTGAACGGCTCCCCGGCCCAGAGCGTGACCCCGGTGGGGACCGTGGCGGGTTCCTCGGTGCTCAGGGTGGGCGAGCCGGTGAGGACGGGCACCGCGTGCGGCAGGACGACGACGTCGGCGGTCCCCGCCCGCAGCCGGCGCCGGGCCTCGCGCTCCAGCGTGCCGGGGTCGGTCCAGGCGCCGAGGTCGTTCAGCGGTGAGCGGGTCCCGGCGTCCAGCACGTCGACCCTGGTGCCGGCCGGCAGCAGCGTGCCGGTGAGCGGGGCGGGGGCGGGGCGGGAGCGGCCCAGCGCGTTCCGGACCAGCGCGGTGACCACCGGCAGCGGCAGCTCCACGGCCTGCTCCAGGATGCGCCACTCCCGGTCCAGGCCGTCCTGGGCGTAGGCGTTGGTGGGGTCCAGGACGGCCTGGTCGCGCCCGGACAGGACGAGGACCGCCCCGCGCAGGACCACCAGCGGCCACAGCGCCTCGACCTCCTCCTCGGTCAGCGACCGCACGGCGTCGAAGGCGCGCACCGCGGGCAGGGTGGTGCGCGCGTCGGCTCCGGCATGGTGCAGGACGGAGGAGATCGTCACGGCCAGCTCCCCCACCCGCCAGGAGCGCAGGACGTCGCCGAAGTCGACGATCCCGTCGGGCAGGCGGCCGCCGGGCGCGACGACGACGTTGTCGTCGGTGAGGTCGAAGTGCCCCAGCTGCGCGGGCAGCCGCTCGGCGAGGGGTTCCAGGACCGCGAGCGCCGACGCCGTGGCGGTCAGGACGCGCTCGCGGACGGCGGGGTCGGGTTCGCGGGGGGCCAGCAGTTCGACGACGCGGCGGGCGTGCTGCAGGTCCCACTGCAGGACCCGTTCCCCCGCGGGGTCCTCGACGTGCTCCAGGGCCCCGCTGACCGCCGCGGCCAGCGACCCCAGGCGTTCCACGACGGCCGGCGCCAGGTACCCCGAACCGTGGAGGGTCCGGCCGTGGACGACGGTGAGCAGACGCAGGTGCAGGCGGCCGCGGGAGGTGTCGAACCAGCCGGCCAGGTCGCGGCCGTCGCGGCGCAGGACGTGCCCGACGCGCAGGTCGGGCAGCTCCCGGGCCAGGAGCGCGGCCACCCGGTCCTGCAGGTCGATCTCGGCGGCGCTGAAGGCCGGGTTGCTGATCTTGAGCACGGCCACGGGTTCGTCGTCGTCGAGGTCGTGGGCCGTGAAGTTCTGGTCCTGCTGGCTACCCAGGGACCGCAGCCGCACCCGCAGCCCGAACTCGCGGGCGACGAGGCCGGTGAGCTCGTCGGCGGGCACGTCGGGGGCGGGCAGGGCGGGGGCGGTGAAGAAGTCGAACAGGGCGCCGTCGGCGGTGTCCGGCACGTCAGCTCCGATCGTCGGGGGTGCCGCGGAGTCTAGACTGAAAAATCAGTCAGGATCCACGGGTCGCAGCAACCGCACCGCGAGGTCCGTCAGCAGGCGCACCACCTCCGGCGTCGTGAGCTCGCCGGTCAGCCAGCGGCTGTCCAGGCCCTCCATGAACACCGCGATCTGCACGGCCGCGTCCCAGGGGTCGACGTCGGCGGCCACGTTGCCCGCCGCGTGCGCGTCGCGCACCCCGTCGGCGATGTCCTGCGTCCACGCCAGCGAGGCCGCCGTCATCGCCGCGCGCAGACCCGGTTCGTGGACGGCGCTGGCCCGCAGCTCGTTCCAGGCCCGCGCGTTGTCGACGACGTCGGGCTCGTCGACGAACTCGGCCGCGAACTGCTCCACGAGGCGGTCCAGCGTCCGGGCCGGCTGGGCCCCCGGCCGGCGCCGGAACTCCAGCGCCCGCTGCGTCACGTGGTCCAGGGCCGCCGCGACGAGGGCGTCGCGGTCCTTGAAGTGGTAGTAGATGAGGCTCGTCGCCACCCCGACGCGGGCCGCGACGTCGCTGACCCGCAGCCCGCGGACGCCGTGGTCCGCGATCGCCTGGGCGCTGGCCCGCACGATGTCCTCACGCCTCGACACGTCGTCGACCTCCCGCTGGGCTCACCGCGCCATGATGGCGCAGGCCCCGCGGCCGACCGCCGGACCGCCCCCGCCGGGCGACCGGGCCGCCCCCGGGGGTCCGGACCGTCGACGCGACCCTCAGACCCCGCGCAGGTCCAGCGGCAGCTCGGCGGGGGCACCCTCCACCAGCCGCACGGGGATGCCCCAGTCCTGCTGGTAGAGGTGGCAGGCGGCGAACTCGGGGACCTCGCCGGTCACCGGGTCGCCGTCGCACGCCGCGGCCTGGACGCTGACGTGCAGCACCCCGCCGTCGAAACCCGCGGCGAACCGCAGGGTGCGCGTCAGGCCCTCGGCCGAGCCCGAACCCTCCGCGAGGAGTTCCGGCGGCGTGGCGGCCACGACGAGCCGCGTCGGGTCCCCCCAGCGGTCGTCGAGCTTCTGCCCCGTCGGCGGGGTGAACCCCACGGCGAGCTCCACGGTCCCGGGGGCCAGGTCCGTCGGCGGCCGCTGCACCCGGTGCGCACCGGCGTCCACGCGCAGGGCGGCGGGGACGAGTTCGCGGGTGAGCCGGTGGGCCGCGCTCTCCACGACGACGAGGGTGTCCCCGTCGAGGAGGACGTCGGAGGGTTCGGCGAGGTCGCGCAGCACCGTGGACACCTCACCCGTGGCGGGGTCGAAGCGCCGCACGGCGCCGTTGTACGTGTCGGCCACCAGGACCGATCCGTCGGGTGCGACGGCCAGGCCCAGCGGGTGCTGCAGCAGCGCCCGGTCCGCCGGGCCGTCGCGGAACCCGAAGTCGAACAGCCCCTGCCCGACGTGAGTGCGCACCTCGTACCCGCCCCCCGCGACGGGTTCGACGTTGGCCAGCCGCTCGTCGTGCACCTCGGGCACGGAGCGGTCGGGGGTTCCCGTGCGGCGCAACGACCGCAGCGCCGAGGTCTCGGCGTCGACGAACCAGAGCACCTCGGCCCCGTCGTCCTCGCCGACCGCGAACCCGGACGTCTGCGCGAACCACGCCTGCTCGGCCGCGCCGTCCTTGATGCCCTCGGCCGTCGTGCCGGCCAGGACCCGCACGACGCCGTCGACGGGGTCGAACGCCCACAGCTGGTGCACGCCCGCCATCGCCACGACGACCTGCCCGTCGAACCACGCCACGTCCCACGGCGTCGACAGGTCCTGCTCCAGCGCCGCACCGCCGCCCTCGCGGCGGCGCAGCTGGTTCCCCGTCCCGGCGACGGTGCGCACGGTGCCGTCGGCGAGGGTGATGCCGCGCAGCGCGTGGTTGACGCTGTCGGCCACGACGACGTCGTACCCGACGCGCGCGGCGACCTCGGCCGGCAGCAGCGCCAGGCCCTGGGGTTCGGCGAAGGTGACGGGGGTGAGACCCCGCTCACCCGTCCCGAACCGGCGACGTTCGGTCTCCAGGTCCGGGTCCAGCTCGACGACCTGGTGGTGGGCGGTGTCCGCGACGAGCACCCCGCCGTCGGGCAGGCGGACCGCCCGGGCCGGGAACCGCAGCGCCGAACCGGCCGCCGGCGCGGGCACGTAGGGGCCGCTGCCGCGGTGCAGCGTGCCCTTCGTATCGTGCTCGGCGACGAGTTCGGACACGAGCACGTCCAGGCCGTGGGCGTGCCCCTCCCCCGACATGGACGCCACGACGTACCCCTGCGGGTCGATCACGACGAGGGTGGGCCAGGCCCGGGCGGCGTACGCCTGCCACGTCGCGAGCTCGGGGTCGTCCAGGACGGGGTGGTGCACGCCGTAGCGGTCCACGGCCGCGTCGAGGGTGGCCGGTTCGGCCTCGTGCGCGAACTTCGGCGAGTGCACCCCGATCGTCACGAGGACGTCGGCGAACTTCTCCTCCAGGGGCCGCAGCTCGTCCAGGACGTGCAGGCAGTTGACGCAGCAGCTCGTCCAGAAGTCGAGCAGGACGACCTTGCCGCGCAGGTCGGCCAGGGACACGTCCCCGGCGGTGTTGAGCCAGCGGCGGCCGGTCAGGTGCGGGGCGCGGACGCGGGTACGGGTGCTCACCGCCCCATCCTCCCCGCCCGCCGCGCCCGCCCGCTCAGAGCCCCGGGACGAACCGCAGCGCGGCCTGCCGGTTCGGGTCCTGCGCCGGGCCGAACGGTGGCAAGGGGTCGGGGTCGCGGCTCTCGACGGTGTCCTCCAGCCGCACGGGTTCGGGCAGCTCGCGCCAGCGGGCCCTGGGGTCGGGGCTGTCGGTCACGGACACCTCCTCGTCCTCGGTCCTCGGCGTCGCTGCGCCCACGGTCCCACCCGCCCGTCCTGCGCACCAGCCCCCGCGCTCAGCCCCGGACCGGGCACCCCGGGTGGACGGCCCGCATCTCCGCGGCCAGGTCGGGGTTCACCGGTTCGAGCTCGCGCACGACGTTCGCGACGGTCGTGGCGGGTTTCGTCTGGCTCAGCTTCCAGCGCGCCTCGAACCGGGTGACGCGCAGCCGCAGACCCCGCGTGCCGCGGGCGGTGCGCCGGGTCCCCTCCTCGTCCTCCAGCAGGGACCGGCCTCCCTCGCGGCCGCGTTCGAAGTGGTCCGTGAGGTGGCACAGCATCCGGTAGTTCTCCTCCTCGTCCAGGACCTCGGGGGTCCCGTACAGGTGGGCCGTGACGTGGTTCCAGGTCGGGACGAGTTCCCCGGCCGGGTACCAGCTCGGGGAGACGTAGTCGTGGGCCCCGGCCACGACGACGAGGACCTCGTGCCGCCCGAGCTCGTGGTACTCGTCGTCGGGCCGCCCGAAGTGGCTGACGAGGGTGAGCCCGTCGGGGTCGGCCGGGTCCAGGACGACGGGGTAGTGCGAGGCCACCAGGCCCTGCGACGTCGCGGAGACGAACGTCGCCCACGGGTGCCCGGCGACGAGCCGGCGCACCTCGGTCACATCGTCGAGGCGGTAGTGGGGTGAGCGCAGCATCAGCGGTTCTCCTCCGGGTTCCGGTTCTGGTTCTGGTTCTGCCCGGAGCGGTTCCGGACGGTGAGGGCGGCGCAGCCGACGACGACGAGGGCGCCGACGACGACGGACCACGACAGCGGTTCGCGCAGGAACAGCAGGGCCCAGGCGATCGTCAGGACGGGTTGCACGAGCTGCACCTGGCTGACGCGGGCCATCGGCCCGATCGCCAGGCCTCGGTACCAGGCGAAGAACCCCAGGTACATGCTCACGACCGCCAGGTAGCCGAACGCCAGCCACTGCCCGGCGCTGGCGTGCGGGGGTTCGGCGGCGGCCGAGACGGCGCTCAGCGCGAGCACCACGGGCAGCGCCACCACCAGGGCCCACGAGACCGTCTGCCACGCACCGAGTTCGCGGGCGAGCAGACCACCCTCGGCGTACCCGACGGCGGCCGCGACGACGGCGCCGACGAGCAGCAGGTCGCTGCCGCGGACGTCGCCGAACCCCGAGGGCCCGGTGGTGGCGAACCCGACGGCGGCGACGGCTCCGGCCGCGGCGAACCCCCAGAACCGCCGGCCGGGGCGTTCCCCCGTGCGCAGGACGGCGGCGAGCGCGGTGGCGGCGGGCAGGACCGCGATGACGACGGCGCCGTGCGCGGCGGGCACGGTGCGCAGCGCGTACGACGTCAGCAGCGGGAAACCCAGGACGATCCCGGCGGCGACCACGCCCAGGCGCACGAGCTGGGCCCGGGTCGGCCGGCGCTGGCGGGTCAGGCGCAGGGCGACGGCGGCCAGCAGCGCGGCCACCACGGCCCGGCCCGCCCCGATGAACAGCGGGGACAGCCCGACCACGGCCACCCGGGTCAGGACCACGGTGAACGAGAAGGCGAGGACGCCGAGCAGACCCCACCCGAGCCCGGCGCGGCCGGCCGGTGACACCGGGGCACCCGGTAACACCGGGGCACCCTGGTGAGTAACGCTACTGTTGCTAGCCATGGACGAGGGTAGCAGCGACCGCATCGTCGCGAGCCTGCGAGCGTGGATCGCCACCGTGCCCGCCGGCACCCGGGTGCCCTCCAACCGGGCCCTGTGCGCCCGGCACGCCGCCAGCCCGGTGACGGTGCAGAAGGCGGTACGCACCCTGACGACCCTGGGGCTCGTCGAGAGCCGTCCCGGCGTGGGGACGTTCGTGCGCGCCGAGCGCACCCCCCGCCTCGTCGACCACTCCTGGCAGAGCGCCACGCTGGGTTCGCGCAGCACCCCGCTGGGCACGGCATCCGCCCAGCGGGCCGTGAACCCCGACGCGGTCGCCCTGCACTCCGGCTACCCCGCCCCCGAACTGCTGCCCGAACGCCTCGTGCGCGCGGCGCTGGCCCGCGCGACCCGCGGCGCGGCCGCGGTGTCCCGCTCCCCCGCCGGCGGCGAGCCGGGTCTGCAGGCCTGGTTCGCGGGCGAACTCGCCCGGCACACCCCGCCCGGCGTCCAGCCGCCGGGGGCGCGCGACGTGCTCGTCGTCCCGGGCAGCCAGAGCGCGCTCAGCTCCGTGTTCCGCGCCGTCGTCGGCCCGGGCCGGCCGCTGCTGGTGGAGTCCCCGACGTACTGGGGGGCGATCCTGGCCGCGGCCCAGGTGGGGGTGGAACTCGTCCCCGTGCCGGTGGGTGCCGACGGCCCGGACCCCGACGCCCTCGACCAGGCGTTCCGCAGCACCGGGGCCCGCGCGTTCTACGCCCAGCCGACGTACGCCAACCCCACCGGGACGCAGTGGACGCCCGAGCTGGGGCAGGCCGTCCTCGACGTCGTCCGGCGCCACCAGGCGTTCTGCGTCGAGGACGACTGGGCGCACGACCTGGCGATCGACACCGACCCGCACCCGCTGGCCGCCCACGACGACGCCGGGCACGTCGTGCACCTGCGGTCCCTGACCAAGAGCGTGTCGCCGGCCCTGCGGGTCGCGGCGATCGTCGCGCGCGGCCCCGTGCGCGAGCGGATCGGCGCCGACCGGGCCGCGGAGACGATGTACGTCAGCGGTCTGCTGCAGGCCGCGGCGCTCGACGTCGTGAGCCAGCCCGCCTGGCGGGCGCACCTGCGCCGCACCCGGACCCAGCTGCGGGCCCGGCGCGACCTGCTGGTGGCCGCCGTGCGCGAGCACCTGCCGGCGGCCGTCCTGGACCGGGTGCCCGCCGGGGGCCTGAACCTGTGGTTGCGCCTGCCCGACGGGACGGACACCGCGGCGCTGGTGCGCGCCTGCGAGGTGCGCGGCGTCGTCATCGCCGACGGCGCCGAGTGGTTCCCCGCCGAACCGTCCGGGGCGTTCGTCCGGCTGAACTACTCCGGGCCCGACCCCGAGCGGTTCCCCGGCGCCGTGCGGGTCGTGGCCGAGGCGCTGACCGCCACCCGGTAGGTCACGGTCTCAGGGCGCGCGGCGCAGCAGCCGCCGGGCCAGGTGCACGTCGGTCACGAGGGAGTTCAGCAGACCCGCCCGCAGCAGCGCGTGCACGGCGGTCGTCTTCCCCCGCCCGCCCCCCACGCCGATCACGTCGGGCACGGCGCGCAGCTGGGACTCGGTGATCGCCACCCGGCGCGCGTCGAGCCCCAGGATCCGACGGCCCTCGGCGTCCACCAGGAGAGCGCCGGTCTCGGCCACGACGCCGGTCGCGGCCAGCCGCGCGAACTCCTCCTCGCCGATGAGCGCCGGGATCTGCGAGAGCTCCTGGGACCAGGCGCCGATGGCGACGACCGCCTTGGTCACCCGCGCGTAGGCCGCGAAGGTCGGGCGGAAGGCGCGGTGGGTGCGCATGGCCTCGGCGGTGCGCGCGTCGGCGACGACGATGGGCGCGAACAGCGAGAAGACCCGCCCGCCGCTGGCCTCGCTCACGACGCGGGTGATGTCGGTGGCGGTGTCGCCCAGCTGCCCGCCCATGCCGGTGATCTGCACGACGTCGCAGCCGGCGATGCCGGCCAGGTGCCCGGTCATCTCCCGCAGCGTGCGGCCGCAGTCGATGCCCAGCACGTCGTCGGCGGTCACGATCTCGCGCAGCAGGTCACCGGCGACCTGCCCGAGGGGTTCGCGCACCCGCGTCTCGTCGGCGGTCTGGACGGCCAGGGCCCGGCGCAGCCCGTAGCGGGTGCGCAGCTCCTCGGACAGCTCGAAGTCGATGCCCGCAGGGGCGCGGACCTCGACGCGCACGATGCCCGCCTCGCGCGCGGCCTGCAGGATGCGGCCCACCTTGAACCGGGACAGCCCGCGCTCGGCGGCGATGTCGATGCGCGAGACGCCGTCGACGTGGTGACGGCGCGCGATGGCCACCAGCTCGGTCAGCTCCTCCGGGCCCATCCGGCCATGAAAGCGGACGGCGGCTCACGTGCGCACACCCGGTGCTCACGTGAGCAGCGCGGTTGACCCGGCGCGCGGCGGCGCCGAACATTCCGCCGGGGTCGCAGCGCCGGGTCCTCGCCGTCGAGACCGGGCGGTGCGCACGGGTTCCAGAGCCGGGACCTGCCCGCGCACGACCGCGCACCCCGACCCGCACCCCGACCAGGAGGACGCCGTG
Organism: Kineococcus rhizosphaerae; assembly: GCF_003002055.1. Lineage (NCBI taxonomy): Bacteria > Bacillati > Actinomycetota > Actinomycetes > Kineosporiales > Kineosporiaceae > Kineococcus > Kineococcus rhizosphaerae. The sequence goes on from NZ_PVZF01000001.1 coordinate 798,024, forward strand.
AGCACCGAGACGAGCACCGAACCCACCGACGAGGCCGTCGACCTGTCCTTCCGCCTCGACGGGCGCACCGCCCTCATCACCGGCGGCGCCTCCGGCATCGGCAGCGCCATCGCCGGGGCGTTCGCCGAGGCCGGCGCCCGGGTCGTCGTGGTCGACCTGAACGCCGAGGCCGCCCGGGCGCGGGCCGAGGCGCTGCCCCGCTCCAGCGCCGGCGAGCACCTGGCCCTGGCCGGGAACGTCGCCGACCCCGCCTCGGTCGCCGAGTTCGCGGCGGCCGCCGGCTCCGTCGACGTGCTGGTCACCTGCGCCGGCATCGTCGACCTGGCCCCGGCCGAGGAGCTGGACCCCGCGGTGTTCACCCGCACGCTGGCCATCAACCTCACCGGCACGTTCCTCACCGCCCAGGCCGTCGGGCGCGGGATGCTCGAGCGCGGCCGCGGGAAGGTCATCACCATGGCCTCCCAGGCCGCCACCGTAGCCCTCGACGGTCACGCCGCCTACTGCGCCTCCAAGGCCGGGGTCGTCGGCCTCACCAAGGTCCTGGCCTCGGAGTGGGCCGGGCGCGGGGTGACCGCGAACTCCATCTCTCCGACCGTCGTCCTGACCGACCTGGGCCGCAAGGCGTGGGAGGGACCCAAGGGCGAGGCCGCCAAGGCGCAGATCCCCACGGGCCGCTTCGCGCTGCCGCGCGAGATCGCCGGGGCGGCGCTGTTCCTGGCCTCCGGGGCCTCGGACATGGTCAACGGCGCCGACCTCGTCGTCGACGGCGGGTACACGATCCGCTGATCCACCGGCCCGTTGCTCACGTGAGCAGCCTGATTGACACCTGAGCGCGGTCCCGGAAACCTGGCCACCCGGTGCACGGCAGCACCGCCCCCCGTTCTCCCGCTCTCGACTGGAGCACCCCCATGACCCGTGCGGTCCGGCGGGTCGCCGCGGACACCCCCGGCGACCCGCGCCCCGAACCCCGCCCCCGCTGCACCCCGGACGGTGGGGCCGCGTGAGCACGCAGACCACCACCGCCGTCCTGGAGTGCCGGGACCTGCGCAAGTCCTTCGGCGGCGTCCCCGTCCTCAAGGGCGTCTCCCTGCGCCTGGAACTGGGGACCGTCACCGCGCTGGCCGGCGAGAACGGCGCCGGAAAGTCCACCATGATGAAGATCGCCGCCGGTCAGTACCGCGCCGACGAGGGGTCGGTGCTGGTCCAGGGCGAGGAACTCGCCGCGGGCAGCATCCGCGACTCCCACCGCCTCGGCGTCGCGATCGTGCCGCAGGAACTGGCCTCCATCGCGCACATGACGGTCTACGAGAACCTGTTCGTGGGCCGCGAGCTGAAGACCCGCCTCGGCACGCTGGACCGCCGCCGGATGGCCGCGGAGGCCGGCCGGATGCTGGAGGTGTTCGGCGTCGCCATCGACCCCGGCGCCCGGATGGGCACCCTGCCCGTGGGGTTGCAGCAGATCGTCGAGATCGTCAAGAACTCCTCGCGCGGCGCCCAGGTCGTGCTGCTCGACGAACCCTCCTCGGCGATCAGCGAACGCGAGGTCGAGGGCCTGTACCGGGTCGTGCGGCAACTGCGCGACCAGGGGGTGGCCATCATGTTCACCACCCACAAGATGGCCGAGATCCGCGACCTGGCCGACCGGGTCGTCGTGCTGCGCGACGGTGGCCTCGTCCTGGACGAGGCCATGACCGACGTGTCCGACGACGACATCGTCACCGCCATGATCGGCCGGGAGCTGGAGGACCTGTTCCCGCCCGTGCGGACCGTGCCCACCGACGCCGACGTCGTCCTCACTGTGCAGGGCCTCGCCGTCACCGGGCAGCCGGGGACGGTGGACCTGCAGGTGCGGCGAGGGGAGATCCTCGGTCTGGCCGGGCTCGTCGGAGCCGGGCGCACCGAACTGCTGGAGGGGATCTTCGGGGTCCGGCCCACCACCGCCGGGCGGATCACCGTCGCCGGCCGCGACGTGCGGCGCAAGAACCCCGCCGCCGCCATCACCGCCGGGATGGCGCTGGTCCCCGAGGACCGCAAGCACGCCGGGGCTGTCATGGGGTTGTCCGTGCTGGACAACGGGACCCTGCCGCGGCTGAGGAACTTCTCCGTCGCCGGCTGGCTCAAGGGCGCCTCCCGCACCCGCGCCGTGGGCCAGGCCATGGAGTCGGTCCGGCTGCGCAGCCGCGGGCTGTCCCAGGACGTCGGCACCCTGTCCGGCGGGAACCAGCAGAAGGTCGTCCTGGCCCGCTGGCTCACCGAGCACGTCGACGTGCTGCTGCTGGACGAACCCACCCGCGGCGTCGACGTCGGGGCCCGCTCGGAGATCTACCGCATCATCGCCGACCTCGCCTCGGCCGGGATGGCCGTCGTCATGGCCTCCTCGGACATGACCGAGGTCCTGGGCCTGTCGCACCGGGCCCTGGTCCTGCGCGACGGCGGGGTCGTCGGCGAACTGGACCGCGACGAGCTCGACGACCCCGGCGTGCAGGAACTCATCTTCCGGCTCAGCTCGGGCCTGTCCCCCCGCACCGACACGAAGGACGCCTGATGGCCACCACCCAGCTCGACACCACCGCGGTCCCCGCCCAGCGGCGGCGGTTCTCCCGGGAGTGGATCGTCGCCCAGCTCATCCGCCGCGCGATGCTCATCGTGATGCTGCTGGTCATCGCGTTCTTCTCCTACCGCTCCCTGCGGTTCTCCTCCCCCGAGAACCTGCAGAACATCCTCATCGCCGCCGCCCCGTTCGCCCTCATCGCCCTCGGGCAGACGCTGGTCATCCTCACCGGCGGCATCGACCTGTCCGTCGGCTCGGTCATCGCCGTGGCCGCCATGACGTCGGCCGCGGTGGCCAAGGCGAACCCCGGGCAGGTATGGCTGACCGTCCTGTCCGCCCTCGTGGTCGGCCTGCTGGCCGGGACCGTCAACGGGATCCTCGTGTCCCGGGTGGACGTCCCGCCGTTCATCGCCACCCTCGGCATGCTCACCGCGGGCTCGGGGGTCGCCTACGTCATCGGCGGCGGCGCCCCGATCAACGGGCTGCCGGCGGAGTTCGGTTCCATCGCCAACACCAAGGTGCTGGGCCTGCAGATCCCCGTCATCGTCATGATCGTCGGCATCGTCGCGCTGGGGATCGTCATGCGCCGCACCAGCTACGGCATGCGCGTCTACGCCGTCGGCGGCAACCGGGTCGCCGCCGAGATCGCCGGCGTCAACGCCCGGCGCACCCTGTTCAGCGTCTACGCCCTGTCGGGGGTGCTGGCCGGGCTGTCGGGCGTCATGCTCGCCTCCCGCGTCATCTCCGGCCCCCCGAACCTGGGCCAGGGCTACGAACTGGACGCCATCGCCGCCGTCGTCATCGGCGGCGCGTCCCTCATGGGCGGACGCGGCACGGTCTGGGGCACCGCCCTGGGCCTGCTGCTCATCCAGACCCTCAACAACGGCCTGGACCTGCTGCTGGTCCCCACCTACTGGCAGGACGTCATCAAGGGCGTCCTGATCGTCGCCGCCGTCGCCGTCGACGTGTGGTCCACCAAGCGCCGCGCCTGACCCGCCGCCCACCCGCACCAGAACGCCACCCGAACCCCGAGGAGCTCCACCGTGTCCACGAACCCCGCCCTGAACCGCCGCACGCTGCTCAGCGCCTCCTTCGGGATCGGCGCCCTGTCCCTGGCCCTGGCCGCCTGCGGGGCCGGCGACCCCACCGCGAACAAGGGTTCCGGTGACGACGCCTCCGGCGGCGCGAAGAAGCTGCGCATCGGCGTCAGCGTGTACGACATGAGTTCGTTCATCACCGCCGGCAAGGAGGGCATGGACGCCTACGCCAAGGCCAAGGGGATCGAACTGCTCTGGAACTCGGCTAGCCTGGACGTCAACACCCAGGCCTCCCAGGTCGACCAGTACGTCAACGCCGGCGTGGACGCCATCATCGTCGTCCCCGTCCAGGCCGACTCCCTGCAGCCGCAGGTCGCCGCGGCCAAGGCCGCCGGGATCCCCCTCGTGCCGGTCAACGCCGAACTGAACTCCACCGACATCTCCGGCAACGTCCAGCCCGACGACGTCGCCGCCGGTGCCGCGGAGATGCAGATGATGGCCGACACCCTCGGCGGCAAGGGCGGCATCGTCGTCCTGCAGGGCCCGCTGGGCCAGTCCGGGGAGCTGAACCGCACCAAGGGCATCAAGCAGGTCCTGGCGAAGTACCCGGACATCGAGGTGCTCGCCATGGACACCGCGAACTGGAAGCGCGACGAGGCCGTCAACAAGGTCAAGAACTGGATCTCCGCCTTCGGCGACCGGATCAGTGGTGTGGTCTCGGAGAACGACGACATGGGCCTCGGCGCGCTGCAGGCCCTCAAGGAGGCCGGCAAGACCATCCCGATCGTCGGCATCGACGGCATCGAGGACGGCCTGAACGCCGTCAAGAGCGGGGAGTTCATCGGGACGATGCTGCAGAACGGCACCGTCGAACTGTCCGCCGGGCTGGCCGTCGCCGCGGCCATCGCCTCCGGGACCGAGGTGAACACCAAGCCCGTCTACAACATGCCCAAGATCACCAAGGAGAACGTCGACGTCGCCATCCAGCACGTCGTCACCGACCGCGCCGCGTTCCTGGCCAAGCTGCCGGACCTTACGGAGAAGAACCTCGCCTCCGGCGACATCGCGAACGAGGGGATCCCGGGGCAGTGACGACCCCGTCCGCCCGCGTCGCCCTCGTCACCGGGGGCGCCGGGGGCATCGGCGCCGCCGTCGTCGCGGCGTTCGAGGCCGAGGGCACCGCCGTCGCGGTCCTGGACCGCGACGAGCGGGCCCTGGCCGGGGCGGGCGGGCAGTTCCACGTCACGGCCGACGTCACCGACCCCGCGTCGGTGGCCTCGGCCGTGGACCGGGTCTTCCAGCGGGCCGGGCGCCTCGACGTCCTCGTCAACTGCGCGGGGATCGCCACCATCGCCCCGGCACTGGACATCGACCTCGCCGGCTGGTCCAGCACCGTGGCGGTCAACCTCACGGGCAGCTTCGTCGTCGCCCAGGCCGTCGCGCGCCACCTCGCCGCGCACGGCGGGGGCCGCGTCGTGACGATCGCCTCGCAGGCCGCGATCGTCGGCCTGCCGGGCCACGTCGCCTACGCGGCCTCCAAGGCCGGCCTGCTGGGCATGACCCGGACCCTGGCGCTGGAGTGGGGCCCGCTGGGCATCACCGTGAACACGGTCTCGCCCACCGTCGTCCTCACCCCCCTGGCCCGGCCCAACTGGGACAACCCCGCCGGGGACGCGCTGCGGGCGCAGATCCCCGTCGGGCGCTTCGCCGAACCCGAGGAGGTCGCCGCCGCGGTGCTGTACCTGGCGAGCCCGGCCGCGGCGATGGTCAACGGCCACGACCTCGTCGTCGACGGCGGGTACACGGTCCGCTGAACCACCCCGCCCGCCGGGCGGGCACTCTTGTCCCAGCACCAGCCAGAGCGCACCGAGGAGAGTCGCAGATGACCACCGGAACGATCCCGACGACCATGCGGGCCAGCGTCCTGCTCAAGCAGGGCGTCATCGAGATGCAGGAACGTCCCGTGCCCACCCCCGGCGACGGCGAGGTGCTCGTGCGGGTCGCCTCCGTGGGCGTCTGCGGCTCCGACGTCCACTACTACAAGCACGGGCGCATCGGCGACATGGTCGTCACCGCCCCGATCGTCCTGGGCCACGAGGTCTCCGGCACGGTCGTCGGCGTCGGCCGCGGGGTGAGCGAGGACCGCGTCGGCGACCGCGTCGCCATCGACCCGCAGGTCCCGTGCCGGCAGTGCCGGCAGTGCAAGACCGGCCGCTCGAACCTGTGCCCGTTCATGGAGTTCTACGCGACCCCGCCCTTCGACGGGACGTTCTGCGACTACGTGACCGCCCCCGCCGACCAGGCGTACACCGTGCCCGACAGCCTGTCCGACGAGTCCGCCGCGCTGCTCGAACCCCTCTCGGTCGGGCTGTGGGCCGCCCACAAGGCCGACGTCGGCCCGGGCGACCAGGTGCTCATCGCCGGCGCCGGGCCCATCGGGGCCATGTGCGCGCAGGCCGTGCGCGCCCGCGGCGCGACCGACGTCGTCGTCACCGACTTCGTCGACTCCCGTCGTGAGCGGATCACCTCCTTCGGGGCCACCCGCGCGCTGCACCCGGTCCAGGACGCGGACGAGATCGCCGCGATCCGCGCCGACGCGTTCATCGACTGCTCCGGGGCCACGCCCGCCGTGCTGTCGGGCATCGCCTCCACCCGCGGCGGCGGGACCGTCGTCCTCGTCGGCCTGGGCGCGGAGGAGATGCCGATCCCCGTGCAGCTCATCGCGACCCGCGAGATCAACCTCACCGGGGTGTTCCGCTACATCGACACCTGGCCGCGGGGCATCGCGCTCACCTCCGCCGGGACGGTCCACCTCGACGACATGGTGACCGCCCGGTACCCGCTCGAGCAGGTCGAGGACGCGCTCAACGCCGACTCCGACCCGTTGAGCATGAAGGCCGTCGTCGTCGTCAACCCCGCCTGAAACTCCCCCGGAAGGAAACCAGTGACCGTCCTGGACAAGTTCTCCCTCGAGGGCCGCGTCGCCCTCGTCACCGGCGGCTACAAGGGCCTTGGGCGCGGTTTCGCCCAGGCCCTCGCCGAAGCCGGGGCCGACGTGGCCGTCGCCGCCCGCGACGAGCAGGCCTCGGTCGCCGCGGCCGCCGAGATCGCGGACTCCACCGGCCGCAGGACCCTGGGCCTGCGGATGGACGTCACCTCCCGCCCCGAGGTGGAGGCCGCGATCGCCCGCGTCACCGAGACCTTCGGGCGCTTCGACGTCCTCGTGAACAACGCCGGCACGTGCGTGCACCGGCCCGCGCTGGAGGTGACCGACGAGGAGTACGACGACGTCATCACCACCAACGTCAAGGGGGTGTGGCTGCCCAGCACCGTGGCGGCGCGGTGGATGGCCGAGCACGGCGGCGGGAACATCGTCAACATCGGCTCCATCAGCGCCCAGATCGTCAACCGGCCGCAGCTGCAGCCGGTCTACAACGCCTCCAAGGCGGCCGTGCACCAGCTGACGAAGTCGCTGGCCGCGGAGTGGGCGCCGTTGGGCATCCGGGTCAACGCCATCGCGCCGGGCTACGTCAAGACGGAGATGGCCCCCGTGGACCGGCCCGAGTTCCGCCGCATGTGGATCGAGGACGCCCCCATGCAGCGGTACTCCACGCCCGAGGAGATCGCCGCGACGGTGGTCTACCTCGCCTCGGACGCCTCCAGCTTCTCCACCGGCGCCGTCGTGGTGACTGACGGCGGGTACACGCTGTTCTGAGCCCCGGCGGCCGGCGGGAGCCCGGTTTCCAGCGGGACCGTTGACGCATCGGTACGAACCTTCGGTACCGGTGCGTCAACGGTCCGGTCGCCCCGTCGACCCGGTGCGCCAGACTGGGCCCCGTGCAGCGACTCGCCCGCCTCCTCCTCGCCGGCGCGCTGGCCACCGGCTCCCTGCTCACCACCGCCGGCGCGGCGGACGCGGTGGAGCCCTTCCGGCTGGGCGGGCAGGTCACCGACCGGGTCGGCGCCCTCGACGGGCACGAGCAGGAGGTCACGGCAGCGCTCGACGGGCTGCGGACGGACACCGGCGTCCAGCTGTGGGTCGTCTACGTCGACACCTTCGACGGACAGGACGGCCGGGCGTGGGCCGACGCGACGGCGCAGGCGTCCGGGCTGGGCCAGGACGACGTGCTGCTCGCCGTCGCCACGCAGGACCGCGCCTACGGCTACTCCGTCGACGACGGGTTCCGCCTCGACGCCGGGCAGGTCGACGAGGTCGCGCGCGACACCGAGACCGAACTGGCCTCCGACGACTGGCCGGGGGCCGTGGTCGCGGGGGCGCGCTCGATCGAGGACGAGCTGACCCCCTCGCACACGATCTGGTGGGTCGTCGGGGCCCTCGCCGTCCTCGGCGGCCTCGTGATCGTCGCGGTGTCCCTCGTCCACCGGCACCGCACCCGTCCTGAGGCCGTGGGCCCCACCCCGGAGTTCGCCGGCCGGCCCACCGCGGAGCTGCGCACCCTGGCCGACACCCTGCTCGTCCAGGCCGACGACGCCGTCCGCTCCGCGGGCCAGGAGCTCGAGTTCGCCGTCGCCGAGTTCGGCCCGGACCGGACCGGGGGGTTCGCCACCGTCCTGGGCCGCGCCCGCGAGGCGCTGCAGCAGGCGTTCGCGGCCCGCCAGTCGCTCGACGACGAGGTCCCCGAGACCGAGACCGACCGGCGCCGCGTCCTGGCCGAGGTGATCGAGGCCTGCCGCACGACCGGCACGACCCTGGACGAGGCCGCGCACGCCGTCGACGAGCTGCGCGACCTCGTCCGGCGCGCCCCCGGCGTCCTCGACGGGATCGAGGCGCGGCTGCTCGGTCTGCGGGCCGGGGTCGAACCGTCCCGGGCGCTGCTGAGCCGCCTGCGCACCGAGTTCGGCGAGACCGCCGTGGCGTCGGTCGCCGACGCCGTCGGGCAGGCCCGCGACCGGATCGGGACCGCCGAGACGTCCTGCGCCGCGGCCCGCTCCGCGCTGGGCGACCCGACGCGCTCGGGCGAGGTGGTCGACGCCGTCCGCACCGCGGAGGCCGCCGCGGCCCAGGCGGAGCAGCTCCTGGCCGGGGTGTCGCGGACCGAGGCGGACCTGCGGCGGGCCGTGGTGGAGGTGCCGGTGGCGACCGCCCGCCTGCGGGCCGCCGCGAGCGCCGGGGTCGCCGGTTCCGAGGCCGTGCCCGCGGGCGGGTTCGCCGCCGCGGCCGCCGCCGCGCAGGCCGTCGCCGACCAGGCCGGGACCACCGCGGGCACCGACCCGCTCGGCACCCTGCACCGCCTCGTGGAGGCCGAACGGGTGCTGGACGCGGCCCGCGACCGCGCCGAGGAGGCCGTCGAGGCCCGCCGCTCGGCACGGGCCGCGCTGGACCAGGCGCTGGTCGCGGCCCGCGCCGAGGTCGCCGCGGCGGACGACTTCATCGGCGCGCGCCGCGGAGCGGTCGGGTCCAGCGCCCGGACCCACCTCGGTGAGGCCCGGCGCCACCTGGAGCAGGCCGTGGCGCTGGCGGGGCAGGACCCGGCCGCCGCCCTGGAGCACGCCCGGCAGGCCGACGCCCTGGCCGAGCGGGCCTCGGCCTCGGCCCGGGCCGACGTCTCGTCCTGGCAGACGCAGCAGACGTCGCGGACGGGGTCCGGCGACGACCTGGGCGCGGTGCTGGGCGGGATCCTGTGGGGCGCGGGGACGTCGTCGTCCCGGCGGCGGTCCGGGTGGAGCGGCGGTGGGTTCGGCGGTGGGTTCGGCGGGTCCACCCACCGCAGCTCCCCGCGTCCCTCCTCGTCGCGCCGGTCCTCCGGGGGTGGGGGACGGCGCGGTTCCGGGGGCCGGTTCTGAGCCTGTCCCGCCACCCTCGACCGGTTCCCGGTGGGTGCGGGAGGATCACGGGGGAAGCACCCGACGAGAGCGGAGGACTCCGGTGGCGGAGAAGCAGACGATCCTGGGCCGCATCGCGCAGCTGGCGCGGGCCAACGTCAACGCCCTGCTCGACGCGGCCGAGGACCCGCGCAAGCTGCTGGACCAGATGGTCCGCGACTACTCGAACAACATCGCCGAGGCCGAGGCCGCGATCGCCCAGACCATCGGCAACCTGCGGCTGGCCGAGGCCGACCGCGACGACGACGTCGCCGCCGTGCGGGAGTGGGGCGCCAAGGCCGCCGCGGCCTCGGCCAAGGCGGACAGCCTGCGCGCGGCGGGGCAGATCACCGAGGCCGACCGCTTCGACGAGCTCGCCAAGGTCGCCCTCAAGCGGCAGATCTCCTTCGAGCAGGAGGTCAGCGCGGCCGAACCGCAGATCGCGGCCCAGACCGAGGTCGTCGCCAAGCTCAAGACGGGGCTGGCCTCGATGAAGGAGAAGCTGAGCGAGCTGCGGACCAAGCGGGACCAGCTCGTCGCCCGGGCCGCGGCGGCGCAGGCGCAGGCCCAGGTGCAGTCGACGCTCGGCTCCCTCAACGTGCTGGACCCGACGTCGGAGCTGTCCCGGTTCGAGGACCACGTGCGCCGCGAGGAGGCCCGCGTCGCCGGGCAGGCCGAGCTGCAGGCCGATTCACTCGACGCCCAGTTCGCCGCGCTGACCGACGCGTCCACCGACCTGGACGTGGAGGCGCGCCTCGCGGCGCTGAAGGCGGGGGGCTGAGCCGGGCCGGCGCGGCCGCCGCGGCGGGTCAGCCCGCCGCGGCCACGACCAGGACCGGCTTGGCCCCGCGCGCGGTGTCCTCCACGAGCGCGACGAGCGTGCCGTCGGGGGCGAAGGCCGCCACCGTCCCCGGCACGCCGCCGGCGGTGAGGAACCCGCCGTGCGCGAGGTTGGCCGCCTCCCGCTCGTCGACCTCGCGGACGGGGAACAGCCGGCGGGCCACGGCCGCCAGCGGCTCCACGCGGGGTTCGGCCTCGACCTGCTCCAGGGTCCGGGCCTGGTCGAGCGTGAATGGGCCGGAGCGGGTGCGGCGCAACGCCGTCAGGTGCCCCCCGACGCCCAGGGCGCGGCCGAGGTCGCGGGCCAGGGCCCGCACGTAGGTGCCGCTGGAGACCGCCACGACGACGTCGAGGTCGAGGAAGGGGCCGTCGGTGCGCCGCGCGAGGACGTCGAAGCGCGAGACCGTCACGGGCCGGGGCGGCAGGTCGATCTCCTCCCCGCCGCGCACCCGCGCGTAGCTGCGCCTGCCGTCGACCTTGATGGCGCTCACCGAGCTCGGCACCTGCTGGATCGGGCCGGTCAGCGCCGCGACCGCCGCGGCGACGGCGTCGTCCTCGTCGAGGCCCGTCGCGTCGACGGGCTCGCCGAGCGGTTCACCCTCGGCGTCGTCGGTGATCGTGGCGAGGCCGAGCCGCACCGTCGCGGTGTACTCCTTGTCGTGGGCGACGAGGTGGGTCAGGAACTTCGTCCCGCGGTTGGCGCCCAGGACGAGGACCCCCGTCGCGGCGGGGTCGAGGGTGCCCGCGTGCCCGACGCGGCGCGTCGACAGCAACCGCCGGCACCGTCCGACGACGTCGTGGCTCGTCCAGCCCGCGGGTTTGTCGACGACGAGGATCCCGTCCCCCACCCCGGTCCCCGCCCGGTCGCCGGCGCCGCTCACGCGAGCTTCGCCTGCAGCTCGGCGGCCGTGATGGTCGTGTTCGCGAGCGTCGTGAGCGCGTCGAGCTCGGGGTGGTTCCAGGAGTCCATGGCCAGCAGCACGTTGAGCAGCATGCCGTGCGCGATGAACCGGGTCGCGACCACGTCGTCGCCGAGGCGTTCGCGGGTGATGCGGTACACCGCGTCCATGCAGCGCCGGGTGGCCTCGCCGATGCCCGGCTCGGCGCTCGCGGTGAACCCGTGCAGGAGGACGAGCAGGACGTCGCGGTCCTCGACCAGACGCATGTACGCCTGCCCCAGGCACGCCTCGGCGGGCCCGTCGGCCGGGGCGTTCTCGAAGGCCTCCACGATGCGGTCGGCGACGCGGGCGAACAGGGCGTCCAGGAGGGGCTGCTTGCCGCCGAACGTCCGCACGACGTAGGGCTGGGAGACCCCGGCCTCGCGGGCGATGACGTCGGTGCTGGCCCCGGCCAGCCCGACCTGAGCGACCACCCGCCCGGCGGCGTCGAGGATCTGCTCGCGCCGGTCCTCCTTCGACATCCTGCGGACGGGTTCGGTGGTCACGGTTGACAAGGTATCAGTCGATGCCTAGCGTTCGAGGTAATCATCCGATGCCTTCTTCTGGGGGTCCCCGTGTCCACCACCACCCTCGAGCCCAGCCCCGCCGGGCCCGCCCCGACCCGACGCCGGGTCCACCCGGCGCTCGCGATCGTCGCCGCCGCCCTGCCCGTCTTCATGGCCACCCTCGACAACCTCGTCGTCACCGGGGCGCTGCCCGTGCTGCACCGCGACCTCGGCGCCTCCCTCGACCAGCTGCAGTGGGTCGTCAACGCCTTCAGCCTCACCTTCGCCACGCTCATGCTGGCCGCGGCCTCCGTCGGTGACCGGTTCGGGCGCCGACGCGTCTTCCTGGCCGGCGTCGTCGTCTTCACCCTCGCCTCGGCCGCCGCGGCCCTGGCCACCAGCCCCGAGCTGCTCATCGCCGCCCGGGCCGTGCAGGGCGCCGGGGCCGCCGCCATCACCCCGCTGTCCCTCGCGCTGCTGGCCGGGTCCGTCCCCCCGCAGCGCCGGGCCGCGGCCATCGGCATCTGGGGCGGGGTCAACGGCCTCGGCGTCGCCCTCGGGCCCGTCATCGGCGGCGCCGTCATCGACGGCCTGAGCTGGCACTGGATCTTCTGGCTCAACGTGCCCGTCGCCGTCGTGGCCCTGCCGCTGATCCTGCTCGCCCTGCCCGAGCAGCGCGGGCGCACCGGCCGCGTCGACGTCGCCGGGCTCGCGCTCGGGGGCGCCGCGGTCTTCGGGGTCGTCTGGGCCGTGCAGCACGCCGACGCCCACGGCTGGGGGTCGGCGGCCGTGCTCGTCCCCCTGCTCGCCGGACTGGCCCTGATCGCCGGGTTCGTCGCCCGCCAGGCCACCGCGGCCGCGCCCCTGCTGCCCCTGCGGCTGTTCCGCTCCCGCAGCTTCAGCGTCGCCAACGTGGTGATGTTCGCCTTCACGCTCGGCGCCATGGGCTCGGTGTTCCTGCTGACCCAGTACCTGCAGGTCTCCGGGGGGTACACCCCCTTCGAAGCCGGCCTGCGCACCCTGCCGTGGACGGCGGCCCCCATGGTCGTCGCCCCGCTCGCCGGGATCCTGGGGGGCCGGACCGGGTCGCGGCCGCTGCTGGTGGCGGGCCTGAGCGCCACCGCCGCCGGGCTGACGTGGATGGCCGTCGAGATCGGTCAGGGCGCCGGGTACGGCGCCCTCGTACCGGCCCTGGCGCTGGCCGGGATCGGCACCGGACTGGTCTTCGCGCCCGCCTCGACGGCCGTCCTGGCCGGTCTCGACGAGCACGACCACGCCACCGCGAGCTCGACCAACAACACGCTGCGCGAGATCGGCGTCGCCCTCGGCGTCTCGATCCTGACGCTGGTCTTCCAGCACGCCGGGGGTGACCTCACCCCGGACGGGTTCTCGGCCGGGACGCCGGACGCGGTCCTCGTCGGGGCCGGCGTCACCTTCGTCGGGGCCCTGGCCGCGCTGGCCCTGCCGCGCAAGGCCTGAGGCGGGCTCAGAACACCGACAGGGCCAGCCGGGCCATCACCGCCACCACCACGAGGAAGACGACCCCGAAGACGGCCACGACCACCCCGGTGACGCCGTGGCCGACGACGCTGCCGCCCTCGGCCCGCACGTGCGCGCGGTCGGGGGCGGCCGGGTCGTAGACGACCTGCGCGGCCCGGCCCGTGACGAAGGAACGGTTCCAGACCTGCTCGCCCACCACGACGACCTCCCGACCACCGGCGTCGAAGCGCACGATCGGCGAGAAGGTCATCCGGTGCTCGTGGTGGCTCGTGATCCGGTTGTCCACGACCGTACCCGTCGTCGTGACCCCCGCGGTGCCCAGGCGCGCCGCGTCCGCGGACCGGGCCCGGGCGCGCAGGGCCGAGCGCAGGCCGCCGACGACGACGGCCACGCCGACCAGGGCGATGAGGACGAACACCACCACGAAGAACGCCGGCACACCGGGGCCAGCGTCCAGGGCGGGCAGGTCGGGATCCACCACCCCAGCCTGCCACGCGACCTCAGGCGCGGTGGGGGTCTTCCCCGACCTCGTCCTCGTCGTCCGCCTCGTCGTCCGCCTCGTCGTCCGCCTCGTCGTCCCAGGCGTCGTCCTGGTCGGCGGGCTTCTTGTACGGGTCGGGCTCACCGGCGGGCTGGGCCCCCGCCGCCAGGGCCGCCACGCGGGCGTCCTGCTCGGCGGCCTTGGACAGCAGCTCGGTGATCTGCTGGGCGGTCTCGGGGACCTCGTCGGCGGTGAACGTCAGCGTCGGGGTCAGGCGGATGCCGGTGCGCCTGCCGACCTCCGAGCGCAGGACGCCCTTGGCCGACTCCAGGGCCATCCTGGTGCCCTGCTTCTCCTCGTCGCTGCCGAAGACCGTGTAGTACAGCGTGGCGTGCTGCAGGTCGTTCGTGACGCGGGCGTCGGTGATGGTGATGAACCCCAGGCGGGGGTCCTTGACACGCTTCTCCAGCGCGTCGGCGACGACGACCTTGATGCGGTCGGCGAGCTTGCGGGCGCGGGTGGGGTCGACCACGGGAAACTCCTGCGTTCTAGTCGTCCGACGACAGGAACTGCCGGCGGGCGGAGAGGATCTGGAACTCCGGGTGCGCCGCGACGAGTCGTTCGCAGCGGTCGAGCACGTCGGCGCAACGGGCGGCCTCGGCGGCCACGACGGCGACGGCCACCTCGGCCCGGCGGTGCAGGTCCAGGTGACCGGTCTCGGCGGCCGCGACCTCGAAGGACCGGCGCAGCTCGGCGACGAGCGGTCGCACGACGCTGCGCTTGCCCTTGAGGGAGTGGACGTCGCCGAGGAGCAGGTCGACGGTCAGGGTTCCGGTGAACATGGGTGTGCGCTGGTTCTCAGCGGGGTGACAGCCGGGGCGGGACCGCGACGGTCCCGCCCCGGCCACCGGGTCGTGGGCTCAGCCGATCAGCTGCGCGCCTTCTCCTGCATCTCGTACGTCTCGATGACGTCGTCGATCTGGAGGTCGTTGTACGAGCCCAGGCCGATACCGCACTCGTAGCCCTCGCGGACCTCGGTGGCGTCGTCCTTGAAGCGGCGCAACGACTCGATGGTGAGGTTGTCCCCGTGCACGACACCCCGGCGCAGCACGCGCGCCTTGGTGTTGCGCCGGATGAGACCCGACCGGACGAGGCAACCGGCGATGTTGCCGAACTTCGACGAGCGGAAGATCTCGCGGACCTCCGCCGTGCCGAGCTGGACCTCTTCGAACTCGGGCTTCAGCAGACCCTTCAGGGACGCCTCGACGTCCTCGATGGCCGCGTAGATGACCGAGTAGAAGCGGATGTCGACGCCCTCGCGGTCGGCGTACTCCTTGGTCTGCTGCTCCGGGCGCACGTTGAACCCGATGATGATCGCGTTCGAGGCGACGGCGAGGTTGACGTTGTTCTTCGTCACCGCACCGACCCCGCGGTCGATCACCCGCAGCTCGACCTCGTCGCCGACGTCGATCTTGAACAGCGCGTCCTCGAGGGCTTCGACCGAACCCGCACCGTCACCCTTGAGGATGAGGTTGAGGCTCTCGACCTTGCCCCGCTCCAGAGCGGCGGTGAAGTCCTCCAGCGTGATGCGCTTGCGCGCCTTCGCCAGGGCCGCGTTGCGCTCCTGCGCCTCGCGCTTCTCCGCGATCTGACGCGCGGTGCGGTCGTCCGGAGCGGCCAGGAACGTGTCCCCGGCCCCGGGGACCGACGTCAGGCCCAGGACCTGGACCGGACGCGACGGGGTCGCCTCGTCGACGTTGTCGCCGTTCTCGTCGATCATCGCGCGGACGCGGCCGTAGCCGGTGCCGGCGACGATCGCGTCACCGACGCGCAACGTGCCCGACTGGACCAGGACGGTGGCGACGGGGCCGCGGCCCTTGTCGAGGTTGCCCTCGATCGCCACACCGCGAGCGTCCTTGTCAGGGTTCGCGCGCAGGTCCAGCGAGGCGTCGGCCGTGAGCAGGACCGCTTCGAGCAGCTCGTCCAGACCCATGCCCTGCTTCGCCGAGACGTTGACGAACATCGTGTCGCCGCCGTACTCCTCGGCCACCAGGTTGTACTCGGTGAGCTGCTGCCGGACCTTGTCCGGGTTCGCGCCCTCCTTGTCCACCTTGTTGACCGCGACGACGATCGGGACGTCGGCCGCCTGGGCGTGGTTGAGCGCCTCGATGGTCTGGGGCATCACGCCGTCGTCGGCCGCGACCACGAGGATCGCGATGTCGGTGACCTTGGCACCGCGCGCACGCATGGCCGTGAAGGCCTCGTGACCCGGGGTGTCGATGAAGGTGATCGGACGTTCGATCCCCTCGTGCTCCTTGACGACCTGGTAGGCCCCGATGTGCTGGGTGATCCCACCGGCCTCCTTGGCCACCACGTCCGAGGACCGGATGGCGTCGAGGAGCTTGGTCTTCCCGTGGTCGACGTGACCCATGACGGTCACGACCGGCGGGCGCGCCTCGAGCTCGTCGTCGCCCTCGGCCTCCAGCTCGGCGTCGAGGTCGATGGAGAAGCCCGCGAGCAGCTCGCGCTCCTCGTCCTCGGGCGAGACGACCTCGATGACGTACCCGAGCTCGTTGCCGAGCACCTGGAACGTGTCCTCGTCGAGGGACTGGGTCGCGGTCGCCATCTCACCGAGGTGGAACAGGACCGTGACCAGCGCCGCGGGGTCGACGTCGATGCGCTCGGCGAAGTCGCTCAGCGACGCGCCGCGGCGGATGCGCACGACGGTCGTGCCGTCGCCGCGACGGACCGAGACGCCACCGGGCGTCGGGGCCGCCATCGCCTCGAACTCCTGGCGCTTGGCCCGCTTGGACTTGCGCCCGCGCGCCGGCTTGCCCCCGGCGCGACCGAACGCGCCCTGGGTACCGCCGCGGTTGCCGGGACGGCCACCGCCACCGGGACGACCGGCGAAGCCGCCGCCACCGGCACCGGGGGCACCGCCACCGGGACGACCGGCGTACCCGCCACCGCCGCCGCGACCGCCGCCGGGGCCACCACGGCCCGGGGCGCCGGGACGACCGGCACCGGCACCCGGACGGCCGACCGTCGGACGCGCCGGCATCATGCCCGGGTTCGGACGGGGTCCACCCGGACGGGGACCACCCGGACCGGGCGCACCGCCGGGACGCGGTCCCTGGGGACGGGGCATGCCCTGGTTGGCCGCGAACGGGTTGTTGCCCGGACGCGGGGCACCGCCCTCGCGCTGCGGCCGGGGCATGCCCTGGCTCGTCGCGAAGGGGTTGTTGCCCGGACGCGGGGCACCCGCACCGGGACGGGGCGCACCACCGGGGGCACCGGCACCGCCGGGACGACCCTGACGGTCACCCTGCGGACGGTCACCGCGCGGACGGTCGCCACCGGGACGCTCGCCGCGCTCGGGACGCTCGCCACCCGGACGCGGACCGCGGGCACCGGGACCACCCTGACCGGGCGCACCTGGACGGGCACCGGGACCACCGGCACCGGGGCGGGCCCCCGGACGCGGGCCCTGGCCGGGACCACCCGAGGCGGGCGGGGTGGACGGACGCGCACCCGGGGTGGGGCGCTGACCCGGGGCGGCCGGACGCTGGGCGGCGGGCCGCTCGGCCGGAGCCGGGGCGGGCGCCTGGAACGCCGGGGTGGCCGCGGGGGCGGGGTTCGAGGCCGCGGGGGCCTGCGGAGCCGGCGTCGGCGCGGACGCCGGAGCCGGGGTCGCCTCAGCGGCCGGGGCCGCGGGCGCCGGAGCCGCGGGGGCGGGTGCGGCCGGGCGGGCGGCCGGAGCCGGACCCGGGCGGGCGCCCTGCGGCAGGCGCGGACCCGGCTTCGCCGCCGGGGCCGGACGGGTCGACGGCGCAGCGCCGCCCCCGTTGGGGAACTTCTCCTTCAGCCGCCGGATGACCGGCGGTTCGACGGTCGAGCTCGCGGAACGCACGAACTCGCCCATCTCCTTGAGCGTGGTCAGCACGACCTTGCTCTCGACTCCGAACTCCTTGGCGAGCTCGTAGACCCGGACCTTTGCCACATCTCTCCTGTCTCGGTCCGGGCTCGTCTCTACCGGGCGCGGACCGTCATCAGTCGGGGGGATTCATCGCTGGAGACTCATCGGGTGCTCATCAGCTGTTCGACCCGCTCTCATCGGTGGTGGTGGACACGACGGCCCCGGGCGGGTGCCGGTCCAGGAAGGACCGTACGCCCGAGGTGTCGAGGGGAGCCGCGCGGCGCAACGCGCGGGGCCAGGCCCTGCGCTTGTCCGCCAGCTCCAGGCACGCGGTGCTCTGGTGCAACCACGCGCCCCTGCCCGGGAGCCTGCGCCGCGCGTCGACGAGGAGGTGACCCTCCGCGTCCGGTGCGACGACGACTCTCAGCAGCGACGGCCGGTCACCCCGGCGGCGGCAGCCGACGCAGGTGCGCTGCGGGTGCAGCGCGGGCTCGGCGGACCGCCGGTCGGTAGGACCGGTCGCAGGCAGTGTAACGATGGGGAACAGTCTAGCCTTCCCGCTCAGCCCTCGCTCGACCGCTCCACCTGGGTGTCCGGGCGGATGTCGATGCGCCAGCCCGTGAGCTTGGCGGCCAGCCGGGCGTTCTGGCCCTCCTTGCCGATGGCCAGGGAGAGCTGGTAGTCGGGCACGACGACGCGCGCCGAGCGCGCCGCGAGGTCGACGACCTCGACCGAGCTGACCCGCGCGGGCGACAGCGCGTTGCCGACGAACTGCGCCGGGTCCTCGCTGTAGTCGACGATGTCGATCTTCTCGCCGCGCAGCTCGGCCATCACGGCGCGCACGCGCTGCCCCATCGGGCCGATGCACGCGCCCTTGGCGTTGACGCCCGGGCGCGTGGCGTGCACGGCCATCTTCGAGCGGTGCCCGGCCTCGCGCGACAGGGCCGTGATCTGCACGGTGCCGTCGGCGATCTCGGGGACCTCGAGGGCGAAGAGCTTGCGGACCAGCTGGGGGTGCGAGCGCGACAGCACGACCTGCGGACCCTTCGGGCCCTTCTTCACGCTCACGACGAAGCACCGGATGCGCGAGCCGTGCTCGTACTTCTCCCCCGGCACCTGCTCGGCCGGCGGCAGGACGCCCTCGAGCGTGCCGAGGTCCACCTGGACCATCCGCGGGTCGCGGCCCTGCTGCACGATCCCGGAGACGATCTCGCCCTCGGTGTCGGCGAACTCGCCGAGCACGGCGTCGTCCTCGGCGTCGCGCAGGCGCTGCAGGATGACCTGGCGCGCCGTGGCGGCCGCGATCCGGCCGAAACCGCTGGGCGTGTCGTCGAACTCACCGACGACGGTCCCGTCGTCGTCGCGCTCCTTGGCCCAGACCCGGACCTCGCCGCTGGTGCGGTCGAGCTCGATGCGGGCGTCGGGGTGCGCCTTGTGGTCGGTGTGCTCGGTGCGGTGGTAGGCCACCATGAGCGCCTGCTCGATGGCGCGCACGAGCGTGTCGAAGGAGATCTCCTTCTCGCGCTCCAGCAGCCTCAGCGCGGACATGTCGATGTTCACTGCTCGTCCTCGTCCGTCTCGTCCAGCTCGTCGGTCTCGTCCTCGTCCGCCACGAGGTCCTCGATGTCCTGCCCCGGCCGGCGGAACTCGACCTGCACCTCGCCGCGGACCAGGTCCGCCCAGGCCAGGTCGTGCGCGGCCCCGACGTCCTTGGCGCGCGGCGGCTTGCCCTTGACCATCTGCGGTTCCCCCGTGCCGTGCACGCCGTCGGCGTCCACGGACTCCACCCGCACGAGCACCGCGCCGCCGTCGGCGAGCACGGCGCGCACGAGCCGGCCCCGGGCCCGCGACCAGTGCCGCGGCGTCGTCAGCGGCCGGTCGACCCCGGGCGAGGTGACCTCGAGGGTGTAGGGCACGTCCCCCAGCGCGTTCGCGTCGTCCAGGGCCGCGGACACGGCCGTGGAGGCGGCGGCCACGGCGTCGAGGTCGATCTCGCCGGGTTCGTCACCGGCCCCGTCGACGACGACGCGCACGACCCGGCGACGGCCGGCGGTGCTCACGTCGACGTCGTCGAGGACGAGGACGGCACCGAGCTCGGTCCCGGGGGCGAACACGGGGGTCAGGACCGCGGTCACGGTCTCCTCGAGCGTCGACACGACGGCTCCTCCCTGTTCTCGAGTTGTCAGAGGTGCCGGGGCCGGTGCGGGACCGGGCCGGGCACGACCGCCCATCCTAGGGGCTGCGCGAGGCAGGTTCGGCAGCCGAGCGGGGCCCTGGCACGATCGGTCCCCGTGCCCCGCCCGCGTCCGGTCCCCCTCTCCCGCCGCGCCCTGCTCGGCCCCCTCGCGGCCGTCGCGCTCGGGGTGAGCGGGTGCGGGGTCCGCTGGGTGCCCGGACCGGAGGCGACCCCCACCGCGCAACCCGGCCCCGACGACGACGCGCGCGAGGCCGCCGTGGCCTCCAGCCGCGACCTGCTCACCCTGCTGAGCAGCGCAGCGACCGGCGCCGAGCCCCTGCGAACCGCTGCGCTGCAAGGGGTCCAGGTGGTCCAGGCCCACCTCGTCGCCCTCGGGGGCGACCCCGCCACGCCCACCCCGACCGGCCCGGCCACCGACGCCGGGACGGTCGCGGACCGGCTGGCCACCGGCGCCGGGACGGTGCTCGCCCTCGCCACCTCGACGGGGGCGGTCGTGGGCGGTGCGACGGCCCGGCTGCTGGTCTCGCTCGCGGCCTCCCGCGCGGTCCTGGCCGACGCCGTGGCCGCCGCGACGGGCACCGGGCCCGCACCCGACCCGGTCCCCCCGACGGGCGAACCGACCCCGGCACCCCCCGCGCCCACGACCGCCACGACCCCCGCGGGCCCGCCCACCGGTGAGGCGGAGAACCCCGGCACCGCGGCGCTGCAGCGGGCCCTGGCCGGCGAGCACGCCGCCGTCCACGGCTACGCCCTGGTCGTCGCCCGCCTGCCCGAGCCCCGCCGCACCGAGGCCGCGGGCGACCTGCAGGCCCACCGCACCGCCCGCGACGACCTCGTCGACCTGCTCACCGCCCGGGGGGCCACCCCGGTCCAGGCCGCGGCCGGCTACGACGTCGCCGCCCCCACCGCGCAGGCCGCGCTCGCCCTGGCGGCCTCGATGGACGAACGTCTCGCGACGCTGTACGCGGACGTCGTCGCGGCCTCCACCCCGGACCGCGACGCCTGCGGCCGGGCGGTGCTGACCGCGGCCCGCCGCGCCCACCGCTGGGGGTCGTCGGTGCTCGCCTTCCCCGGTTCCCCCGAGCTCGGCGAGGACGGCTCGCCCGCCCCCACCACGGAGCCGGCGGGGAGTCCCACCACGAGCCGCACCCCCTGAACGGGCGGCCGGAACCGGCTGCGAGACTGCGCGCGAGATGAGCACACGACCTGCGGACCCCCGCGACGGAGCACCGCTGCGCGACACGACCTCGCTGCGCGTGATGACCTGGAACGTGTGGTGGCGGTTCGGGGACTGGCGGGCGCGCCGCGAGGCCCTGCTGGCCGTGCTGCGCGCCGAGGACCCCGACGTCGTGGGCCTGCAGGAGGTGTGGGCCGACGCGGACGAGAACCTCGCGCACTGGCTGGGCGCCGAGCTCGGGATGCACGTCGCG
The DNA here is from genome assembly GCF_003002055.1 of Kineococcus rhizosphaerae. Classification (NCBI taxonomy): domain Bacteria; kingdom Bacillati; phylum Actinomycetota; class Actinomycetes; order Kineosporiales; family Kineosporiaceae; genus Kineococcus; species Kineococcus rhizosphaerae. Next base: position 819,243 of record NZ_PVZF01000001.1, read on the forward strand.
TGGTCGCCCTCGCCCGCCCCCGAGCGCTGGCGCCGGCGGCTGCTGTTCAACGGCGAGGACCCCGCCGTCGCCAACTCCGTGGAGTTCGGCAACGCGGTGCTGTCCCGGTGGCCGTTCCTGTCCGAGGAGGCCGTGGACCTGCCCGGCGGCGGCTGGGAGGACGAGGGCCGCACCGCCCTGCAGGTCCTCGTCGACGCCCCGCGCCGCCCGCTGCCGTTCACCACGACGCACCTGAACTCCTCCCCCGCCGAGTCGGCGGTCCGGGTGGCGCAGGTGCGCGAGCTCGTGCCGTTCGTCGCCGCGGGGCGGGTCAGGGACGAGCGCTACCCGCCCGTGCTGACCGGCGACTTCAACGCCGTCGCCGAGTCCGACGAGCTGCGCCTGTGCCACGGCTACCTGACGCCCGGGCCCGTCCCGGGGTTCGTGCTCGTCGACTCCTGGCGGTTCGCCGACCCGCGCGACCCGGGGTTCACCTGGGACCGCGCGAACCCCTTCGTGGCCCGCGTCCACCAGCCCAGCGCGCGCATCGACCACGTCCTGGTCGGGCTGGCCCCCTTCAGCGGCGTGGGCTCGGTGCGCGACGTGCGCCTCGCGGCGACCGCACCCGTCGACGGGGTGTGGGCCAGCGACCACGCGGCCGTCGTGGTGGACCTCGAAGCCTGACCCCGTCGCGCCGGGCGGTCCTCAGACCGCGGTGTAGCCGCCGTCGATGACGATGTCCTGCGCCGTGAGGTAGCCGGAGGAGTCCCCGGCGAGGAACGTCACGAGCCCGGACAGGTCGGTGGGCAGGGCCATCCGGCCCTGCGGGATCCGTGCTTCCCAGTCGGCCCGCAGGGCGGGGTCGCGCTCGAGGATCGCCCGCGTCAGGTCGGTCAGCACGTAGCCGGGGGAGATCGAGTTGACCCGGATCCCCGAGGCCGCCCACTCGACCGCCAGCGACCTGCCCAGGTGGGCGACGGCGGCCTTGGAGGCGTTGTACGAGGCGGCCCACTGCGGGACGTTGACGATGGAGCCCGACATCGAGGCGATGAGGACGGCACTGCCCGGCAGCCCCTGGCGCAGCAGCTGCTCGGCGAAGGCCTGGGCCGCGAAGAACGTCCCCGTGAGGTTGACGTCGATCACCTTGCGCCACTGCGCAGCCGTGACGTCGACCGAGTCGCCGTTGATCTCGATGCCCGCCGCGGTGAGCAGGACCTGGGGGGTGCCGAGCTCCTCGGTGACCGAACGCACCGCGGCGCGCACCGCGTCCTGGTCGGTGACGTCGACGCGGTGCCCGACGGCCCGGACGCCGAACTCCTCGGCGACGGCCCCGGCCGCCTCCTGCACGTTCTCCAGCAGGTCGACGAGGGCGACGTCCGCGCCCTCGGCCGCGAAGGCGCGCGCGAGGGTGAGACCGATGCCGCGGGCACCGCCGGTGACGAGTGCGGTGCGGCCCTTCAGCGTGCTGTTCACGGGTTTCTCCTCAGGTCGGTGAGCGGTTCGGTGAGCGGTTCGGTGGTAGGTCCGGTGGTGGTGCGGAACGCGTCCCACCCGCTCCGGGTCGCGGCGATGAACGCCCGGGCGGCCCCGGCGGGGTCCGGGGCGGTGAGGACGCCGCTGGTGGATCCCGTGCCGTCGGCGCCGGCGGCGAGGACGGCGCGGGCGGTGCGGGGCGAGGCCACGCCCCCGGCGTGCATCACGAGCACGCCCGGGTTCGCCCGCCGGAGGGCGGCGGTGGACCCGCCGATCCAGTCCCGGGGCCCGTCGGCGGCGGTCCCGATCAGGTCGGGGGGCTCGTAGAGCACGACGTCGCACCCGCGCGCGACGTCGAGGGCGGCCTCGGTGGTCCCGGCGCAGACCACGGTGGCCAGACCCACCTCCCGGGCCCGCTCCAGGCAGCGCTGCAGGTCGGCGGGGTCGAGCCGGTCGGCCTCGTGGTCGAGCAGCACGCCCGCCGCGCCGGCGTCGACGAGCGCCTCGGCCGTCACCCGGTTCACCGACGGCCCCGGGCGGTCGGTGTCCATCCCCTGGGCCAGGACGACGACCCCCGCGCCGAGCCGCTGCACCGGGGCGACGAAGGCGGTGGGGACGGTGAGCAGCACCTCCACGCCGTGCTCGGCCCCGGCCCGGCCCGCTGCGACCGCCAGGGCCTCCAGCGCGGGCAGCCGCAGCAGGTTCTTCGGGCCGATCTCGAAGAACGGAGCGGTGATCACGCGGCGATCAGCCCGCGCAGGCGGGCCACCGTCGGCGGCAGCGAGAGCGCGGGATCACCCTCGGTCGAGCACTCGAGGTTCAGCGCCCCCGCGTACCCGATGTCGCGCAGGGCCGCGAAGACCTCCTCCCACTCCAGCAGCCCGTGCCCCGGCAGCAGCCGGTTGCTGTCCCCGAGGTGGACGTGCGCGACGTGGTCGCCCGCCCGGCGCAGGGCCGCGCCGAGGTCGGACTCCTCCAGGGACAGGTGGAACGTGTCGGGCAGCAGCCCCGCGTTGGGGTGAGCGACCTCCTCCAGGATCGCGAGGTTGTCCTCCACGCGGTTGAGGTAGCGGCTCTCGTAGCGGTTCAGGGGTTCGAGCAGGACCCGTCCCGCGGTCCCGGTCACGACCTCCAGGAGCTCGCGGTAGAAGGTGCAGAAACCCTCCCGCTGCCCGGCGTCGAGCTGCTGGAAGGGGTGGAACAGCGGCAGCGGGTCCTGGGGTCCGTACTCGAACTCGATCTCGGTGACGGCCCCCAGCTCGGCGCACACCCCGGCCGCCTCCCGGTACATCGCCCGGCACCGGGCCCGCAGGTCGAGGTCGGGGTCCATGGCCTTGCCGTAGACGGCGTCGGTCAGCACGAACTCCACGGGGCGCACCCCCGTGGCGGCCTCCAGGCCCACGAGTTCCGCCCGGACGGCGGGGGTCCAGTCCGCCAGCGGCCAGAACACGGCGAGGGCGTCGAAACCCCACTGCCGCAGCAGCCGGGCCTTCTGGGTCAGGGTCCCTGCCGGGACCATCGGTGAGGAGCAGGCGAGCAGCACGGGTCGGTCCTCCGCGATCGGTGGGGTCGTGGGTCGGGTCGTCGGCCGGGTCATAGGCCGAACAACCGGGTGAGGTGGTCCTCGAACCGCGCGTAGCGTCGTGCGCGGTCGGGGCCGTGGTGGGCCCGGTACCGGGTCGGGGCGGGTACCGGTGCCGGTGCCTCGTCGAGGTCGCCGAGGCGGCCCGCGGCGACGAGGGCCAGCACGGCGGCGCCCCGGCAGGTCGCCTCCCGCTCCGCGGGGACCAGGAGGTCCACACCGCACACGTCGGCCTTGAGCTGGTTCCAGTGCGCCGAACCCGCCCCGCCGCCGGTGGACACGATCTGGTGGACGCCGGTGCCGAGGTGGTCGACGGTGCGGCGCAGCAGGTGGGCGACCCCCTCCTGGACGGCGTGGGCGAGGTCGGCGCGGCCGTGGCCGAGGTCCAGGTCGAGGAAGGCCCCGTGGGCGTCCGGGAAGTAGTCGGGCGGGTTGACCCCCGTCAGGTAGGGGAGGAAGAACGGGGCCTCGCGTTCGGGCCGGTTCCGCAGGAGGTCCTCCAGCTCCTCGAACGCGATCCCGGCCAGACCTTCGCGGCGGAACCAGTCCAGGGCCACGGCGCCGCAGTCGATGCCGTCGAACAGCACGGTCTCCCCGGCCCGCAGCCCCGGGTGGTACGACACCCGCCGCGCGGGGTCGAACGTCCAGTCCTCGACGAGGACGGACAGCGACAGGACGGTCCCGGCGGACTCGCTGACGACCCCCGGGACGTAGGAGCCGGTCCCGGCCATGGCGCAGAAGTGGTCCAGCGCACCGGCGTTGACCCGGTAGGACTCCGCGGTCGGCAGCAGGTCGGCGACGGCCGGCAGCACGGGACCGAGGTCGGTGCCGGCGGGGACGACCTCGGCAAGGGCCTTCTCGGGCACGTCGAGGAAGTCCAGCAGTTCCGTCCACCACCGGCGGGCCCGGATGTCGTAGAGGTAGCTGAAACCCCGGGTCGTGAGCTCCCCGGCGCTCGTGCCGACGAGCCGGCGGACGAGGTCGTCCTTGACCATCAGCACCTGCGCGGCCGCGCGCAGGGTGGCGGGTTCGTGCTGGGCCAGCCAGCGCAGCTTGGCCGCCGGCCAGGTGGCGGTCGGGACGGGCTGCCCGGTGCGGGCGAAGGCGTCCTCGACGCCGAACTCCTCGCCGATCTCGCGGGCCTGCGCCGCGGCGCGAGCGTCCAGCCACGACAGCCCGGGACGCACGGGGCGACCGTCGGCGTCGTTGAGCACGAGGGACTCCGCCTGACCCGTCAGGCTCAGCACGGCCTCGTGCCCCCGCGGTTCGCCGGCGTCGCGGTGGCAGCGGTGGACGAGGTCGAGGACGGTGGCGAAGAGCGCGTCCGGCGAGAACTCCACGCGCTCGCCGGCCCGGTCGTACGTGGCCGGGGCGCAGGCCACGGCGAGGCGGTGCAGGTCCTCGTCGAACAGGACCACCTTGACGTTGGTGGTGCCCAGGTCGACGGCGTAGACCAGCACGCCTCAGTCCCCCAGCACGTGGAAGTGCACCGTGCGGGTGCGGGCCCGGACCGCGTCGAGGTCCCCGAACCACACCCGGCCGAACTCCCCCAGGACGAGACCGCCGTCGACGAGCGGGACGGTCTCGGAGCGCCCGAGGAGGCTGGACAGGATGTGCCCGTCGGTGTTGAGCCCCCACTGCGGGAGCTCGTCGCGCAGGCGGGCGGCGTTGGCGATGTGGACGGGTCCGGGGTGCAGGTACTGCCCCTCGTGCCGGGTCGGAGGGGCGATCTTCGCCAGTGCGTCCAGGGTGTCCTGCAGCAGGAACTGGGTCCCGTGGTAGGTGACGTCCTCGGACTCCTCCTGCAGCAGCACGCAGCAGCTGGTGTGCGCCGAGGACGCGACGGCCAGCCCGTCCCGGACCCCGGTGCCGCGGACGAACTCCTCGAACCGGTCGGTGACGTCGAAGAACTCCTGGCGGGCAGGGGTCTGGAGGGTGAGGGTGCCGTGCGCGCTGGTCATGAGCCGACCCTGACGGGGCCTTCCCCCGGACGGAAGGACGAAGTTACGATCGCGAGATAACGAAGGGTTATCGCAACGGAGGTGATCACCCGTGAACCGCGACGTCACCCTGCGGCTGCTGAGGTACTTCGAGACCCTCGGCCGGGAGCTGAACTACCGTCGCGCCGCCGAGCGGCTCTACATCTCCCAGCCGGCGCTGTCCTCGGCGATCCGCCAGCTCGAGGGCTCGGTGGGGGCGCGGTTGTTCGACCGCGACACCCACTCGGTGAGCCTGACGGAGGTGGGACGCGAGTGGTTGCCGCACGTGCGCTCGGCGCTGCGGGAGGTGGATTCCGCGCTCGACGCAGCGGCCTCGATCGTCGACAGCGCCCGGGTGCGGATCGGGTACCTCATCGGCACCGGGGCGGACCTGCTGTTCCAGCTGCTCGACGGCGTGGACCAGGCCCTGCCCGGCCTGACGGTCGAGACCACCGAGTTCGACTTCACCGATCCCAGCGCAGGTCTGGCCTCGGGGGCCTGCGACATCGCTCTGCTGCGCCCTCCCGTCGACGTGCCCGACCTGCAGTCCGTCGTGGTCGCCGAGGAGTCCTGGGTGGCGTGCCTGCCGCGCACGCACCGGCTGGCCGGGCGGACCGAGCTGCGGATCGAGGAACTGCTCGACGAGCCCCTCGTGGTGGCCCCGGGGTCGGCGGGGGTGTGGCGCGACTACTGGATGGCCTCCGACGCCCGCGGGGGCCGCCCCGCGCACGTCGCCGCCGAGGCCGCCACCTACGAGGCCGAGACCACCCTGATCGCCCGGGGGGTGGGCATCAGCTTCACCACCTCGTCCCTGCGCCGGCTCTACGACCGTCCGGGCATCCGCTTCGTCCCGATCCTCGACCGTCCCGTGAGCTACACCTGCCTGGCCTGGCGCCCGGACCGGCTCTCGGCGCCGGCCTGGCGCCTCGTGCAGCACCTGAGGGACCGGATCCCCGCCACGCGGGAGCACCCGTGATAACCACTGCCTAAGAGCTGATGCGAGTTTCGTCCTTCCGTGCGGGCGCGAGCGGCGGGTTCACTCCTCCACAACCCGCGGCGCGGCCGCCGGGTCACCCGACGAGACGAGGAGTTGCGCCATGACCGACCAGGTGAGGCCACCGCGCACCGACCTGGCGCCGCCCCCGCGCCGGATCGGGGAGGACGAGGACGACCGGCTGGCCGAGTTCGGGTACGAGCAGAAGCTGGACCGGTCGGTGGGCCGCGTCGCCTCCTTCGCGATCGGGTTCTCCACCATCAGCGCCACGACGGCCGTCTTCACCGGGTTCGGGGCCGGCTACCTCAACGCCGGGTCGCCGTTCATCTGGACGCTCTTCCTCGCCATCCCGGTCTTCCTGCTGTGGACGCTGATCGCCGCCGACGTCGCAGCCAAGATCCCGCTCGCCGGCTACGCCTACCAGTGGACGAGTCGGCTCAACGGGTCCAGCTTCGGCTGGTTCACCGGCGCCTGCGCGCTGTTCGGCTGGGTGAGCGGGATGACGAGCCTGGGGTACGTCTTCGCGGGGTACGTCGGCAGCGTGTTCGACTGGCGTCTCACGCAGGGCGGCCAGATCGGCATCGCCATGGCCGTGGTGAGCCTGTGCGTCCTGGTCAACGCCTACCGGGTGCGACTGGCCACCTTCATCAACAACATCGGGGTCGGGCTCGAGCTCGTCGTCACTCTCGGGGTGACGCTCGTGGTGGCCGTCGTGGCCTTCGCCGTCCCCGGCAACGCCCAGCCCCTGTCCTCGCTGTTCTCCGGCACGAGCCCGGACGCCGCGACGCCCTACGTCCTGGCCTGGCTCGCGGCCTCCCTCGGTCCCTTCTTCGGCCTGGTGGGGGTGGAGGCCGTCGCCGACGTGGCCGAGGAGACCCGCGACGCCCGCCGGGTGATCCCGCGCACCATGTTCTACGCCTTCGCGACGTCGTGCGTCATCGAGTTCGGCATGTACCTCGTGTACGTGCTGGCGATCAAGGACCCCACGGCGCTGGCGGACTCCCCCGCCCCGATCGAGGAGATCATCAGTCAGCAGCTCGGCCCGGTGTTCTCCCGCGTCGTCGTGGCGGTCGCCCTGACGAACATCCTGGTGTGCCTGCTGGCGAACGTCCTCGTCGGGACGCGCCTGCTGTACTCGCTCTCGCGCGACAACATGATGCCGTTCTCCCGGGCCCTGCGGCACGTGGACCCCACCCGCAAGACCCCCACCACGGCGGTGCTGACCCTGGGCGTCGTGTCGCTGCTGCTGCTGTCGTCGGCGCTGGTGAGCCAGCAGGCCTTCAACTACTTCCTCGGCATCGCGACGCTGGCGTTCTTCACCACCTACGTGCTGCAGACGGTCGGTCTGCTCGTGGCCACGCGGCGCGGGCGCATCCCCGCCGCCGAACCCGGGACCTTCGACCTCGGCCGGGCCCGGACCCCGCTGCTGGTCGTGAGCCTGGTGGTCTTCGCCGCCGTGGAGACCGCCCTGCTGTTCCTGCCCGCGTTCGCGGGCAACGGCTTCGTCTTCGCCGGCATCGTCGGCGTGGCGTTCGCGTGGTGGCTGCTCGCCCTGCGCCGGCGCCTGCGCCTGGGGCTGGCCGGGCCGCGCTTCGCGCAGGAGCACCCCGACGCACCGTGAGCTCACGGGACCCCGCTGCGGACCGGCCCGCGATCAGGCCCCGAGGGCCGTGAGGGACTCGTCCAGGGCCCGTACCACCGTGTCCACGTCACCGGCCGCGAAGACCAGCGGCGGGCGCAGCTTGAGGACGTTGCCGTGGGGCCCGGCGACCGAGGTGAGGACGCCGCGCTCGCGCAGCTCCTCCAGGACCGCCAGGGCCAGGTCGCGGTCCGGCTCGCGCGTCGAGCGGTCCGTGACGAGTTCGAGGCCGGTGAACAACCCCACCCCGCGGACGTCGCCCACGGCCTCGTGGGCGACGGCCAGCGCGTCCAGCGCGTCCCGGAACCGGGCGCCGACCTCGAGCGCGTGCTCCTGCAGGCCCTCCTCGCGCAGGACCCGCAGGACGGCGCGGGCGGCCGCCATCGAGACGGGGTTGCCGCCGAACGTGTTGAAGTACGGGACGCGGTCGCTGAAGGCCCGCAGCACGTCCTCGCGCGCGAACAGGCCCGAGACCGGGATGCCGTTGCCCATGGGTTTGCCCGTGGTCACGAGCTCGGGGACCAGCCCGTGCCGGGCGAACCCCCAGAACTCCTCCCCGGTCCGGGCGAACCCCGGCTGCACCTCGTCGGCGATGAACACGCCACCGGCGGCGCGCACCACGTCGACGGCCTCGGCGAGGAACCCGCGCCGCCCCGGCAGGACGCCGTCGGAGGAGAACACGGAGTCCGCGATGAACGCGGCGACGCCGAACCCGTCGGCCTGCAGGGACGCGACGGCCTCGCGCACGCGGTCGGCGAACCAGGGGCCGAGCCTGGCGGGCGGCAGGCCCTGCCGGTAGGCGTCGGGGGCGGGGACGAGGCGGGTGGTCGGGGCCAGGGGCTGGCCCGACCCCAGCGCCGGGGAGAAACCCGACGTCAGGTCGCTCGTCCCGTGGTACGCCTCGCTCGTGGCGATGACGCCGAGGTTCCCGCTGAACTCGCGCGCGACGCGGACCGCGAGGTCGTTGGCCTCCGAGCCCGTGCACTGGTACATCGCCTTCCACGTCCCCGGGGCGGGGACCGCGGGGAGCGTCGCGAGGATCTCGTCGGTGTAGTCGAGGATCGTCTCGTGCAGGTACCGCGTGTGCGTGTTCAGCTGCTGCAGCTGGGCCGTGACGGCCTCGACGACGGCCGGGTGGCAGTGCCCGATGCTGGCGACGTTGTTGTACAGGTCCAGGTACCGGCGCCCGTCGGCGTCGAACAGGTACTGCCCCTCACCCCGCACCAGGTGGACCGGCCGGCGGTAGAACAACCGGTAGGAACCCCCCAGGACCCGTTCGCGGCGCTGCGTCAGACCCCGCGCCGCCGGGTCGAGCCCCGCGGCGTGCTCGGACCGGAAGCTGTTGGTGTCCATGATGGTGGACCGGGTGGGGGTGCTCATGGTTCTCCTCGCGCTGCGCTCGACGTGGTGGCGCCCGAACCCTCACGGCGGTGGCTGTCGCCGCGATCCTGACGGCCGCCGGTGACCCGCTGGTTCGCCCCGCGTTTCCGGCGCGTCAACTCCGCACCGGTCGTGTGAACTGTTCGTTACGGGGCCCGCCGCCGGGGCGTGCCCGTGCCAGGATCGTCGCGGCGCCCAGCCCTCCCCGCTCCCGGGGAGTTCCCGTGACCGCACCCACCACCGCACCCACCACCGCACCCACCGCCGCACCCACCGCCGCACCCACCGCCGCACCCACCGCCGCACCGTCCGCTCCACCGTTCGCGCGGTTCGCGTCCCTGCGCCGCGGGGACCCCGCCCCCGGCTGGCTGCACCGCACGGTGCTCGACGCCTGGGGCCTGCCCGCCGCCACCTCGCTCACGCTCATCGCCGTCTCGGAGAACGCGACCTTCCGCGTCGAGACCGGCGGGTCACCGGTCGGGGTGCTGCGGGTCCACCGACCCGGGTACGTCGCCGACGCCGCGCAGATCGAGGCGGAGCTGCACTGGGTGCGGGCCGTCGGCGAGGACACCGACGTGCGGGTGCCCGAGGTGCGAGCGCTGCGCGACGGTTCCCTGGTCCACGCCTTCACCGACGAGACCGGCGCGCGCTGGTTCGCCGTGCAGTTCGGGTTCGTCGACGGCGAGGTCCTCGAGGACGTCCTGGCCGCCGGCGACGTCGACCTGGACGTCGTGCGCGCCCGGTACGCCGAGATCGGCGCGACGACCGCCGCGCTGCACGAGCACGTCGGCGCCTGGACCCCGCCGCGGGGTTTCACCCGGTTCGACTGGGACCTCGACGACGCGCTGGGGGCGGGCAGCCGCTGGGGCGACTGGCGCCGGGCCGCCCTGAGCCCGCAGCAGCGGGACGTGTGCGAGCGGGGGGAACTCGCCGCGCGCGCCGTCCTGGCCACCGCGACCCCGACCGGGCTCGTCCACGCCGACCTGCGCCCCTCGAACCTCATGGTCGACCGGGCGGGGCGGCTGACCGTCATCGACTTCGACGACTGCGGGTGGGCCAGGCTGCTGTGGGACTTCGCCGCCGCCCTGAGCTTCATCGAGCACGAGGACTTCACCCCCGCGCTCGCCTCGGCGTGGCTGGCCGGCTACCGGACGGTGCGCCCGCTGTCCGAGGAGGACCTCGAGGTCGCGGCGGCGCTGTCCGTCGTGCGCCGGCTGCAGATGCTGGGCTGGACCACCACCCACCGGCAGGACGCCCTGCCCCCGGCGGTCTGGGCCGCGCAGGTGCCCGGGACGGCGCGCGTGGTGGGAGAGTACCTGCGCCGCCCCCGCTGGCTGTTCGAGGACGGTGCGCGCTGAGCCGGCCGGAGTGCGGGGCGGGACGGGCGAGGGGACGATGACCGCGTGAGCAGCGACGCGATCTCCCGCACCGGATCCCGCGACGGCGTGCGGCAGGTGGTCGTGGTGGCCAGCGCGGTGCTCGGCATCGCCGGTGCCGCCATCGGTTCGGGGGCGTTCGGGGGTACCCCGATCGCCTCGGCCGCCGGTGGGGCGCTGTCGGCGGACTCGACGCTGGTGGCTCCCGCCGGACCCGCGTTCGGCGTCTGGTCGGTGATCTACACCGGGCTCGTCGGGCTGTCCGCCTGGCAGGCGCTGCCCGCGCACCGGGAGGACCCCCGCCAGCGCGCGACGGGGTGGTGGACGGCGGCGTCGCTGCTGCTGAACGCGGTGTGGATCGGGACCGTCCAAGCCGGGGGCCTGTGGCTGTCCGTGGTCGTCATCGCGGTGCTGCTCGTCGTCCTCGTGCGGACCTTCACGCTGCTGCTGCGCGAGCGGCCCACCTCGCGGGTCGAGGCGGTGCTCGTCGACGGGACCGTGGGGCTCTACCTGGGGTGGGTGTCGATCGCGACGGTGGCGAACACGGCGGCGGCACTGCGCGCGTCGGGCCTGACGGGCGGTGAGACCGGCTGGGCCGTGGGCGTCCTCGGCGTCGCGACCGCGGTGGGCGCGTTCACCGCGGTGCGCTCGCGCGGGCGGCTGGCGTTCGGCGCGGGCCTGGCCTGGGGGCTCGGCTGGGTCGCGGCGGGACGCGCGGGGGCCGAGCAGAACACCTCCACGACCGTCGCCGTCGCGGCGGGGGTGGCCGCCACGGTGGTCGCGGGGACCACCGTGGCGGCTCGGCTGTCGAACCTGCTCCTCAGCCGCGCACGACGGCGGCGACTCGGCTGACGGCCTCGGCGACCGGGACCTGCTCGGACCCGCCGCTGCGGCGGTCCTTCAGCTCCACGAGCCCCTCGGCCAGCCCCTTGCCCACGACGAGGATCGTCGGGACGCCGATGAGCTCGGCGTCCTTGAACTTCACGCCCGGGGACACCTTCGGGCGGTCGTCGTAGAGGACCTCGACGCCGGTGGCCTCGAGCTCGGTGGCGATCCGCTGCGCCGTCTCGAAGACCGCCGCGTCCTTGCCCGTGGCGACGACGTGGACGTCGGCCGGCGCGAGCGCACGGGGCCAGACCAGCCCCTTGTCGTCGTGGTTGCCCTCGGCGACGCAGGCCATGGCCCGGGTGACGCCGATGCCGTAGGACCCCATGGTCACGACGACCTGCTTGCCGTTCTCGTCCAGCACCTTCAGGTCCAGGGCCTCGGCGAAGCGGCGGCCGAGGGCGAAGATGTGCCCGATCTCGATGCCGCGGGCCAGTTCCAGCGGACCGGAACCGTCCGGGGCGGGGTCGCCCTCCTTGACCTCGGCGGCCTCGACGAACCCGTCGGGGGTGAAGTCGCGGCCGGCGACGAGGTCGTAGACGTGCCGGCCGGGGGCGTCGGCGCCGGTGACCCAGGCCGTGCCGTCGACGACGCGCGGGTCGACGAGGTAGCGGATGCCGGAGGCGTTCTCCGAGCCCAGGGCACCGGGCCCGATGTACCCCTTGACCAGCGCGGGGTGCTTCGCGAAGTCGGCGGCCTCGAAGGGCTCGACCTCGGCCGGGGACAGCGCCGCCTCCAGCCGCTTGGCGTCGACCTCGCGGTCGCCGGGAACCCCGATCGCCAGCGGTTCGCGCGTCCCGTCCGGGTGCCTGAGGACCACGATGACGTTCTTCAGCGTGTCCGCGGCCGTCCACGGGCGGTCGGCGCGCGGGTGCTTCTCGTTCGAGACCGCGACGAGGGTCTCGATGGTCGGGGTGTCGGGGGTGTCCTCGACGTGCGCGGCGGGCAGGCCGTCGAAGGGGACCGGAGCGGGCGCCAGGGTCGTCACGGCCTCGACGTTGGCGGCGTACCCGCCGGGCGAGCGCACGAACGTGTCCTCACCGATCGCGGTGGGGTGCAGGAACTCCTCGCTGCGCGAACCTCCCATGGCCCCGGACATCGCCGAGACGATGACGAAGTCCAGGCCCAGGCGGGCGAAGATCTTGACGTACGCCTCGCGGTGCAGGTCGTAGGACTTCTCCAGGCCCGCGTCGTCGACGTCGAAGCTGTAGGAGTCCTTCATCGTGAACTCGCGGCCGCGCAGGATCCCCGCGCGCGGACGCGCCTCGTCCCGGTACTTGGTCTGGATCTGGTAGATCGACAGCGGCAGGTCCTTGTACGAGGAGTACAGGTCCTTGACCAGCAGCGTGAACATCTCCTCGTGCGTGGGCGCCAGGAGGTAGTCGGCGCCCTTGCGGTCCTTGAGCTTGAAGATGCCGTCGCCGTAGTCGCTCCAGCGGTTCGTCGCCTCGTAGGGCTCGCGCGGCAGCAGCGCCGGGAAGTGGACCTCCTGGGCGCCGGCGGCGTCCATCTCCTCGCGCACGACGGCCTCGATCTTGCGCAGGACCTTCAGCCCCAGCGGCAGCCAGGTGTAGATCCCGGGGGCGGCGCGCCGGACGTACCCGGCCCGCACCAGCAGCTTGTGGCTGGCGACCTCGGCCTCGACCGGGTCCTCCCGCAGGGTCCGCAGGAACAGGGTCGACATCCGCATCAGCACGGGAGCCAGGGTACCGGCGCCCCCTCAGCCCAGCCGGTACGTCCCGGGGCGGCGCTCGGCGAGGTAGTCCACGACCTCCCGCGCCCGGCGCAGGTCGTCGGCGTCGACGTCGGCGACGAGCAGCGCGGGGGCGTCGTCGGGCCCGACGGCCAGGACGCGCCCGTCGGGCCCGACGACGACGGACCCGCCGCTGAACCTCTCCCCGTCGGGGGCCGGGCCGTGGTGGTTGGCGTAGGCGAGCGCGACGCGGTTCTCGTAGGCGCGGGCGGGCAGCAGCACCCGCGCCACGCTCGGGTCGCTGATCGCGGTGGGCACCACGACGACGTCGGCCCCGGACAGGGCCAGGCCGCGCACGGTCTCGCCGAACTCCACGTCGAAGCAGACGAGGACGCCGACGCGCAGCCCGGCGACCTCCACGACCAGCGGGGTCCCGTCACCGGGGCCGAACGCGGCGCGCTCGGCCGGGCCGTACAGGTGCGTCTTGACGTAGCGGCCCAGGACGGTGCCGTCGCGGTCGACGACGACGGCCGTGATCCGGGGAACGCCCGCGTCCTCGTGCGGTTCGCTGACCACCAGGGCCACACCGGTGCGCCGGGCCACGTGCTGCACGCGCGGCAGGACCGTGGGGTCGGGGTGCACCCGGCCGGGGTCGTAGCCGCTGGTGAACAGCTCCGGGGTGAGCAGCAGGTCGGCCCCGGCGCGGGCGGCCGCGGTGGCCGCCCGCTCCAGCGTTTCGAGGTTGGCCGCGACGTCGGCGCTCGCGGCCTCCTGGGCGACGGCGATCCTCACCGCGGCTCACCCGCCGGGACCGGGGACGGCCGTTCCAGCCGGGACCGGTGGCGGCCGTAGCCGAGGTGGACGGCCACGCCGACCAGCGTCCAGGCGCCGAAGGCGATCCAGGTGCCGGTGCCGAGGTTGAGGGCCAGCAGCACGCACATCGCGGCGCCCAGCAGCGGGGTCCAGGGGAAGAGCGGGACGCGGAACGTGCGGGGCAGGTCCGGGCGGGTGCGCCGCAGGACGACGACCGAGACGTTGACGAGGGCGAAGGCGGCCAGCGAGCCGATGCTCGTGGCGTCGGCGAGCGCCCCCAGGGGCACGAGGGCGGCCAGGGCGGCGACGGCCCCGCCGACGATCGCGGTGTTGAGCACGGGGACGCCGCGGCGGTCCAGGCGGCCGAAGACGGCCGGGGCCAGTCCGTCGCGGGCCATGCTGAACAGGATGCGCGTCTGCCCGTAGAGCACGGTGAGCACGACGCTGGCGATGGAGACGAGGGCGCCCAGGGAGAACACCACGCCGACCCACGTCTGCCCGGTGACCTCGCGCAGGATGTCGACGAGGGCGACCTCGACGCCGTCGAACCACGTCCACTGCCGCGCCCCGACGGCGGCGAGCGCCACCAGGCAGTAGATGGCGGTGATGACGACGAGGGACAGCACGATGGCGCGCGGCAGGTCGCGGCGGGGGTCGCGGGCCTCCTCCCCGGCGGTGCTGGCGGCGTCGAACCCGATGTAGGAGAAGAAGAGCCGGGAGGCGGCCGCGGTGGCCCCGGCCACGCCCAGCGGCGCGAACGGGGTGAGGTTGCCGGCCCGGAAGGCGGTGAACGCGACGGCGCAGAACAGGGCGAGCACGACGAGCTTGACGACGACCATGACGGCGTTGACGGTGGCGCTCTCCTGGGCGCCGCGGACCAGGAGCAGGACGGCGCCGACGACGACGAGGGCGGCGGGCAGGTTGACGACCCCGCCGGAGCCGGGCGGCTGGACGGTCCAGGCGGGCAGGGTCAGGCCGCTGACGGCGTGCACGACGTCGGCGACGTACTGGCCCCAGCCGACGGCGACGGCGGCGACCGAGACGCCGTACTCCAGCAGCAGGCACCACCCGCACAGCCAGCCGGCGAACTCCCCGACGGTGGCGTAGACGTAGGAGTAGCTGGACCCGGCGACGGGCACGGCGCCGGCCATCTCGGCGTAGGACAGGGCCGACAGCAGGGCGGTGAACCCGGCCAGCACGAAGCTGACGACGACGGCGGGCCCGGCCAGGGGCACGGACTCGCCGAGGACGACGAAGATGCCGGTGCCCAGGCTGGCGCCGATGCTCAGGGCGGTCAGCTGCCACAGCCCCAGGGAGCGGCGCATGCTGCCCGCTCCGCCGGTGCCGTGGCCGGCCTCGGAGACGATCTGGTCGACGGGTTTGGTGCGCAGCAGCTGGGCGCGCAGGCCCGGCCGGGTGGTGCGGTCCACGGGACTCCTTCGTCCGGAGGTGTTCGGGTTCTCGTCCGGTGCGTTCACGCGCTGCGGCGCGGCGGGTCGGACAGGGCGGGGCTGACGACCCACAGCACCCGGGCGGGGCCGTTCGCGGTGGCCCGGAAGCTGTGGGGGCGGGCGGGGTCGAAGGTGAAGGCGTCCCCAGCGCTCAGCACGACGTCCTCGGCGGGTGCGGGGTCGGGGCCGGCGAAGCGCAGTTCGATCTCGCCGGCGAGCACGAGCGCGAACTCGACGTCGGCGTCGAGGCCGTAGGGCTCCTCCCCCGACCCGCCGCCGGCGTCCAGTTCGCTGACGATGACCGCCACGCGTCGTTCCCCGACGGGGGTGAGCAGGGACTCGCGCAGGCCGTGCCCGCCGAAGGTGATGGGCGGGTAGTGCCCGGCGCGGAGGACCTCGCCGGCCGGGGCCGGGGTGAAGAGGCTGCCCACGGCCAGGTCGAGGGTGGTGCACAGGCGGACCAGGGCGGCGACGGAGGCGGTGGCGCGGTCGCGTTCGAGGCGGGACAGGAAGCCCTTGGTCAGGCCGCTGGCCTCGGCGACCTCGGCGACGGTGCGGCGCTGGGCCAGGCGTGTGGTGCGCAGCCGGGCCCCCACGAGTGCCGCGCCGCCGGTGGTCCCCGGTTCCCCGGGGTCGTCCGCCGCCGTCTCCTGCACCGTTCCTCCTGCTCCCGTCGCCGTCGCGTCGCCGCAGTCTGGCACCGCCGGGCGCGATCTGAAAACCCCCTGGCTCCAGAGGTAAACAAAGGTTGACCGATGCGGGGCGACGCGCCACTGTGGGGCCATGTCGTCCCCCAGCACCCCTCCGTCGCCGCAGGGTCCGGTCGACGCCACCCGCGTCCCCCGCTACGGCGGCCCCGCCACCTTCGCGCGCCTGCCGCGCCTGGACGAGGTCTCGCGCGCCGACGTCGCCGTCGTCGGGCTGCCCTTCGACTCCGGCGTCAGCTACCGGCCCGGGGCGCGGTTCGGCCCCGGGCACATCCGGGCCTCCTCCAAGCTGCTGCGTCCCTACAACCCGGCCCTGGGCGTCTCCCCGTTCGCCCCCCAGCAGGTCGCCGACGCCGGCGACCTCGGCCTGAACCCGTTCGACATCGGCGAGGCGCTGCGCGAGACCGAGACGGCGCTGACGCGGCTGACCGAGGACGGGGCGACGGTCATGGCCCTCGGCGGGGACCACACCCTCGCCCTGCCCGCGCTGCGCGCCCTGGCCAAGCAGCACGGCAGGCTCGCGGTCCTGCACTTCGACGCCCACCTCGACACGTGGGACACGTACTTCGGGGCGCCCTACACGCACGGCACCCCGTTCCGCCGCGCCAGCGAGGAGGGCCTGCTGGACCTCGAACGCTGCCTGCACGTCGGTACCCGCGGCCCCCTCTACAGCGAGCAGGACCTCGAGGACGACGCCGTCCTGGGCTTCCAGGTCGTGCGCTCGGACGACTACGAGGTCGACGGCGTGGCCGGCGCGGTGGACCGCGTGCGCCGCCGCCTGGGCGACGGCCCGGTCTACGTCTCGGTTGACATCGACGTCCTGGACCCCGCCGCGGCCCCCGGCACGGGGACCCCCGAGGCCGGTGGCCTCACCAGCCGGGAACTGCTCAACACGCTGCGCGGGCTGACGGGCCTGAACGTCGTCGGCGCCGACGTCGTGGAGGTCGCCCCCGCCTACGACCACGCCGAGATCACCGGGATCGCCGCGGCGCACGTCACGTACGAGCTGCTGTCCGTGCTCGCCGCGACCCGGGCGGGGCGCTGAGATGACCCTGCCCACCGGCACCAGCACCGAGGACGAACTGCCCCAGGCGCCCACCGGCGGCGCCGGTCCGCTGACCATGCTCGTCCCGGACTTCCCGTTCCCCTACGACGACTACCTCGCCCACCCCGCCGGGCTGGGCTCGGTGCCCGCCGAGCGCCTCGGCACCGAGGTCGCCGTCATCGGGGCGGGCATGTCCGGGCTGGTCGCGGCGTACGAGCTGATGAAGCTGGGGCTGCGCCCGGTCGTGTACGAGGCCGGCGAGATCGGCGGCCGGCTGCGCTCGGCGGCCTTCCCCGGTGTCCCCGGCGCGGTGGCCGACCTCGGCGGCATGCGCTTCCCCGCCTCCGGGCGCGCGTTCTTCCACTACGTCGACACCCTCGGCCTGCGCACCAGCCCGTTCCCCAACCCGCTGGCCCCGCAGACCCCCAGCACGGTCATCGAGCTGCGCAACCAGGCCCACTACGCCGAGACCGCGGCGGACCTGCCCGCCGAGTTCGGCGAGGTCGCGGCCGCGTGGCGGCGCGCGCTGGTCGAGGGCGCGGAGCTGGAGGCCATGCAGGACGCGATCCGCCGCCGCGACCTGGCCACGATCAAGGAGATCTGGAACCGGACGGTCCCGCGCCTGGACGAGGAGACGTTCTACGGCTTCGTCGCCCGGTCCGCCGCGTTCTCGGCCCTGCCCTACTCCTACCGGGAGACGTTCGGCCAGGTCGGCTTCGGCACCGGCGGCTGGGACACCGACTTCCCCAACTCCGTCCTGGAGATCCTGCGCGTCGTGCACACCGACGCCGACGACCAGCACCACCGCATCACCGGTGGCGCCCAGGGCGTCCCGCTGGGTCTGTGGGAGCACGCTCCCGCCGACCTCGTGCACTGGCCCGCGGGCACCAGCCTGCGGTCCCTGCACGGCGGGTCCCCGCGCCCGGCCGTCACCCGCGTGCACCGCGGCGAGGACGGGCGCCTGCGCGTCCTGGACCGCTGGGGCACCGAACGGCCCTACGAGGCCGTCGTCGCGACCTGCCAGTCGTGGCTGCTGTCGGCGGGCATCGACACCCAGGAGTCGCTGTTCACCCACGACATGTGGATGGCGATGGAGCGCTCGCACTACATGCAGTCCTCCAAGACGTTCGTCCTGGTGGACCGCCCCTTCTGGCGCGACGTCGACCCCGCCACCGGCCGGCGCGTCCTGAGCACCACGCTGACCGACCGCATGACCCGCGGCACGTACCTGCTCGACGGCGGCGAGGGCCTCGACGACCCCGACGCCGCGGACTCCCCCGCCGTCATCTGCCTGAGCTACACCTGGAACGACGACGCGCTGAAGTGGCTGGCGCTGGACACCGACGAGCGCGTGCGGCTCATGCTGCACAACCTCAAGCAGATCTACCCCGACGTGGACATCGCCTCGCACGTCCTCGGGGAGCCCATCACCGTGTCGTGGGAACGCGAACCGCACTTCATGGGCGCCTTCCGGGGGAACCTGCCCGGGCACTACCGCTACCAGCAGCGGCTGTTCTCCCACTTCGTCCAGGACGACCTGCCCGACCACCAGCGCGGGATCTTCCTGGCCGGGGACGACATCTCCTTCACCCCCGGCTGGGCCGAGGGCGCGGTCACGACCGGCCTGAACGCGGTGTGGGGCGTGGTGCACCAGCTCGGCGGGACCAGCGCCCCCGGCAACCCCGGGCCGGGTGACCGGTTCGCGGAGCTGCAGCCGCTGCGCCTGCCCTGACCCGCCGTGCGGTGGGCCGATGAGTTCGGTCCCGCCGCGCGGTCTGCCCGGCATGGCGATGACGACGAGGGTGCTCAGCGTGACCGTGACGGTGACCGACCAGGACGCGGCCCTGGCCTTCTACACCGGCGTGCTGGGGTGCGAGGTGCGGCACGACGTGGAGGTGTGGCCCGGGGCCCGGATGGTGGAGGTGGTGCCGCCGGGCTCGGACGTCGGGATCGTGCTGCTGCCCCCCGACAGCCCGCTGCCCCGGGCCGTGCGGCTGGGCACCGCCGACGCCGACGCCGCCCACGCCCGGCTCGCCGCCACCGCGGGCGTGGTGCTGCACAACGACGAGGTGCTGCGGTGGGAGGACGTGCCGCCGATGTTCCACTTCGACGACCCCGACGGCAACGGGCTCGTGTTCCTGGAGACGGACGCCGCGGACGCTCCCGGGACCGGGGGCCGGGCGTGAGGCCGGGCACCTGGGGTGCGTCCTCGTGAGGTCGTCGAGGCGACCTCCCGCGCACGGCGAGGAACGGGTGACCCGGTGTCGGATCACCGTGGAAGGCGGCTCCGTCGCGTTCGGATCACGGCGCTACCGGCCGCGCTCACCCCTCGATGCCACCAGGACCCCACCCGCTCCCAGGGCGGCCAGGCCGGCGCAGACCCGCAGGAGGACGTCCAGGGCGCGAACCCGCGTCAGCAGAGCCGCCAGGGCGAAGCCGACCGTCGCCACCAGGAAGAGGGCCGCCACACGTCGCAGCTGAGGTCCACCACCTGACACCGCCGCTCCGTCCAGTCGAGGCCGAGCTCGTGGACGAGCTCGTCCGGTTGCGTCGACCCACCGTGTTCACCGCTGCAGGAGCGCAGGTCTCGTGCGTGGATGCGCGCGACGCACGATCGTCCCGCTGCCCGGGCGTCCGGGGCCGGTCACAGGAGGCGGACGTCGTACTCGCCGAAGCGCCGGTCGACGCTGAGCAGTCGCAGTCCCCGCCGGGCGGCCTGCGCGATGAGCATCCGGTCGAAAGGGTCGTCGTGGTGGCGCGGCAGGGCGCCGGCCGCCAGGCCGTCGTCCACGGTGACCGGCAACTCGGTGAAACCCTGCTGCTCGAGTTCCTCGCGCAGACCGTCGGGGACGGTCAACTTGCCCAGAGCAGCCTTGATCGACATCTCCCACGCCGAGGCCGCGGAGACGAACACCTCGTTCCCGCCGTCGGCCACGGCGGCGCGCAGGCGTTCGGGCAACCGCTCGTCGTCGCTGAGCCACCACAGCAGGACGTGGGTGTCGAGCAGGAGGGCCGTCACGGTCGCGGCTCGACGTCACCGGCGCTGAAGGCGGCCACCAGGTCCTCGGGGGTGTCGTCGAAGTCGTCGGCGACGACCACCCGTCCCTTCCACGCCCCGGGACGACGCTCTCCGCGCGAGCGGGCGGGCACCAGGCGGGCCACGGGCTTGCCGGCGCGGGCGATCACCACGTCCTCACCCCGCTCGACCGCCTCGAGCAGGCGGGACAGGTGCGTCTTCGCCTCGTGCACGTTCACCGTCTGCGACACGACCACAGCCTAAGGACTAAGTCGGACTAAGTCCACGACAGGAGAGCGGTGCTGGCGGAACTCCACGGTCACCCCGCGACGAGGTCACCTCCTCCACCGACCTCCCCAGGCCGGGTACGGGCCCTAGAACAGGACCGTCGCGAACGACCCGACCTCGCGGAACCCGACCCGGCGGTAGGCCGCGAGCGCCCGGGCGTTGTAGTCGTTGACGTACAGCGACACGTGCTGGACCCCGTCGGCGCGCGAGGCCTCGACGACCGCGGCCATGCCCGGTTCGGACAGGCCCTCCCCGCGCCGGTGCGGCGGGACCCAGACCCCCTGCACCTGGACGACCTTCGGCGAGACCGCCCCGAGCTCGGCCTTGAACACGACCTCGGGACCGGCCGGGCCGGCGTCGACGCGGACGAAGGAGCGGCCCGTGGAGACGAGCTCGGCGATGCGGGCCCGGTAGGCGCCGCCGCCGTCGGGCGGGGCGGGGGCGTAGCCGATCTCCTCGGTGAACATGGCCACGCACGCGGGCACGACGAGGTCGAGCTCGCGCAGGGTGGCGCGCCGGACGGCCGGGTCCGGGCGCACGGACGGCTCGGTGTCGCAGACCATCAGCGGCTGGTGGGCGCGGACCTCGCGGACGCCGCGCCAGTGCCCCTCCAGGCGCTGCCACAGGGCCAGGACCTGCTCGGCGGGGCCGACGAGGGAGGAACAGCGCCGGCCCTCGACGCGGGCGTGCGCGGCGAACGCGTCCAGGGCGGCGGGGGTGGCCTCGACGGGCACGAGGTTCGCCCCGGCCCAGCACGCCGAGACGAGCCGGCCGTCCTCGAACCAGCCCCAGACCTGCCCGCCCAGGTCGGTGCCCGGGCGGGCGAGCAACCCGAGCAACCGCGCGGAGACGAAGAGGTTCGCCACGGGGTCGCGCTCGCACAGGCGCAGCAGCGCGGGGGCGTCGGCTCCGCTGAGCACGCGCAGGGTCCCCGAGGCGGCGGACCCTCGCGCGGCGGAGTTGGTCAGGGACACTCCGGCATCCTGCCTGCTGAAGCGCGGATGGTCGAGGTGGACACCCCGCGGCGTCCGATCAGCCGACGGTGACGGTGGGGGTGCCTGCGCTCGCGTCGTCGACGGGTTCGCCCATCTCGGCGGCCAGGCGGTTGGCCTCCTCGATGAGCGTCTCGACGATGGCGTGCTCGGGGACGGTCTTGATGACCTCGCCCTTGACGAAGATCTGCCCCTTGCCGTTGCCGCTGGCGACACCGAGGTCGGCCTCGCGGGCCTCGCCCGGGCCGTTGACGACGCAGCCCATGACGGCGACCCGCAGCGGGACCGTCATCCCCTCCAGGCCCTCGGTGACGGCATCGGCCAGGGAGTACACGTCGACCTGGGCCCGCCCGCACGAGGGGCAGGAGACGATCTCGAGCTTGCGGGGGCGCAGGTTCAGCGACTGCAGGATCTGCAGGCCGACCTTGACCTCCTCGACGGGCGGGGCCGACAGCGAGACGCGGATGGTGTCGCCGATGCCCTTGGACAGCAGGGCGCCGAACGCCGTCGCGGACTTGATGGTGCCCTGGAAGGCGGGCCCGGCCTCGGTGACGCCCAGGTGCAGCGGCCAGTCGCCGCGCTCGGCCAGCAGCTCGTAGGCGCGGACCATGACGACGGGGTCGTTGTGCTTGACCGAGATCTTGAAGTCGTGGAAGTCGTGCTCCTCGAACAGCGACGCCTCCCAGACGGCCGACTCGACGAGCGCCTCCGGGGTGGCCTTGCCGTACTTCTCCATCAGCCGCGGGTCGAGCGAGCCGGCGTTGACGCCGATGCGGATCGAGGTGCCGTGGTCCTTGGCGGCCTGGGCGATGTCCTTGACCTGGTCGTCGAACTTGCGGATGTTGCCCGGGTTGACGCGCACCGCGCCGCAGCCGGCCTCGATGGCCGCGAAGACGTACTTGGGCTGGAAGTGGATGTCGGCGATGACCGGGATCTGCGACTTCCTCGCGATGATCGGCAGCGCCTCGGCGTCGTCGGCGCTGGGGCAGGCGACGCGCACGATGTCGCAGCCCGAGGCGGTCAGCTCGGCGATCTGCTGGAGCGTGGCGTTGATGTTCGTCGTCGGCGTCGTCGTCATCGACTGCACCGAGACCGGGTGGTCGCTGCCGACCCCCACCTTGCCGACCTTGATCTGCCGGGTCTTGCGGCGCGGGGACAGGACGGGCGGCGGGAGGGCGGGAAGGCCGAGGCTGACGCTCACGGGGTCAAGTATCGCCCCGACCCCGGCCCGCGACGAACGCGGGCCGCGGTCTTCACCGGGGGTTCACCGGTCGCCTCACTGGTTGAGCGTGACGGGCCGGACGATGTCGGCGTACAGCAGCAGGACGCTCATCCCCACGAGCAGGATCGAGACGCCGTAGGCCAGCGGCATGGCCTTGGCGACGTCCACCGGGCCCGGGTCGGGCCGGCGGCGCACCCGGAACAGCGCCTTCTTGACGACCTCCCACAACGCCCCGGCGATGTGCCCGCCGTCGAAGGGCAGCAGCGGGATCATGTTGAACACGAACAGGGCGATGTTCAGGCTCGCCAGCAGCGACACGATGCGCCCGGCGCGTTCGGCGAAGGCGTCGCCGGACAGGGACGCCTCGGCGTTCAGCTCCCCGGCCAGCCGCCCGATCCCGACGATGCCGATGGGGCCGTTCGGGTCGCGCTGCTGGGTGCCGAAGGCGGCCTGGGCGACGCCGTAGAGGCGCTGCGGCAGGTTCAGCACGATCCCCGCGGTGCCCTGGAGCTGCTGGCCGACGATGCCGGGCACCTCGGAGACGGGGACACGTTCGAGGGCCGCGGTGGGCGAGACACCGAGGAACCCCGCCTCGACGGTGCCGTTCGTGGGCCTGCCGTCGGCGTCCAGGACGGGCCGCTGGGTCAGCAGCGGGGTGGCCGTCAGGGTGACCTGCCGCCCGTCGCGCTCGACGACGAGGGTGACCTCGCGCCCGCCGGCGTCGCGGATGCGGTTCGACAGCTGCACCCAGCCGGTGACGGGCTGCCCGTCGAAGGAGACGAACCGGTCCCCCGGCCGCAGGCCCGCGGCCGCCCCGGGCGTCGGGGTGGCGTCGGCCGGGCACGTCGTGGCCGTCGTGTCGGCCGGCAGCACGCACTGCTGGACGACGCCGACGGTCGTCGAGGAGCCGGTGGGCAGGCCGATGCCGGACAGCGCGACACCCATGAGGACGAACCCGAGGACCAGGTTCACGAGCGGGCCGCCGAGCATGATGAGGATGCGCTTGCCGACCGCCTGCCGGTAGAAGGCGCGGTGCTCCTCACCGGGCCCGACCTCCACGAAGCTGGCCTGCCGGGCCTCCTCGGCCATCAGCGCCCAGCGGCCCGTCGAACTCGCCCGCAGGCGCCCGTCCGGGCCGGGCGGGAACATCCCGATCATCCGGATGTAGCCGCCGAGCGGGATCGCCTTGACGCCGTACTCCGTCTCGCCCCGGCGCCGCGACCACAGGGTCGGGCCGAAGCCGACCATGTACTGGGTGACCCTGACGCCGAACCGCTTGGCGGGCAGCAGGTGCCCGACCTCGTGCAGGGCGATGGAGATCGCGACGCCGATCGCGGCGGCGAGGATGCCGACGACCCAGAGCAGGACGGTGCTCACCGCGCCACCTGCTCGCTCCGTCGAGGCGCCGGTGTCGATGCCTGCACGCCGGCCCGCACACGACTCCGTCGGAGCGTTCCGGCGCTCCAGGCACCGACGCGCCTCTCGTCGCTCACTCGCGCCACCTGCTCGCTCCGTCGAGGCGCCGGTGTCGTCACCGCGTCACCAGCCCGGTCAGCTCGTTCGCGCGCGCCCGGGCCCAGTCCTCGGCGGCGAGGACGTCCTCGACGTCGCGCGGGTCACCGGCGGGTTCGTGCTCGGCGACGACGCGGGCGACGGTGTCGACGATCCCGAGGAAGGGCAGGCGCCCGGCGTGGAAGGCCGCGACGGCCTCCTCGTTGGCGGCGTTGAAGACGGCGGGGACGGTGGACCCGCGCCGGCCGGCCTCCCGCGCGAGGTCCAGGGCGGGGAACGCCTCGCGGTCGACGGGTTCGAACGTCCAGCTCGCGGCCCGCGTCCAGTCGACCGGGGCCGTCGCTCCCGGCACGCGCGCGGGCCAGGACATGCCCAGGGCGATGGGCAGGCGCATGTCGGGCGGCGAGCACTGCGCGATCGTCGAGCCGTCGGCGAACTCGACCATGGAGTGCACGACCGACTGCGGGTGCACGACGACGTCGATGCGGTCGTAGCCGATGCCGAACAGCAGCGACGCCTCGATGACCTCCAGCCCCTTGTTGACCAGGGTGGCGGAGTTGGTCGTGACCACCGGCCCCATCGACCACGTCGGGTGCGCGAGCGCCTGCTCGGGGGTGACGTCGGCGAGCTCGGCGCGCGAGCGGCCGCGGAACGGTCCCCCGCTGGCCGTCAGGACGAGACGGGCCACCTCCTCGGCGCTCCCGCCGCGCAGCGCCTGGGCCAGGGCGGAGTGCTCGGAGTCGACCGGCACGATCTGCCCGGGGGCCGCGGCGCGGGTCACGAGCGGCCCGCCCGCGACGAGGGACTCCTTGTTGGCCAGGGCCAGCGTCCGGCCCGCGGCGAGCGCGGC
This sequence comes from Kineococcus rhizosphaerae, assembly GCF_003002055.1. Taxonomy (NCBI): domain Bacteria; kingdom Bacillati; phylum Actinomycetota; class Actinomycetes; order Kineosporiales; family Kineosporiaceae; genus Kineococcus; species Kineococcus rhizosphaerae. The sequence goes on from NZ_PVZF01000001.1 coordinate 844,119, forward strand.
CAGCGTGGGGCGCAGGCCGACGGAGCCGGTCATGCCGTTGAGGACGACGTCGCACGGGTGGGCCGCGGCCTCGGCGGCGGCCTCGGGGCCGGCGACGACGCGCGGCAGGGGCCGGCCGGCCGCGTGGGCCCGCAGCGCCTCGCGCAGGGGCGCCTCGGCCTCGGGCCGGGCCACGGCGATCAGCTGCACGTCGTGCTCGAGCCCCTGACGGGCCAGGGTGTCGACGTCGGCGCCGCCGGCGGCGAGGGCCACGACGCGGAACGCGCCCCCCGAGCGCTGGACCACGTCGAGGGCCTGGGTGCCGATGGAGCCGGTGCTGCCGAGCAGGACCACGTCACGGGCACGGTCGCGAACGGGGGAACTCACACGCCCCATCATGACGTGCGCGCCCGCGCCGCAGCCCCGTGACCAGCGCGTTGCGGCGGATCTGCACGGGATCGGCAAGGATGAGCCCCAGCACCACCGGCACCGGGAGGACATCCGTCATGCGAAGACTCGTCTCCGCGACCTCGGCCGGCGCCCTCGCGCTGGCCTCGGCCGCCTTCACGATCACGGGCGCGGTGAGCGCGTCCGCCGTCCCCGTGACGGCGACCGGGTCCTCGGGGTCCTCCGCGTCGCTGCTGTCCACGGCCGACGCGTCCGCGCAGCAGGCCGCCCTCGACTACTGGACGCCCGAGCGGATGGCGCAGGCGACCCCGGTCGACCGCGTCGTGCCCGCGCGGGCGCGGGCGGGCACCGCGTCCAGCACGACGTCCGGCACCACGCCCGCCACGACGTCCGACGCGACGAGCGCCCCCTCCACGCACCGTTCGACCCTGGCGACCGGCGCCGCCCCCGCCATGACCCGGCAGACCCGGTCGGCCGCCGACGTGGTCACCGGGGCGTCGGTGAGCCGGGCCACGACGTGGACCGGTACCGCCGTCCCGACCGTCGGGCGCCTGTACTTCACCCAGGGCCGCGGCAAGTACGAGTGCAGCGCCAGCAGCGTCGCCTCCCCCCGGGGCAACGTCGTCGTCACCGCCGGGCACTGCGTCACCGAGGGCGGTCTGGCCTCGACCAACGTCGTCTTCGTGCCGGGGCTGACGCCGACGTCCGAGCCCAACGGCCGGTTCTCCGTGACGAAGCTGTTCACCACCGCGCAGTGGAAGAACGGCGACCAGGCCTCGGCGGCCGCGCTGAACTACGACGTCGGGTTCGCGGTCGTCGCCACCGGCACCAACGGCAAGTCGCTGCGGGACACCGTCGGCGCCTACGACGTCGAGTTCTCCGACGCGCTCGGGCAGGTCACGGTCCTGGGGTACCCGGGGCAGGGCCCCACGGCCGACGGGAACACCCTGCAGTTCTGCTCGGGGTTGCAGTTCGTCGACAACGGCGACGACGCCACGACGGACCACGCCACGCAGTGCGACCTCGCCGGGGGTTCCAGCGGAGGTCCGTGGCTGCGCGGCTTCGACGCGGCGCGCAGGACGGGGACCGTCACGTCGGTCGTGAGCTTCAGCTACGACGACGGCTCCGGCATCCTCTACGGCCCCCGGTTCGGGGACGTCGTCCAGGCCGTCTACACCGAGACCCTCGCCGCCTCCTGACCACCGCACGACGAAGGGCCCTGCCGGGGTTCGGCAGGGCCCTTCGTCGTGCGCCGGGGGTCAGAGCGGGAAGTTCACGTACTTCGTCTCCAGGTACTCCTCGATGCCCTCCAGGCCGCCCTCGCGGCCGAACCCGGAGGCCTTGACCCCACCGAAGGGCGCGGCGGCGTTGGACACGAGCCCGGAGTTCAGCCCGACCATCCCGGTCTCCAGCGCCTCGGCCACCCGCATGGCGCGGTCCATGCCCTGGGTGAAGGCGTAGGCGATCAGCCCGTACTCGGTGTCGTTGGCCAGGGCGACACCCTCCTCCTCGGTGTCGAACACGACGACGGGGGCGACCGGGCCGAACGTCTCCTCGGTGAGCAGGCGCGCGCCGACGGGGACGTCGGTGACCACGGTGGGGGCGTAGAAGTAACCCGCCTCCCCCACCGCCTGCCCGCCGACGACGACCCGGGCCCCGGCCTCGACGGCCTCGGTGACGCGCTGGGCGACGTCGTCGCGGGCCCGGGCGTCGATGAGCGGCCCGACCTGGGCGCCGTCCTCGGTGCCGCGGCCGACGACGAGGGAGCCCATGCGCTCGGCGAGCTTGCGGGAGAACTCCTCGGCGACGGGACGCTGCACGTAGAACCGGTTCGCGGCGGTGCACGCCTCGCCCTGGTTGCGCATCTTGGCCAGCATCGCGCCCTCGACGGCCTTGTCGACGTCGGCGTCGTCGAAGACGACGAACGGGGCGTTGCCGCCCAGTTCCATGGAGATCCGCAGCAGCTGCTGGGCGGACTGCTCGACGAGCTTCTTGCCCACCGGGGTGGAGCCGGTGAACGTCAGCTTGCGCAGCCGCGGGTCGGCGATGAGCGGGGCGACGACCTTGCTCGTCGTGGACGTCGTGATGACGTTGACGACCCCGTCGGGCACCCCGGCGTCGGCGAGGGTCTGGGCCAGGTACAGCGTCGTCAGCGGGGTCTGGGTCGCGGGTTTGACCACGATGGTGCAGCCGGCGGCCAGGGCCGGGGCGATCTTGCGGGTGCCCATGGCCAGCGGGAAGTTCCACGGCAGGATGGCCAGGACCGGCCCGACGGGCTGCTTCATGGTGAGCAGCCGGGACCCGCCGACGGGATTCTGGGAGTAGCGCCCGGAGATGCGCGGGGCCTCCTCGGAGAACCAGCGGAAGAACTCGTTGCCGTAGGCGACCTCGCCCTTGGCCTCGGCCAGGGGTTTGCCCATCTCCAGCGTCATGAGCAGGGCGAAGTCGTCGGCGCGCGCGGCGACGAGGTCGAAGGCCTTGCGCAGGATCTCGGCGCGCACGCGGGTGGGGGTCTTGGCCCACGCCGGGGCCGTGGCGACCGCGGCGTCGAGGGCGGCGGTGCCGTCCTCGACGGTGCCGTCGGCGATCTCGACGAGGGTCCGGCCGGTAGCGGGGTCCTCCACGGCCACGGTCGCGCCGCCGGTCGCGGCCCGCCACCGCCCGCCGATGAACAACCCGGTCGGGACGGTGGAGAGGAGTTCGGACTCGCGGGTGGAGTCGATCGTCGTGCTCATGGTGTCGGTCCCTCTCGTGCTCAGTTGGCGGCGAAGACGCGGTCCAGGACGTCGAACGCCTGGTTCAGCAGGTCGTCGCCGATGCTCAGCGGCGGCAGGAAGCGCAGGACGTTGCCGTCGGTGCCGCAGGTCAGGACGATGACGCCCTGCTGCGCGGCCTCGGTCGCGACCTTCTTGGCCAGGGCGGCGTCGGGTTCGGTGGTGCCGGGCTTCACGAGTTCCACGGCGACCATGGCGCCGCGGCCGCGGACGTCGCCCACGCGCGGGTCGCGCGCGGCCAGGGCCCGCAGGCGGCCGAACAGGATCTCCTCGAGCCGGCGGGCGCGGGCGAGGAGGTCCTCGTCCTCGATGGTGCGCAGGGTCGCCAGGGCCGCGGCGGTGGCCAGCGGGTTGCCGCCGTAGGTGCCGCCGAGGCCACCGGTGACGGGGGCGTCGACGATCTCGGCGCGGCCGGTCACGGCCGACAGCGGCAGTCCGCCGGCGACGCCCTTGGCGATGGTGACGAGGTCGGGCTCGACCCCCTCGAGGTGGCTGGCGAACCAGGCGCCCGTGCGCGCGACGCCGGTCTGCACCTCGTCGGCGACGAACACGACGCCGTTCTCCTTGGCCCAGGCGGCGATGGCGGGCAGGAACCCGGGCGCGGGGACGATGAACCCACCCTCGCCCTGGACGGGCTCGATCACGATCGCGGCGAGGTTGGCGGCGCCGACCTGCTTCTCCACGACGGCGATGGCGCGGGCGGCCGCGGCCGGGCCGTCGAGGCCGTCGCGGAAGGGGTAGCTCAGCGGGGCGCGGTAGACCTCGGGCGCGAACGGCCCGAAACCGTTCTTGTAGGGCATGTTCTTGGCCGTCATGGCCATCGTGAGGTTGGTGCGCCCGTGGTAGGCGTGGTCGAACACGACGACGGCCTGCCGACCGGTGTGGGCGCGGGCGATCTTCACGGCGTTCTCGACGGCCTCGGCGCCGGAGACGAAGAAGGCGCTCTTCTTGGCGAAGTCGCCGGGAGTCAGCTCGGCGAGGCGCTCGGCCAGCTCCACGTAGGAGTCGTACGGGGTGATCATGAAGCAGGTGTGGGTGAACCGCTCGACCTGCTCGGTGACGGCGGCCACGACGGCCGGGGCGGAGTTGCCCACGGTGGTCACGGCGATGCCGGAGCCGAGGTCGGCGTAGGAGTTGCCGTCGACGTCGACGACGACGCCGCCCCCGGCCGCGGCGGCGTAGAAGGGCATGGAGGACCCGACGGCGGCCGAGACCGCGGCGGTGCGCCGGGCGGCGAGCTCGCGCGACCGGGGTCCGGGGACCTCGGTGACGAGCCGGATCTCCTGCGGGAGCGCGGGGCCCCCCTGGCCGGTGGTGCCCTGCTGCGCCTCGTGGCTGAGCGTCGTCATGAGGCGACGGTAGGCCCGTCGGGCCGTGTCCGCAGTGCCCGATCTGCACCGTCGACGTGCTCGCAGCGGTGCAAGATGTCCTGCGTGGTGCAGCTCGCCGACCTCCTCGCGACCCCGTCCCTGGACCTGCGTCTCGTCGTCGGCGACCCGGGCGTCGCGGTGCGCTGGGTCGCGACCAGCGAGCTCGACGACCCGACCGCCTTCCTGGAGGGCGGTGAGCTGCTGCTGACCACGGGGCTGCGCGTGCCGCGCGCGGGGTGGGCGCGCTGGGTCGAGCGGCTCGTGGCCGCCGGGGTCTCGGGCGTGGGCTTCGGCGTCGGCCTCAGCCACCGCACCGTGCCGCGGACCCTCGTGACGGCCGCGGGCACGGCCGGGCTCGCCCTCGTCGAGGTGCCGGTCCCGACCCCGTTCATCGCCGTCTCCCGGCGCCTGGCGGACCTGCTGCGGCGCGGGGAGAACGAGGCCGAGGCGGCCGCCGCCCGGGCCCAGCGCGACCTCACCGTGGCCGCGACCGGGCCGGACGGGACCCGCGCCGTCCTGGTGCGGGCCGCGCGGGCCGTCGGGGGGTCGGCCTGGCTGCTCGACGCCGCCGGCACCGTGCTGGCCGCCAGCACGGCCGCCGCACCGTCCGCGGCGGCCCTCGACGGGTTGCGGCGCGTGCGCGGGCAGGGCGCCCGCGCGGCCTGGAGCGAGGTGACGGCCACCGGGTCGTCGACGTTGCTGGCCAGCGGCACGTCCCGCTGGCTGCTGGTGACCGGCGCACCCGGCGCCCCGCGCGCCGTGCGGGGCACCCTCGGCACCGCCGCGGCCCTGCTGGGCCTGCTCACGTCCCGCCCGGGCGGGGAGGCGACGTCGGTCCTGACGGCCGTGGTGGTCGACCTCGTCCTCGACGGGCGGGTGGACCCGGCCCGGCGGCTGGCCGGCACCGTCGGCCTCGACCTGCCCGACCCCGTCGTCGTCGTGCGGTGGGCGGGGACCGCCCCCGCCGGTGCGCTCGTCGCCGAGCGCTACGCGCTGTTCGGCGCGGGTGAGGTCCCGGCCCTGGCCGGGCGGGCGGGCGTCGGGCGCGCCGTGGCGCTGACCGGGGCCGGCGAGGGCCGGCGCACGGCCGACCTCGCGTTCGCCCGGACCACCGCCGAGCGCCCGGTCGTCCTCGCGGGCGACCGGTCGCTGCCCGACCTGCTCGACGGGGAGGTCCTGACCCGCTGGTCGCGCGAGCGCCTCGCCGGTCTGGACCCCGAGCTGCGGGAGGCGGTGCAGGTGTTCCTGGCCCACCACGGAGCCCGTCAGCCCACCGCCGAAGCCCTGGGCCTGCACCGCAACACGTTGCGGCACAGACTCTCCCGCGCCCAGGAGATTCTGGGCGTGTCGTGGGAGGACCCCACCGACCGCGCGGAGGTGTGGCTGGCCCTGACGGCCCGGCCGAGCTGACAGACTGCCCGCCGTGGCCCTCGATCCCGCCGCCCTGCCGGCGTCCGCCCTGGAGTTCCTCGCCGAGCGGCACCTCGCGACCCTGACCACCCTGCGCGCGGACGGCTCACCGCACGTCGTCCCCGTCGGCTTCACCTTCGACCCCGCGACCCGCGAGGTCCGCGTGATCACCTCCGGCACCTCGCGCAAGGCCGTCCACGCCCGGCGGGGGTCGCGCTGCGTCGTGGCGCAGGTCGACGGCCGACGCTGGCTGTCGCTGGAGGGCGAGGGCCGCGTCCTGACCGACGCCGGGGCCGTGCGCGACGCCGAGGAGCGGTACGCCGTGCGCTACCGCACCCCGCGGGAGAACCCCCAGCGCGTCGTCGTGGTCTTCACCGTCGACCGCGTGCTCGGGTCGGTCCCGCCGTGGGACTCGCCGACGGGCCGCTGACGGGGGTCAGCCTCGCTGCGGGCCGCATCGTCCGCGCGGCTCGGCCCAGTGCCCGCCGCCGCGCAGGTGCGCGAGCACCAGGTGCTCCAGGCGCGTGCGCGGCACGGCGTGGGCGAGGACCTCCGCCGGCGGCCGGCGGAACACGAACTTCGCGACCGCCCGGTCGGCCGCGCCGTCGCGCACGACCTGCCCGACCTCGAACCGGCGCGCGAAGCGCACGATGCCGCTGTCCGGGCCCAGAGCGCCCAGCAGCGGGTCGAGCAGCCAGGAGCGGCAGTGGAACTCCCTCGCACCCAGGACGCGGGCGGCCCGCGCGAAGGAGTCCGCCACAGCCGCTTCGCTCAGCCCGCCGCCCTCCGGGACGTGGACGGCGTGCCCGTCGTCGTCGGGCCGTCGCTCGAACTGCAACCGCCCGAGGGCGACGACGTCCGCGCGGACGAGCCCGAGCAGCCAGTCGACCTCGATGTCGTCGCCGTACGCACCCAGCTTGCGGTCGACGTCGGCGAGCGTCGCGGTGGTCGTCTCCTCGTCCAACCCGAACCGGACGAAGCGGCGACGCACCTCGGGCTCCAGACCGGCCACGGCTGCGACGAACCGCGGCACCGTGAGGTCCAGCACGGGGGCCCGGTCCGCCTCCAGGGCCGCCCGCACGGCCTGCTCGTCGTCCACCTCGTCGGCCACCGCTAGCGCTCGAACGTCACCATGAGCTCGACCACGCGGTCCAGGAAGGCGTCCACGGGGGCCTCGCGGTACCCGCGGGCCCCGCGCCGGGGGCGGAACAGCGCGCCGCGCACGTCGTCGGCGCTCAGCGCCACCCGTCCGCCGAAGTGGTCGGCCAGCAGCGCGCACAGGGCGTCGACGTCGCGGGGGCTGTACCCGCGGCGCAGCCCGCGCGCCCGGGGGAAGCGCTCGCCCCGGCGCTCGGACAGCCGTCCCGAGACGGCCGCTGCGAGGGCGGCACGGCGCTCGGCGTAGTGCCGCTGGTCGTCCTGGGCCAGGGCGTGGTCGCGTTCGCGGCGGGCGAGGGCGTCCTCGACCTCGGCGAGCAGGGCGTCGGTGTCCTCGACGTCGTACCCGCCGAGCTGCGAGCCGAACCCGACCGCCCGGACCTGGGCCGAGGCGACCTTGCCGGCCGGCACGGCCCGGGCGAGGTGGTCGAAGAACAGGTCGACGTCGCCGACCCGGTACCCCCGGCGCAGACCCCTGGCCCGCGCCGGGCGCTCGAGGATCAGCTGCGACAGCTGCGGGCCCTCGACGTCGGTGCTCACGCGGTGGGCTGCTCGGGTCCGATGGCCGCGAGCTGCCCGCAGGCCCCGTCGATCTCGCTGCCCCGGGTGTCGCGCACGGTCGTCGGGATGCCGCGGGCCTCCAGGGCCGCGACGAACGCCTTCTCCACCGCCGGGTCCGACGCCGTCCACTTCGAGCCCGGGGTCGGGTTCAGCGGGATCGGGTTGACGTGGACCCAGCCGCGGCCGCGGGCGTTGAGCAGCTTGCCGAGCCGGTCGGCGCGCCAGGCCTGGTCGTTGATGTCGCGGATGAGCGCGTACTCGATGCTGACGCGGCGGCCGGTGGACTCGAAGTAGCGGCGGGCCGCGTCGAGGGCCTCGCCGACGTTCCACCGCTGGTTGATCGGCACGAGGTCGTTGCGCAGCTCGTCGTCGGGGGCGTGCAGGCTCAGGGCCAGCGTCGCGGCGATGCCCTCGGCGGCGAACTTGTCGATCGCCGGGACGAGCCCGACGGTCGACATCGTGATGCCCCGGGCGGAGATCCCCAGGCCGTCGGGGGCGGGCTGGGTGAGCCGGCGCACGGCGGCGACCGCGGACTTGTAGTTGGCCAACGCCTCCCCCATGCCCATGAAGACGACGTTGTTCACGCGCCCCTCGCCGCCGGGGACCTCACCGCGGGCCAGGGCCCGGGAGGCGGCCGTGACCTGCTCGACGATCTCGGCCGTCGACAGGTTGCGGGTCAGCCCGGCCTGGCCGGTGGCGCAGAACGGGCAGTTCATCCCGCAGCCGGCCTGGCTGGAGATGCAGATCGTGTCGCGGTTCCGGTAGCGCATGAGCACCGACTCCACGAGGGCGCCGTCGTGCAGGCGGTACAGCGTCTTGACCGTGGTGCCCTTGTCCGCCGTCAGGGTGCGGATCCCCGTCAGCAGCGTCGGCAGCAGCGCCTCGGAGATCCTCGCGCGGCTGGCCGCGGGCAGGTCCGTCATCTTCGCGGGGTCGTCCTCGAGCCGCTCGAACCACTGCGTGGCGAGCTGCTTGCCGCGGAACGCCTTCTCGCCCAGCGCGACCATCGCCTCCCCGCGCTCGGCGGGCTCGAGGTCGACGAAGTGCCGCGGCGGCTTGCCGCGGCGCGGGGCCGACATGACGAGCTTGCCGGGGCCGGCCGGGGCCAGCGGCAGGGGCTCGCGGGGCGGGGAGGTGAGGTCTGCGGGAGTCGACATCGTGACTCCATGGTAAGGGCGGGTGGCCCGCTCAGGGGCCGACGAACCACAGGAGCAGGAGGTGCACGACGGGGGCGGCCGGCAGCAGCGAGTCCAGCCGGTCCATCACCCCGCCGTGCCCGGGCAGCAGCGTGCCCATGTCCTTGATGCCGAGGTCGCGCTTGAGCATCGACTCCGACAGGTCCCCGCCGATGGCGACGACGACGGTCACCAGCCCCAGGACCACGCCCTGCCACCAGTGACCGCCCAGGGTCAGCGGCAGCGCGATCGCCCCGGCCAGCGCCCCGACGAGCAGGGACCCGGCGCTGCCCTCCCACGACTTCTTGGGGCTGACCGAGGGGGCCATGGGGTGCTTGCCGAAGAAGACGCCCGCCGCGTACCCGCCGACGTCGCTGCAGATGACGACGAGCACGAAGACGAGCACCCGCCAGGCGCCCTGCGTCGCGGCCAGCATGAGCATGGCGAACCCGGCCAGCAGCGGGCCGTACGTGACGATGAAGACCCCGCCCGCGACGTCGCGGACCGCGGGGACCCGGACCTCGGAGCCGTGGTCGCCGTCACCGGCCACGAGCCGGTAGGCGACGACGGCGAAGACCGTCAGGGCGTAGGCGACGAAGAGGGTCTCCCCGCCGCCGAGGTAGGCACCCGGCAGCATGGCCAGGGTGCCCGCGACGGGCGGCAGCACGGGGACGCGCAGGTGCCGGGCCCGGAAGGCCCGCACCACCTCGATCGTCCCGTAGAGGACGGCGGCGCTGGCCAGCACGAGGAACGCCTCGCGGCGGACGAACAGGCTCGCGATGAGCACGCCGCCCATGGCCAGTCCCATGCCGATCGCGGCGGGCAGGTTGCGCCCGGCCCGCCGCGGTGGCTTGCGCGTGGTCTCGCTGGTCACGGTTCGAGGTCGCCGGTGGGTCCTCAGACGGCGAGGAGCTCGGCTTCCTTGTTCTTCAGCAGCTCGTCGACGGCGTCGACGTGCTTCTTGGTGACCGACTCCAGCTCCTTCTCGGCCCGGCCCACCTCGTCCTCACCGGCTTCGCCGTCCTTGACGATGCGGTCGAGCTCCTCCTTGGCGCGGCGACGGACGTTGCGCAGCGAGACGCGGGCGTCCTCGGCCTTGGAGCGGGCGAGCTTGATGTAGTCCTTGCGGCGTTCCTCGGTCAGCTGCGGCAGCACGATCCGGATGACGTTGCCGTCGTTGCTCGGGTTGACGCCGAGGTCGGAGTTGCGCAGCGCCTTCTCGATCTCCCCCATCGCCCCGCGGTCGAAGGGGGTGATGAGGACCGAGCGGGCCTCGGGGATCTGGAAGCTGGCCAGCTGCTGCAGCGGGGTGGGCGCGCCGTAGTAGTCCACCAGGATCTTGAAGAACATCGCCGCGTTCGCCCGGCCGGTGCGGATCGCCCCGAAGTCCTCCTTGGCGACCTCGACCGCCTTTTCCATCTTCTCCTCGGCCTCGAGGAGGGTGTCGTCGATCACGGTGGTCCCTTCGTCCTTCGTGCAGTCGCCGCAGGCCCGGCACGGACTGGCTGAGCGTCAGTCCGCGATCACCTGCGTGCCGATCCTCTCACCCCGCAGGGCACGGGCCACGCCCTGGCCCTCCATCCCGAAGACCATCATCGGCAGGCGGTTGTCCATGCACAGGCTGAAGGCGGTCTGGTCGACGACGCGCAGGTTCTTCCGCATCGCCTCCGCGTAGCTGATCGTGTCGATCTTGGTGGCGGCCGGATCGGTGCGCGGGTCGCCCGTGTAGACGCCGTCGACGCCGTTCTTGGCCATCAGCACCGCGTCGGCGCGCACCTCGAGCGCGCGCTGGGCCGCGACGGTGTCGGTGGAGAAGTACGGCATGCCGGCGCCCGCACCGAAGATCACGACACGGCCCTTCTCCATGTGCCGGATGGCGCGCCGCGGGATGTACGGCTCGGCGACCTGGCCCATCGTGATGGCGGTCTGCACGCGGGTCTGGACGCCGGCCTGCTCCAGGAAGTCCTGCAGGGCCAGGGCGTTCATGACCGTCCCGAGCATGCCCATGTAGTCGGCGCGGCTGCGCTCCATGCCGCGCTGCGACAGCTCGGCGCCGCGGAAGAAGTTGCCGCCGCCGACGACGATCGCGACCTGGACGCCCTCCTTGACGGGACCGGCGATCTCGCGGGCCACCTGGGCGATGACGTCGGGGTCGACGCCGACCTGGCCGTTGCCGAAGAACTCCCCCGACAGCTTCAGGAGCACGCGCTGGTACGCGGGCCGCGGGTGGACGGTCCCGGCCTCGAGGTCGACGGTCAGGCTGGGCTCGCTCACGCGGGGGCTCCTCGGGTGTGGGTGCGGGGGGGCGTCAGATCTCGGGCAGTCTGCCCCAGTCGGGTGGTGGAGGTCACGCTGGGTGCACCGCGACTGCTCCGGACGTGCGAACGGGGTGGGGGGACCGCTGGTCCCCCCACCCCGTCACGTCGTCGTGCGGGTCGTCCTCAGACGCCGGCCCGGAAGCGGGCGAACGCGGTCACCTGGGCGCCGGCGTCGGCCAGCAGCTTGGTGATCGTGACCTTCTGGTCCTTGGCGAACGGCTGCTCGAGCAGGACGTTGTCCTTGAAGAAGGAGTTGACGCGACCCTCGACGATCTTGGGCAGCGCGGCCTCGGGCTTCTTCTCCTCGCGCGCGGTCTCCTCGGCGATGCGGCGCTCGGACTCGACCTTCTCGGCCGGGACCTCGTCGCGGGTGAGGTAGGTCGGGCTCATCGCGGCGGTGTGCATGGCGATGTCCTTGCCCAGGGCGTCGTTGTCGACGTCGAGGGCGACGAGGACACCGATGGTCGGGGGCAGGTCGGTGGCGGTGCGGTGCAGGTACGCCGAGACGTGCTTGCCCTCGATGCGCGCGACGTTGGGGACGAGGATCTTCTCGCCCATCGTGGCGTTGGCCTCGTCGAGGACGGACTGGACGGTCTTGCCGTCGATCTCGGAGGCGAGCAGGGCGGCGGAGTCGGTCGCGCCGACGGCCACGGCCTGGGCCAGCACCTGCTCGGCCAGGGCCACGAAGCCCTCGGACTTGGCGACGAAGTCGGTCTCGCAGTTGACCTGGACCATGACGCCGAGGCCACCGTCCACGTGCACGGCCACGAGGCCGTTGGAGGCGTCGCGGTCGGCGCGCTTGGCGACGCCCTTCTGGCCCTTGATGCGCAGCAGCTCGATGGCCTTCTCGACGTCGCCGTCGGTCTCCACCAGGGCGTTCTTGCAGTCGAGCATGCCGGCGCCGGTCTTCTCGCGCAGCGCCTTGACGTCAGCGGCGGTGTACGCAGCCACGGTCGTTCCTCTCGTCGATTCCGTGAACTTCTTCTCGTGCTGGGGCAGGACGTGCGGACGCCCCGGGCCTGGGAGGGCCCGGGGCGTCACCACAGGCGTCCTGTGTCAGTGCTGGGTCGCTCAGACCTGGGCGGGAGCCTCAGTGGTCTCCTCGGCCGGCGCCTCGACGGCGTCGCCCTCGGTGGCGGCGGCCTCGGCCGGCTGACCCTCGGCGGCCTCGGCGGCAGCGGCCTCGGGGGCGGTGGAGCCCTCGGCGGTCGCGGCGGACTCGGAGCCACCGGTCTGCTCACCCTCGTTGCCGGCGAGCAGGTCCTGCTCCCAGGCGGCGAGCGGCTCGGCCGCCTCGCCCTTGCCACCGTGACGGACCTGCAGGCCCTCGGCGACGGCGTCGGCGATGACCCGGGTCAGCAGCGTGACGGAACGGATGGCGTCGTCGTTGCCGGGGATCCGGTAGTCGACGTCGTCCGGGTCGCAGTTGGAGTCCAGGATCGCGACGACCGGGATGTTCAGCTTCTTCGCCTCGTCGACCGCGAGGTGCTCCTTGTTCGTGTCGACGATCCAGACCGCGGAGGGGACCTTGGTCATGTCGCGGATGCCGCCCAGGGTCTTGGTCAGCTTGTCGTACTCGCGACGCAGGACGAGCAGTTCCTTCTTCGTCAGACCGGAGGCGGCGACGTCGTCGAAGTCGACCTGCTCCAGCTCGCGCATGCGGGAGATCCGCTTGCTGACGGTCTGGAAGTTGGTCAGCATGCCGCCGAGCCAGCGCTGGTTGACGTAGGGCATGCCCACGCGCGCGGCCTGCTCGGCGATGGACTCCTGAGCCTGCTTCTTCGTGCCGATGAACAGGATCGAGCCGCCGTGGGCGACGGTCTCCTTGACGAAGTCGTAGGCGCGGTCGATGAACGACAGCGACTGCTGCAGGTCGATGATGTAGATGCCGTTGCGCTCGGTGAAGAGGAAGCGCTTCATCTTGGGGTTCCAGCGACGGGTCTGGTGTCCGAAGTGCACACCGGACTCGAGCAGCTGGCGCATCGTCACGACGGCCATGGGTGGTCCTCCTCGTGCCGGCCCCGGTCGGGGCCGATCGGTTCTGTCGTCGCGAGCCGGCCGGCTCGCACGCCTGGCCCCCCGAGCGCACCCGACCGCCGGGCTGACCCGGTGGACCGAGAGGGTGCTCCCCCCGGCGAGGACGCCGGGAACGGGGGACGCGATGTCACCCTGGACAGGCCCCCCCGACCGAAGGCTCGACTGAACGTTCGGCAGGAGGACGCGCACCGGGTGCCCGCCTAGTCTACGACGCGTGAGCACTGGTCTCGACCGCAGCGCGTCCCCCGCCCCCGCGAGCCCCGGCCCGGTGGCCCGGATGCGCCGCTTCGGGCCGACGGTCTTCGCGGAGATGTCCGCGCTGGCCCTGCGCACGGGGGCGGTCAACCTGGGTCAGGGTTTCCCCGACGCCGACGGTCCGGCGTCGCTGCTCGAGGACGCGGTGACGGCGATCCGCACGGGCCGCAACCAGTACCCGCCGGGCGTGGGCGTGCCCGCCCTGCTGGAGGCGGTGGCCGCCCACCAGCGCCGCTTCTACGGCCTGGACCTGGACCCGGGCTCGCAGGTGCTGGTGACGGCGGGCGCCACCGAGGCCGTCGCCGCGAGCGTGCTGGCCCTGGTCGAACCGGGCGACGAGGTCGTCGTGCTGGAACCGTTCTACGACTCCTACCCGGCCGCGATCGCGCTGGCCGGGGCCGTCCAGCGGTCCGTGCCGCTGCTGCCGGGCCCGGACGGCTTCGTCCTGGACCGCGCGGGTCTGCGGGCCGCGTTCTCCGGGCGCACGCGCGTGGTGCTGCTCAACACCCCGCACAACCCGACGGGGGCGGTGCTCACCGCCGACGACCTGGCCGCCGTCGCGGCCCTGGCCGTCGAGTTCGACGCCGTCGTGGTCACCGACGAGGTCTACGAGCACCTGGTCTTCGACGGCCGCGCCCACACCCCGATCGCGACGCTGCCGGGGATGGCCGGGCGGACGCTGACGGTGTCCTCGGCCGGCAAGACGTTCTCGGTCACGGGCTGGAAGGTCGGCTGGGTCACCGGACCGGCCCCGCTGGTCTCGGCGGTGCGCACCGTCAAGCAGTTCCTCACCTACGTCAACGCCGGTCCCTTCCAGCCGGCCGTCGCGAACGCGCTCGCCCTGCCCGACGCGTTCTACGCCGATCTCGCCGGGGACCTGCAGCGACGGCGCGACCTGCTCGTCGAGGGGCTGCGCGCGGCCGGGTTCGCCGTCCCGGTCCCGGCCGGGACGTACTTCGTGGTGGCCGACCCCCGGCCGCTGGGCTTCACCGACGGCACGGACCTCTGCCGGCGCCTGCCCGAGCTCGCCGGGGTGGTCGGGGTGCCGGTCTCGGCGTTCTGCGACGCCGGATCGGTCGCGGCGCGGGCGGCGGAACCCCTGGTGCGGTTCACGTTCTGCAAGTCCGACGCCGTGCTGCACGAGGCCGTCGAGCGCCTGCAGGCGCTGCGGTCGAGGTGACGGCGGACGCGGGGCTGCGGGCGGTCCTGGAGGCCGAGCGCGCCGGGGCCGCCGCGCGGCTGGCGGGGCTGGAGCGCGAGCTGGCCAGCGCCCTGGAGGTCGCCGCCGAGGGCGGCGCCGACGACGAGCACGACCCGGAGGGGTCGACGACGGCGTTCGAGCGGGCGCAGACGGCGGCCGTGCTGGAGCAGGTCCGGGACCGGCTGGCCGCCCTCGACGACGCCCTCACCCGGGTCGGGGAGCCGGGGTTCGGGACCTGCACCGGGTGCGGCCGGCCGATCGCCGCGGAGCGGCTGGCGGTGCGGCCCTGGGCCACGACCTGCGTGGTGTGCGCCGCCCGCTGAGGACGGGTGGGGGGCCGTGACGTCGCGGTCTCCACAGGGGGCCGTCGTCCCCAGCGGCCCACCGGGCGGCCCCGAGGTGCCCGCGGCGCGACGAGGGTGTCCTCGTGATGGGTTCCACCGCGCTGACGGCCCTGGTCCCGCTCGCCGCCGCCGGGCTGGCGGCGGTCGTGCTGGCCCCGCCCGCTCCCGCACCGGCGGCGAGCGCGCCCGCGGCCCCCGCCGCCTGGGCGTGGCCGCTCGAACCGCCACGGGTGGTGCGCGGGTTCGACGACGTGGCCCGCTACGCGGCGGGGCACCGCGGTGTCGACCTCGCCGCGGCGCCGGGGCAGCCCGTGCGGGCGGTCGCCGCGGGCCAGGTGTCCTTCGCGGGGCGGGTCGCGGGTCGCGGTGTCGTCGTGGTCGTGCACGACGACGGGCTGCGCACGACGTACGAACCCGTCGAGGCGGGTGTCGCGGCGGGTGCCCGGGTGGTCGCCGGCGGGCCGCTGGGCTCCGTGGCGCCCGCCCCGGCGCACTGCGTGACGACGTGCCTGCACCTGGGGCTGCGCGACGGCGAGGTCTACCTCGACCCCTCGTCGCGCCTGCGCGCCCCCGCTCCCGTGCTGCTGCCCCTGGGCAGGCCGTGAACCGTCAGCTGACGTCGGACAGCTTGCCCCGCAGCTGCAGCACGGCCTTGGTGTGCATCTGGCAGATGCGCGACTCGGTGACGCCGAGGACGCGGCCGATCTCGGCCAGGGTCAGCCCCTCGTAGTAGTAGAGGGTGACGACGATCTTCTCGCGCTCGGGCAGCTGGTTGATGGCCCGCGAGAGCAGGAACTTCGTCTCCTCGCTCTCGAACGCCGCGACCGGGTCCTCGGCCTTGGTGTCCTCCAGGGTGTCGACGAGGGAGAGCTTGTCGCCCTTCTCCCCCGAGACGCTCAGCAGCTCGTCCAGCGCGACGACGTTGACGTAGGAGACCTGGCTGAAGATGTGGTGCAGGTCCGGCAGCGGGATGCCCATGCGCTCGGCGACCTCGGCCTCGGTGGGGGTGCGGTGCAGCTCCCCCTCCAGGGTGGCGTAGGTGCGCTCGACCTCGCGGGCCTTGCTGCGCACCGACCGCGGGATCCAGTCGATGGCGCGCAGCTCGTCGATGATGGCGCCGCGGATGCGCGAGATCGCGTAGGTCTCGAACTTGATGGCGCGTTCGATGTCGAACTTCTCGATGGCGTCGATGAGCCCGAAGATCCCGTACGAGACGAGGTCGGCCTGCTCGATGTTGGGCGGCAGCCCCACGCCCACGCGCCCGGCCAC
Organism: Kineococcus rhizosphaerae; assembly: GCF_003002055.1. Taxonomy (NCBI): domain Bacteria; kingdom Bacillati; phylum Actinomycetota; class Actinomycetes; order Kineosporiales; family Kineosporiaceae; genus Kineococcus; species Kineococcus rhizosphaerae. Next base: position 860,378 of record NZ_PVZF01000001.1, read on the forward strand.
GTACTTGACCAGGGGCGAGTAGTGCATGATCAGCTTCTCGCGGACGTAGGGGTCCGCCGAGGCCTTGAACTCCTCCCACATGGCGCGCAGGGCGGCCTCGGCGGCCTCCTGCTCGGGGGTGGACGGTCCCTTGCCCTTGCGACTGGTGAACCGGGCGTTCGCCTGGGGCCGGCCTGCCGGCTGGACCTCCTCGGCGGTGGTCTCCGACGCGGTGTCGGTGGACTGCTGCTCGGTCGTGCCGGTGGTGTCGATGCCGCGCTCCTCACCCTCGTCGACCACTCGCAGCGCGGACGCGTCGTCCGTCTGCGCGGTGGAGGCACGTTCGCGCCCTGCTCCTGGTTCCACCGTGGTCCTCCCCCCGGATCGTCAGGCCCTGGGGTGGGCCTGACGGTGCGCACTCCGCAGACGCTCCACGGACACGTGCGTGTAGATCTGCGTCGTCGACAGCGTAGCGTGACCGAGCAACTCCTGTACGCTACGAAGGTCAGCTCGTCCGTCGAGCATGTGCGTCGCGGCCGCGTGGCGCAGGCCGTGGGGCGAGGTGTGCGGGGCCCCGGGGACCGCGGCCACCGCGCGGTTGACCACCGTGCGCACCTGGCGCTGGTCCAGACGGCGCCCCTGCACCCCCAGGAACAGCGCGTCCGCGGAGTCGGGCCCGGCCAGCTGCGGACGGCCGTGCCCGAGCCAGGCGTCCAGCGCCTGCAGCGCCGGCCGGCCCAGCGGCACCGTCCGCTCGCGAGCGCCCTTGCCCAGGACCCGCGCCGAGCCGTTCTCCCGGTCCAGGTCGGCCACGTCCAGCGCGGTGAGCTCGGCGACGCGGCACCCGGTGGAGTACAGGAACTCCAGCACCGCTCCGTCGCGCAGCGCGACCGGGTCGTCGAGGTCCCTGCGGGCCCGCACCGCCGGTTCCAGGGCCTGGCGGACCTGGCTCTGCGCCAGCACCCGCGGGAGGTGTCTGTCCCGCTTCGGCCCCACCAGGCGCAGACCGGGGTCGGCGTCGATCCGCCCCGTCCGGTGCGCCCAGGACGTGAAGGAGCGCGCCGAGGCGGCGCGCCGGGCCAGGGTCGAGCGCCCGTGGTCGGCGGCCGCCGCGTTCTGCCACGCCCGCAGGTCCGCCAGCCCCAACACCCCCAGGTCCAGGGTCCCGTCCTCGTCCGCGGGGACCGTGGTGGTCAGCAGGTCGCGCACGTCGGCGCAGTACGCCTTCACGGTGTTCTCGGAGCGGTTGCGCTCGGCGCGCAGGTGCGTGGCGTAGGCGGCCAGCACCGCGGCGAGGTCCTCGGGGGCGTGCGTCGACACCCCGGCACGCTCCCACGTCCCGGGCGCGACGCACGGCGCCGCGCCCGGCACGCGGGGCCCGGACCCCTCAGTCGCCCTTCACGTTGACGACCTGCCGCAGCGTGTGGCGCACCTCCACGAGGTCGGCGGCGTCGGCCATGACCCGGTCGATGTTCTTGTAGGCGGCGGGGATCTCGTCGAGGAACGCGTCGGTGTCGCGGTACTCGATCCCCTTCATCGCCTCCCGCAGCTGCTCGTGGGTGAACGTGCGCCGGGCGGCCGAGCGGCTGTACTCCCGTCCCGCCCCGTGCGGGGAGGAGTTCAGCGACATCCGGTTCCCCTTGCCGACGACGACGTAGCTGGCCGTGCCCATCGACCCGGGCACGAGACCGGGGCGCCCCTCGTCGGCCGCGATGGCCCCCTTGCGCGACAGCCACACCTCACGCCCGAAGTGCTTCTCGCGCGCGGTGTAGTTGTGGTGGCAGTTGATCCGTTCCTGCTCCACGACGTCGACGCCGAGGAACTCCGAGAGCCGGGCGGCGACGCGGTCCATCATCTCCTCGCGGTTGAGCAGGGCGAAGTGCTGCGCCCACTGCAGGTCGGCGAGGTAGTCGTCGAACTCGGGCGTGCCCTCCACGAGGTAGGCCAGGTCGCGGTCGGGCAGCGGGACGAACCACTGCGCGCACAGCCGCTGGGCGACGGCGATGTGGTGCGTGGCCAGCTTGTTGCCCGGCCCGCGCGAGCCGGAGTGCAGGAACAGCCACACGACGTCGGTCTCGTCGAGGGAGACCTCGATGAAGTGGTTGCCCGACCCGAGCGTGCCCAGCGCCGTGCGCCAGCGCGGCACCAGCTGCTCGCGGAACGCGGCGCGGTGCGGCTGCAGCGCCTCGAGCTCGGCGACCCGCGGGGCGGCCGTGGGCAGGACCTCCCGGTTGGCCGCGCCCGCCGACAGCGGGACGGACCGCTCGATCGCCTCGCGCAGCACCGACAGGTCCCGCCCGGCCAGGTCGGCGGCGGTGAACTGCGTCCGGACCGCGATCATCCCGCAGCCGATGTCCACCCCGACGGCCGCCGGGACGATCGCCCCGTCGGTCGGGATGACGGAGCCGACGGTCGCCCCCTTGCCCAGGTGGGCGTCGGGCATCAGGGCGATGTGCGGGTGGATGAAGGGCATCGTGGCGGCGGTCTCGGCCTGCCGGCGCGTCTTCTCCTCCAGGATCGACGCCCAGTTCACCAGCTTGTCCGCCAGCCGCTCCACTGCTCCACCTCTCTCGTCAGGGCCTGCGCGGCAAGGGTTTCCGCGCCAGGCACGAGGAACGACGATACGCACCGCGGTACCGCGTTCCCACTCCTTTTCCGTCCGCCGGGCCAGGGTGCGCCCGTCAGGCCACGGTCCCGCGCCGCCAGCCGCCGTCGTGGCGCACGGCGTGCCCGGACAGCTCCAGCCGGCCCAGGACCGCCTGGACCGTCCCGGCCGCCAGGCCCGCGTCGCGCGCGAGCCGGTCCAGCCCGCACGCGCCCCGGCGCGGCAGGCACTCGGCCACCCGCAGCTCGTCGCGGTCCAGGCCGTCGAAGGGGCGGGTCTGGACCACGGGCACCGGCAGGGCCCGGCCGTCGAGCTCGCCCACCAGCTCGACGACCTCCTCGGCGCTCGTCACGCACACCGCCCCCCGCTCGCGCAGCAGGCGGTGGCAGCCCGCCGAGGCCGCCGAGGTGACCGGCCCGGGTACCGCCCCGACCGGACGCAGCAGGCGCTCGGCGCGGTCGGCGGTCGACAGGGCCCCCGAGCGCCAGGCGGCCTCGACGACCACCGTGCCGCGGGTGAGGGCGGCGATGAGCCGGTTGCGTTCCAGGAACCTCCACCGCGTGGGCGTCGTCCCCGGTGGCACCTCCGAGACGAGCGCCCCCGTGCGCGCCAGCTCCGCCAGCAGCGCCGCGTTCCCGGCCGGGTAGCTGCGGTCCACCCCGCAGGCCAGCACGGCCACGCTGACCCCCTCGACGGCCAGCGCGGCGCGGTGGGCGGCCGCGTCGATGCCGAAGGCGCCGCCGCTGACGACGGCGAAACCCCGGTCGGCGACCCCGGCGGCGAGCTCGGCGGCGACGTGCCGGCCGTACCCGGTGGCGGCGCGGGAGCCGACGAGCGCGGCGCTGCGGGCGCAGACGTCGGCGACGTGCACCGGGCCGCGCACCCACAGGCAGAAGGGCGCACCCAGGGGTCCGTCCCCGCCGGCGTCGACGTCGAGGTCGCCCAGGCCGGTGGGCCACTCGTCGTCGCCGGGGACCAGGACGCGCCCGCCGGCCGCGCGGACGGCGGCGACGTCGGAGGCCGGGTCGAGGTCGGCGAGCCGGGTCCGCCACCGCTCGGGTCCGCGTCCGGTGACGACCGCCTCCAGGGCCAGCGGCGCCCCGACCTCGGCGACCAGCCGGGTGGCCGCGGTGTCACCGGGTTCGGCCAGCCGGCTCCAGGCGGCCCGGGCCAGCCGGTCGTCGCCGAGCGCGGCCTTGACGGCCGAGGGCACGGGCCCCGGTGCGAGGGCGCCCTGGCCGGTGCCCGCCCACCGGCTCACGCGGCGACCCCCGGGGCGATCGCCCCGCGCAGGGCCAGCGCCCGACCGACGTCGTCGCGCTCCGGCGCCGGGGCGCCGCGCAGGTCGGCGACGGTCCAGGCGAGCCGCAGGACGCGGTCGACGCCGCGCAGGGTGAGGACGCCGCGGTCCAGGGCCCGGTCGAGGTCGCGGGTGGTGTCGGGGGCCAGCCGCAGCGGGCCGCGCAGCAGCGGTCCCCGCAGCTCACCGTTGGTGCCGATCCCGTGGCGCTGCAGCCGTTCGCGCTGCACGGCACGGGCCTGCCGGACGCGGGCGGCGACCACGGCGGTGCTCTCCCCCACGACCTGCTCGGCGACCTGCGCCCGGGTGACGGCGTGGACCTGGAGCTGGACGTCGACGCGGTCGAGCAGCGGGCCGGACAGCTTGGTCGCGTACCGCCGCCGGGCCTGCGGGGTGCACGTGCAGTCGACGCCCTTGCCGACCGCGCGCCCGCACGGGCACGGGTTGGCGGCCAGGACGAGCTGGAAGCGGGCCGGGTAGCGCGCCGTGCCGCGGGCCCGGTGCAGGACGAGCTCACCGAGCTCGAGGGGCTGGCGCAGGGCGTCCAGGACGCGGGCCTCGAACTCGGGGGCCTCGTCGAGGAAGAGCACGCCGCGGTGGGCCCGGGAGACCGCGCCGGGGCGCGGGACACCGCTGCCGCCGCCCACGACGGAGGCGACGGAGGCGGTGTGGTGGGGGTCCTCGTAGGGCGGGCGGGTGATGAGCGCGGTGCCGGGCCGGCCCCGCAGGGTGCCGGCGACCGAGTGCACGGCGGTGACCTCCAGGGCGGCGTCCTCGTCGAGGTCGGGCAGGAGCCCGGGCAGCCGCGCGGCGAGCATCGTCTTGCCCGCCCCGGGCGGCCCGTTCATGAGCAGGTGGTGCCCGCCCGCGGCGGCGACCTCGAGGGCGAACCGCGCCTCGGTCTGCCCGACGACGTCGGCGAGGTCGAGGGGACGTCCGGCGCCCGAGCGGGCCGGGGGGACGAACGGCCGGGGCGGGGCCGGCAGGTCCAGCGGCGGGTCCCCGCGGTAGTCGGCCACGAGCTCGGCGAGCCAGCGGACCCCCCGCACCGCGATGCCGGGCACCAGCGCCGCCTCCTCGGCCGTCGCCTCCGGCACCACGACGCGCCGCACCCCGGCGCGGGCGGCGGCCAGCACGGCGGGCAGCACGCCGTCGACGGCGCGCACGCTGCCGTCGAGGCCGAGCTCGCCCAGGTGCACGGTCTGCACGCAGGCCTCGGCGGGCAGCACCCCGGCGGCGGTGAGCGTCGCGATCGCGACGCTCAGGTCGAACGCGGAGCCGTTCTTGGGCAGCGTGGCGGGTGAGAGGTTCACGGTGATGCGCTGCGAGGGCAGCGGGAACCCGGAGTTCGCCGTCGCCGCCCGGACCCGGTCCTTGGCCTCGTTGAGCGAGGCGTCGGGCAGGCCGACCAGGACGAAGGCGGGGATGCCGGCGGAGATGTCGGCCTCGACCTCCACGAGGTGACCGTCGAGCCCGACGAGCCCGACGGCCAGGCAGCGCGCGAGGGCCATCACAGCACCCCGCGCAGGTGGTCGACGTGGGCCGGACCGCGCTCGGCGGGCGTGACGGCCACGACGTCGAAGCGGACGCCGGCGTACCGCACGTCGGGGTGCGCGGCGAGCCACTCCTCGGTGAGGTCCTGCAGGCGCCGCAGCTTGTCGGGGGTCACGGCCTCGGCGGCGGTGCCGGCGCGGGTGCTGCGCCGGGTCTTCACCTCGCACACCACGAGCACGTCGCCGTCGCGGGCGAGGATGTCGATCTCCCCGCGCCGGCTGCGCCAGTTCCGTTCCACGACCGTCATCCCGGCCTCGGTCAGCCGCCGGGCGGCCACCCGTTCCCCGTACCGTCCCACGGCGTCCTTCGCACGCACGTGCACCACCTCCGCCGCCAAGACTGCGGCGACGGGCAGGAGGGCGGGGGCGTCGGTGGGCCCGGCTGTGGACGGCGGGGCCCTGTGGAGACGACGACGTCACCGGCCCGTGCCGTGCTCGGCGGGGACGCGCCTCGACGACCCCCCGGCAGCGAGGCGCGTCCCACCCCGGCATCGTCGCACAGTCCAGAAGTTTCGCGGATCGTCGCATCCACCGCCGGCATGGGTGGCCCCTCGGGGACCCGGTTCAGCGGTCGCGCAGCTCCGGGGTGTCCGGCACCTCGATGTCGCGCTTCTGCAGCTCCTCGACGTTGACGTCCTTGAACGTCACCACGCGCACGTCGCGCACGAACCGCGCGGGACGGTAGACGTCCCAGACCCACGCGTCGTGCAGGGTCACCTCGAAGTAGGTCTCGCCGTCGGCCGTCCGCACCTGCAGGTCGACCGAGTTGGCGAGGTAGAAGCGGCGCTCGGTCTCCACCACGTAGGAGAAGAGGGAGACGACGTCCCGGTACTCGCGGTAGAGCTGCAGCTCCATCTCGGTCTCGTAGTTCTCGAGGTCCTCTGCGCTCACGTGCCCATCATGCCTTCCGCACGTCGGGGAGGGACGCCACCCCGTCGAGGACGAGGTCCGCGAGCGCGTCCTGCGGGGCGGGCGCACCCTCGGCGCGGGGGGTGGGGACGACGAGACCGGGCAGGCGCCAGCTGCGCCGGTGCTGCTCGCAACTGCCGTGCACCGACAGCGCCTCGAGGTGGTCCGGCGCGCTGTACCCCTTGTTCCCCGCCCAGCCGTAGTGCGGGAACTGCTCGTGACGGCGCGCCATCTCCGCGTCGCGCGTCGTCTTGGCCAGGACGCTGGCCCCGGCGACGGCCGCGCAGGTCACGTCGGCCTTGACGCGGGTCGTGACGACCGGCGCGCCCCACGCCGGGTGGCCGGGGGCACCGTCCAGGTCGTCGAGCAGGGACGGTTCGCGCGGGTCGCTGAGGTAGTCGTGGTTGCCGTCCAGGATGACCACGTCCGGGGCGAGGGGCAGCTCGGCGAGCGCGCGCCGTCCGGCCAGCCGCAGGGCCGCGACGATGCCGACGGCGTCGATCTCGGCCGGTTCGGCGTGCCCCACGGCCCAGGCCACGGCCCAGCGCCGCACTTTGGGGGCCAGGACCTCGCGGGCCGCCGGCGTCAGCAGCTTGGAGTCGCGCAGGCCCGGCGGCGCCGTCCTCGTCGTGGCGTCCACGACGAGCACGCCGACGCTGACCGGGCCGGCCAGCGCCCCGCGCCCCACCTCGTCGACCCCGGCGACGAGGGTGTGCCCGGAGCGCAGCAGCTGACGTTCCAGGCGCAGCGAGGGCGCCGGGGCCGAGGACGACGTGCGGGTCGGTCGGACGCTCACTTCGCCCCCGAGGCGCCGCGCACGGAGTCGAAGTCGTTCGGCGTGCCCAGCCAGCTCCAGTGCCCCACGGGCCACACGACGGCGTACGCGCGACCCACGACGAGGTCGATGGGGACGAACCCGTGGTACGGCTGGGAGTCCCCGTTGTAGCGGGAGTCGGCCGACTCGGCGCGGTTGTCGCCCATGACCCACAGCTGACCGGCGGGCACCGTCACGTCGAAGGTCGTCGAGCTCGGGACGACCCCGTCGGCCAGGTACGCCGACTCGTCGACGGGGGTGTCGTTGACGGTGAGGCGCCCGGAGGCGTCGCAGCAGACGACGTGGTCACCGGGCAGGCCGATGACCCGTTTGATGAGGTGGTCGTCGGAGTCCTCCGGCAGCAGCCCCACGAAGGTCAGCGCCTCGGCGACGGCGGTCCCCACCGGCCCGCGCTGCGTGGGCGTCGTCTCCGGCAGCCAGCCCCCGGGGTCGGAGAAGACGACGACGTCGCCGCGGTGCAGCTCGAAGGGGCCCGGCGACAGCTTGCTGACGATGACCCGGTCGCCGATGTCCAGGGTCTGCTCCATGGACTGCGAGGGGATGAAGAACGCCTGCAGCAGGAACGTCTTGACCACCAGGGAGACGACCAGCGCCACCGCGACGACGAGGACGACCTCCTTGACCGCGGCGAACAGGCCACCGCCGGCCGGTCTCGGCGGTGGGGTCGGCTCCGGGGCCGTCGTGTCCTGCCCGGCGTCGTGCTCGGCGCTCACGAAGCGCTCCCCCGTTCGACGGTCCCGACCGCGTCCAGCGGCCAGGTGACGGCGACGACCCGCCCGATGACGTCGTCGACCGCGATCGTGCCACCCCCGGGCGAGCCGAGGTGGGAACGGGAGTCGACGGAATCGCTGCGGTGGTCACCCATCACCCACAGTCTCCCCTCGGGCACCTCGATGTCGAACTCGACCTCGCTGGCCGCGTCGCCGGGGTACACGTACGGCTCGTCCAGCGGGCGGCCGTCGACGAGCAGCCGGCCCTGGGCGTCGCAGCAGGTGATGCGGTCCCCCGGCAGCCCCACGACGCGCTTGACGTAGTCGGACTCCCCGGGCCGGAAGCCGAGCACCTCGGCCACTCCCGCGCCGAGCCGGGCCAGGCCCTGCGGGGCGGCGGGGCTGTCGCTGAAGGTCCCCGTGCCGTCGAAGACGACGACGTCACCGCGGCGCACGTCGGCTGCGTGGACCCGCCACACGAGCACCCGTTCGCCCGGGGTGAGGGTGGGCCGCATCGAGTCGGAGGGGATGGAGAAGGTCTGCACGACGAAGGAGCGCAGCAGCAGCACGAGCAGCAGCGCGAGGGCCAGGACCAGCACGGCGCGAGAGCCCCGGGAGGTGCGCCGCGCGACCACCGACGGTGGTCGCGGTGGGGTGGTCGTCACGGAACTCCTGCCTCGCGGGGACTGCGCACCGCGGGCGGCGCGGGCTGGGCGAGTCTAGTCAGCAGAGCTGCACGGGCCCGGGACGACACGAGCCGGGCCCCCGCGAGGGGACCCGGCTCGGGACGTGGACGGACTCAGCCGCGGGCGCTCGTCGCGTCGCGACGCTCCTTGATCTTGGCGGCCTTGCCGCGCAGGTCGCGCAGGTAGTACAGCTTGGCGCGCTTGACGTCGCCGCGGGTCACGACCTCGATCTTCTCGATGACCGGGGTGTGCAGCGGGAAGGTGCGCTCCACGCCGACGCCGAAGCTGACCTTGCGGACCGTGAAGGCCTCGCGGACGCCGCCGCCGGTGCGGCGGATGACGACGCCCTGGAAGACCTGGACACGGGAGCGGCTGCCCTCGATGACCTTGACGTGGACCTTCAGGGTGTCCCCGGCGCGGAACTCCGGGACGTCCGAACGCAGCGAAGCCGCGTCGATGCTGTCGAGCACGTGCATGGTTCTGCTCACTCCTCCTGCAGGACGCCACAGGTCGTCGGCGCAGGGATCGGTCCCGCGACGAGGGGTCCGGTGGGCTGACCCCCTGTGGCGGGCCTCACCCCCGCCGCCCGGGGGCAGCGGTCACCGGTCGTCACGGCGTGGTGTTGTCAGCTGACGAGTCTGCCACAGACGACGTCACCGGGGAGAATCCGTGATCACCCGGAGCCCACCCCAGCTCGGCCAGCACCGCCAGGTCGCGGGCGTCGCAGCGGGCCGGGTCGAGACCGGCCAGCACGTCGGGACGACGGGAGGCGGTGCGCCGCAACGCCTCGTCGCGCCGCCAGCGGTCCACGGCCCCGTGGTCACCCCCGGCCAGGACGGCCGGGACGTCGAGCCCGCGCCACGTCGCCGGTTTGGTGTAGGCGGGGTGCTCCAGCAGCCCGTCGTGCTCGGGGGCGTGGCTCTCCTGCGTCAGCGACGCCGCGTTCCCGATGACGCCGGGCACGAGGCGGACGACGGCCTCGGTGATGGCGAGCACCGCGACCTCGCCGCCGTTGAGCACGTAGTCCCCCAGCGACACCTCCCGCACCCGCAGGCGCGTCCGGTAGTGCTCGACGACGCGGGCGTCGATGCCTTCGTAGCGGCCGCAGGCGAAGACGAGCCACGGCTCGGCCGCGAGCTCGACGGCCGCGCGCTGGCTGAACACCTCCCCCACGGGCGAGGGGACGACGAGGACGGGGCCCTCGTCGCGGGCCCCGGCCGGGGGGTCGGCGAGGACCGCGTCGAGCGCCTCGCCCCACGGCTCGGGTTTCATGAGCAGGCCGGCGCCCCCGCCGTACGGGGTGTCGTCGACCGTGCGGTGCCGGTCGTGGGTGTGCTCGCGCAGGTCGTGGACGCGCACGTCGAGCAGACCCTGGGTCTGCGCCTTGCCGATGAGCGAGAGCTGCAGCGGGGCCAGGTACTCCCCGAAGATCGAGACGACGTCCAGCCTCACTGGTCCGGGTCCCCCGGCAGCTCGACGAACAGACCGCCCGGGGGGTTCAGGACGACCTTGCGGCGGCGCACGTCGACGGTCGGGACGATGGCCCGCACGAAGGGCACGAGCACCTCGCGCCCGTCGGTGCCGGTGACGACCAGGACGTCCTGGGCGTTGCCCGTCAGAAGGTCGGCGACGACGCCGAGGGGTGTGCCCGTGATCGTCACGGTCGCCATGCCCCGCAACTGGTGCGGGTACCACGCGTCGTCGGTCTCCTCGGCCTCGTCGTCGACGTCGACGAGCAGGAGGGTGTCGCGCAGCCCCTCGACGGCCGTGCGGTCGGTGACCTCGGTGAAGGTCAGCAGGAGCGTGCCGTTGTGCCAGCGCGCGGACGCCACCGTCAGCTGCCCCCGGGCGGGGTCGGTGCGCAGGACGGCACCGGGGACGAACCGCTCGTCGGGGTCGTCGGTGCGGACCTCGACGGTGACCTCACCCTTCACCCCGTGCGGGCGCCCGATGCGGGCGACGACGTACTCCACGTCACAACTCCAAGGTCTCGGAACGACGGAACGCCGGGACCGCGGAAGCGGCCCCGGCGTCCCGGGTGGTGCTGGTCCTCAGCGCCGGTCCACGTCGACGAGGTCGACGCGCACCTGCTTGCCTCCGGCGAGGGCACCGACGACGGTGCGCAGCGCCTTGGCCGTCCGACCCGCGCGGCCGATGACCCGGCCCAGGTCGTCCGGGTGCACGCGAACTTCGAGCACCGCACCGCGGCGCAACGTCTTCGACGTCACCTGCACGTCGTCGGGGTGACCGACGATGCCGCGCACGAGGTGCTCGAGAGCGTCCGCGAGCACCGGATCAGTTCTCTTCGGCCGGGGTCTCGGCAGCGGCGGCGGGCGCCTCGGCCGGGGTCTCGGCGGTCTTCGCGGCGCCACCGGCGGGGATGCGCGGGGGCTTGGTGTTGGCGGCCGGGACCCGGTAGGTGCCCTCGGTGCCGGGCAGGTTCTTCTTGAACTTCTGCCAGTCGCCCGTGACCTTCAGCAGCGCGGTGACCTGCTCGGTCGGCTGCGCGCCGACGCCGAGCCAGTACTGCGCGCGCTCGGACTTGATGTCGATGGTCGAGGGGTCGGTCATCGGGTTGTAGAGCCCGATCTCCTCGATCGCGCGACCGTCGCGCTTGCTGCGCGAGTCGGCGACGACGACGCGGTAGAACGGTGCACGGATCTGGCCCATGCGCTTGAGGCGAATCTTGACAGCCACGGTGTGGGGTGTCTCCCGGTTCTGGAGTGGCGGACGGAACGACCTGGTGTGGGGACGCCGGGCCGAGCTGTCCAAGGACGCGCACGTCCCGGGTGAGAGGGTCCCTGGACGAACGAGTGCCCGTCCATCATGCCAGAGGTCGTGCACCCTCCACGACACGGCCGCGCAGCACCACCCGGGGGTCGCGCAGCACGCCCAGGTCCCGCCGCGGGTCCCCGTCGAGCACCAGCAGGTCGGCCGGTGCCCCCTCCTGCAGCCCGGGGTGCCCCAGCCAGCGGCGCGCCGACCACGTCGCGGCGTCCAGCGCCGCGGTGCGGGTCAGCCCCGCGGCCACGAGTTCGTGGAGCTCGTCGACGACCAGCCCGTGCGGCAGGACGCTGCCGGCGTCCGTCCCGGCGAACAACGGGACGCCGGCCTCGTGCAGGGCGGCGACGTTCTCGTACCGCCGCGCGTGCAGCGTCCTCACGTGCGCCGCGTAGGTCGGGAACTTCGGCTCACCCCGGTCGGCGATGCCGGGGAACGTCGCGATGTTCACCAGTGTCGGCACCACGGCGACCCCGGCGGCGGCCAGCCGGGGCAGGACGTCCGCCGACAGGCCCGTGCCGTGCTCGATGCCGTCGACCCCCGCCGCGAGCAGGTCCTCGACGCCGTCCTCGCCGAACTGGTGGACGGTGACGCGCGCACCGAGCTCGTGCGCCGCGGACACCCCCGCGGCGAGCACGTCGGCCGGCCAGCACGGCGCCAGGTCCCCGGTGGTGCGGTCGATCCAGTCGCCGACGAGCTTGACCCAGCCGTCGCCGCGGCGGGCCTCGACGCGGACGTGCTCGACGAGGTCCTCCGGTTCGATCTCGTGGGCGAGCCCGCGCAGGTACCGCCGGGTCCGGGCGAGGTGCCGGCCGGCGCGCACGATGCGCGGCAGGTCCTCGCGCTCGTCGATCCAGCGCGTCTGCGAGGCCGACCCCGCGTCGCGCAGCAGCAGCGCCCCGGCGGCGCGGTCCGCGAGCGCCTGGGCCTCGCTGACCTCGTCGGGCACCTGGCCGTGCGGCCCGATGCCGACGTGGCAGTGGGCGTCGACGAGACCGGGGACGACCCAGCCCGCCAGCGTCGCCGAGACCGAGGAGGGCCGGGTGAACGTCAGCCGGTCCCCCACGACCCACGCCTGGTCCACCACCTCGTCCGGGCCGGTCAGGACCGGCCCGGTGAGGTGGATCGTCACTTCCCGAGGTACTTGTCGAAGCCCTTCGGCAGGTTGAGGTCGGCGGGGTCGAACCCCTGCGACGGGTCGGGCAGCCCGAAGGCCGAACCGGGCTGCGCCGCAGCCCGTTCGGAGGCCTCGGCCTGCTGCTGGGCGCGCTTGGCGGGGTTGCCGCTCTTGGCCTTCTTGCCCTTGGAGGCCGCGATGCGCGCCTTCTGCTTCTTGGAGGCACCGCCCCCGGCCCCGCCGGGCATGCCCGGGATGCCGGGCAGCCCACCGCCGCCGAGGCCGTTCTTCAGCGAGCGCATCATCTTCTGCGCCTGCCCGAAGCGTTCGAGCATGTCGTTGACCGAGGAGACGCTCTGCCCGCAGCCGGCGGCGACGCGGGCGCGGCGCGACCCGTTCATGATCTTCGGCTGACGGCGTTCCAGCGGCGTCATGGACCGGACCATGGCCTCGATGCGGTCGAACTCGCGCTCGTCGAACGCGTCGAGCTGCTGGCGCATCTGCGCCATGCCCGGCAGCATCCCGAGCATCTTCTTCAGCGAGCCCATGTTGCGGACGGCCTGCAGCTGCTGCAGGAAGTCGTCGAGGGTGAAGTCCTCGTCGGCGGCGAACTTGGCCGCCATGGCCTGCGCCTGGTCGGCGTCGAACGCCTTCTCGGCCTGCTCGATGAGCGACATGACGTCGCCCATGTCGAGGATGCGCGAGGCCATCCGGTCGGGGTGGAACAGCTCGAAGTCGTCGAGCTTCTCGCCCGTGGAGGCGAACATGACGGGCTGGCCCGTGACGTGGCGCACCGACAGGGCCGCACCACCGCGGGCGTCGCCGTCGAGCTTGGTGAGCACCACCCCGTCGAAGCCGACGCCGTCGCGGAACGCCTCGGCGGTGGCGACGGCGTCCTGGCCGATCATGGCGTCGAGGACGAACAGCACCTCGTCGGGCCGGACGGCGGCGCGGATGTCGATGGCCTGCTGCATCATCTCGGCGTCGACGCCGGTGCGGCCGGCGGTGTCGACGACGACGACGTCGTAGTGGTGGCGCTTGGCGTGCTCGATGCCGCGCTCGGCGACCGAGACGGGGTCGCCCACGCCGTTGCCCGGTTCGGGGGCGAAGACGTCGACCCCGGCGCGCTCACCGGTGATCTGCAGCTGGTTGACGGCGTTGGGGCGCTGCAGGTCGCAGGCCACGAGCAGCGGGCGGTTGCCGTTGCCCTTCAGCCAGCGGCCGAGCTTGCCGGCCAGCGTCGTCTTCCCGGCGCCCTGCAGGCCGGCGAGCATGATGACGGTCGGCGGGTTCTTGGCGAACCGCAGCCGGCGGGTCTCACCGCCGAGGATGCCGACGAGCTCCTCGTTGACGATCTTGACGACCTGCTGGGCCGGGTTCAGGTGGCCCACGACCTCCGCGCCGGTCGCGCGCTCGCGGATGCGGGTGGTGAAGTCCCGGACGACGGGCAGGGCGACGTCGGCGTCGAGCAGCGCCCGGCGGATCTCCCGCACGGTCGCGTCGACGTCGGCTTCGGTCAGCCGCCCCTTGCCGCGCAGCGACTTGAACGTGGCGGTGAGGCGGTCGGAGAGCGTGGCGAACACCCCGACAGCCTAACCGCCCCCGCCGCCCGTTCCCGGGCGCTCGGGACCGGGACCACCCCGGGACTGCCCCCGGACTACCCCGGGACCTCCGCCGCGTCCGACAGCGCCTGGATCGCCATGGCCACCCGCGGGGGGCTGAGCCGCTGCCCCGACGGCTCGGCCAGGTAGAGCACGTCCACCGCCTGCGCCGCGTAGGTCGCCACGTGGGCCGAGCGGATGTCGATGCCCTCCACGGCCAGCGCGCGCCCCAGGGCGTGCAGGAGCCCGGGGCGGTCGCCGCAGCGCACCTCCAGCACGGTGGCGCGTTCGGAGGCGCCGGGCAGGATGACCACGCGCGGGTGCGCCACGAGCGAGCGTCCACCGCCGGCGGGCCGGCGGGCCTGCGCGTCGCGGGCCGAGAGCCGCTCCAGCAGGGTGACGTCGCCGCCGACGATGCGGCCCAGGCTCTGCCGCAGCAGGTCCGCCGACGGCGGCTCACCGGTGGGCGACTCGACCCACCAGGAGTCGACGGCTACCCCGTCCAGCGTGCGCACCAGCGCCGAGCGCACGAGGAAGCGGTGCCCGGCCAGCAGCCCGGCCAGGTCGGCGAACAGCCCCGTGCGGTCGGGGGTGACGACGGTGACCACGAAGAACCCGTCGACCTCGCGCACGTCCACGCGGGTCTGCCCGTCGCGGGCGACGGCCGCGGCCAGGGCCTGCTCGGCGGCGTCGAACGGGGCCGGGCCGGGCGCCTCCTCCCCCGCGAGGGACTTCGTGGCCCGGGCCACGAGGTCGTCGACGAGCCGGGCCCGCCACGGGGACCAGGCCGTGGGGCCGGCGGCGCGCGCGTCGGCCTCGGTGAGGGCGCGCAGCAGCTGCAGGGTCTCCAGGCGCCCCCCGGTGGCCTCGACGAGCGCGGCGACGGTCTGCGGGTCGTCGGGGTCGCGGCGGGTGGCGAGGTCGACGAGGGTCAGGTGCTCGAGCACGAGGCGGCCGATCACGTCGACGTCGTCGGCGTCCAACCCGGTCCGGCGCGCGACGGCACGCGCCAGGGGGGCGCCCGTGCGCGAGTGGTCCTGGGCGCCGGGGACCTTGCCGAGGTCGTGGGTCAGGGCCGCCAGCAGCAGCAGGTCGGGCCGTTCGACCTCGCGCAGGAACGGCCCGGCGGCCACGGCCGTCTCGATGAGGTGGCGGTCGACCGTCCAGCGGTGGACCGCGTTGCGCTGCGGCCGGTTGCGCACGGGCGACCACTCGGGGATCCAGCGCTCGACGAGCCCGACCATGTCGAGGGACTCCCACACGGGCACCTGGGCGGGACCGGCGGCGAGCAGCTCCAGCAGGGCCTCGCGGGCGGGCGCCGGCCACGGCTCGGGCAACGGCGGGCAGGTGGAGACGAAGTGCTCCAGGGTCACCGGCGACAGGGGCAGCCCGGTGCGCACGGCGGTCGCGGCGGCCCGCAGGGGCAGCACGGCGTCCTCGGCGGGGCTGACCCCGCCGCCCAGGACGATCTCGCCGTCGTGCTCGACCAGTCCGTGCCCCAGCGAGCGCAGCTGGGGGCGCCGGCCCTGGGCCCGGAACCGGCGCGTCGGCATCGACTGCCGGGCGCGCCGGGTGGTGAGGTCGACGGCCGAGGAGATGGTCCGGGCGGCCTGGGCGAGCGTGGCGAGCATGAGGTCGGCGTCGGCGTAGCCGCACACCACGGCGGTGGCGTCCTGCTCGGGCAGGACCAGGCGGTCGCCGGGCCGTCCGGAGGAGGCCTGCAACCCGTCGCGGACGTCGAGCAGGACGGTGTGCGCCTCGTCGACGGCACCGTGCGGGCGGTCGGTGAGCCAGCTCGCGGCCAGGGCGCGCAGCGTGATCGCGTCGCGCAGGCCGCCGCGGGCCTCCTTCAGGTCCGGTTCGAGCAGGTAGGCCAGTTCCCCGAACCGGGCGGCCCGCTCGGCCAGGGAGTCGAGGACCTGCGGCAGCCGGCGGCGGGCCCCGGCGCGCCAGTCGTCGAGCAGGGCACCGCGGGTGCGCGCGACGAGCCCGCCGTCACCGGCCACGACCCGCAGGTCCAGCAGACCGGTGGCCGCGGCGAGGTCGGCCGCGGCGACCTCGCGGCACTCCTTGGTGGTGCGCACGGAGTGGTCCAGGCGCAGCCCGTTGTCCCACAGCGGGTACCAGATCCGGTCGGCGAGCGCGGCGACGTCCTCGCGCGGCAGGGTCCGGCCGTCGTGGACGAGCACGAGGTCCACGTCGCTGGCGGGTCCGGCGTCGCGGCGGGCCAGGGAGCCCACGCACGCCAGGGCCACGCCCTCGCGCAGCTCGCCGAAGGGTTCGACGGCCTGGTCCCACACGTCGCGCAGCCGGGACTCGACGAGCTGGACCAGCTCGGCGCGGCGGTGCGGGCCGGGACGACCGGCCCGCACCGCCAGCGCGAGTCGTTCGGTGCGCAGGTCCGCGCTCAGCGGTCCTCCCCGAACGAGGGACGGTTCACAGCGCGTCGGGGCCGTGCTCGCCGGTGCGCACGCGCACGACGTCGTCGACCGGCTGGGTCCACACCTTGCCGTCGCCGATGCGCCCGGTCTGGGCGCTCTTGACGACGACCTCGACGACGTCGTGGACGTCCAGGTCGTCCACGAGGACCTCGACGCGGACCTTGGGCACGAGGTCGACGGTGTACTCCGCGCCCCGGTAGACCTCGGTGTGACCGCGCTGGCGGCCGTACCCGGAGGCCTCGGAGATGGTGATCCCCTGGATGCCGTAGGCCTCCAGCGCGGACTTCACGTCGTCGAGCTTGTGCGGCTTGATGATGGCGGTGAGCAGCTTCACAGCGAGACCTCCGAGTTGCCGGATGCGTGACGGGCGTCGGTCGGGCGGCTCGGCGAACCGACCACGCGACCACCACCGGCGGTCAGCGTGCCCCAGTCGTAGGCGGACTCGGCGTGCTCGACCTGGTCGATGCCGGCCACCTCGTCCTCCTCGTCGATGCGGAAGCCCATCGTCTTCTGGATGACGGTGCCGATGATCCAGGTGAGCACGAAGGAGAAGACCAGCATCGCGACGGCACCGACGCACTGGCGCCACAGCTGGTCCACGCCGCCGCCGAAGAACAGGCCGCTGACGCCGTTGGGCGCCTTGTCCGTGGCGAAGAAGCCGACGGCGACGGTGCCCCAGAGCCCACCGACGAGGTGGACGCCGACGACGTCGAGGGAGTCGTCGTAGCCGAGCTTGTACTTCAGGCCGACCGCCAGGGCGCACAGGACACCGGCGATGGCGCCGACGATCAGCGCGCCGACCGGGTTCAGGGCGCCGCAGGCGGGGGTGATGGCGACGAGGCCGGCCACGGCGCCGGAGGCGGCACCCAGGGAGGTGGCGTGACCGTCGCGGATCTTCTCGGTGAGCAGCCAGCCGAGCATGGCGGCGGCGGTGGCGCCGAAGGTGTTGACCCACACGACGGCGGCGGAGTTGCCGGAGGTGACGGCCGAACCGGCGTTGAAGCCGAACCAGCCGAACCACAGGATGCCGGCGCCGAGCATGACCAGGGGCAGGTTGTGCGGGCGCATGGGGTCGCGGGCGAAGCCCTTGCGCTTGCCGAGGACCAGCGCTAGGGCCAGACCGGCCGCACCGGCGTTGATGTGGACGGCGGTCCCGCCGGCGTAGTCGATGGCCTTGAGGTTGTTGGCGATCCAGCCGCCGACGTACGTGTCGGAGGAGAACGCGAAGACCCAGTGCGCGGCCGGGAAGTAGACGACGGTCGCCCAGACCGCGGCGAAGACCATCCACGCGCCGAACTTCGCGCGGTCGGCGATGGCGCCGGAGATCAGGGCGACGGTGATGATGGCGAAGACGGCCTGGAACCCGACGAACGCCGTGACCGGCAGCGTGCCGGACAGGTTCCCGTCACCGATGAGGCCGTTGAGGCCGAAGTACTGGAACGGGTTCCCGAGCAGACCGCCTCCGAGGTCGTCGCCGAAGGCGACCGAGTACCCGTAGAGGATCCACAGGACCCCGATGAGCCCCATGGAACCGAAGCTCATCATCATCATGTTCAGGACGGTCTTGGCGCGGACCATGCCGCCGTAGAAGAGCGCGAGACCGGGAGTCATCAGCAGCACGAGCGAGGCGCTGGTGAGGATCCAGGCGGTGTCACCGGTGTCCATGGGCAACGGGCCTTCCGCAGGGCCGGCGAACCGGCGGGGGGCTGGAGAGGGGCGGGGCGAACGAGGTCAAAGGTGACCTGACCGCGTTACAGCCCGTCGTTGCCCGTGTTTCGCCCGTGTGACGACGACGCCCGCCGTGTGAACTTCGCGTTACGCGGACGCTCAGCTGAGCAGAGCGTCGACGAACGCCTCCGGCTCGAACGGCGCGAGGTCGTCGGCGCCCTCCCCCAGGCCCACGAGCTTGACGGGCACGCCCAGCGAGCGCTGCACCGCGACGACGATCCCGCCCTTGGCGGTGCCGTCGAGCTTGGTCAGCACGATGCCGGTCACGTCGACGACCTCGGAGAACACCGCCGCCTGCCGCAGGCCGTTCTGCCCGGTCGTGGCGTCCAGGACGAGCAGCACCTCGTCGACGGGCCCGTGCCGCTCCACGACGCGCTTGACCTTGCCCAGCTCGTCCATGAGGCCGACCTTGTTCTGCAGCCGGCCGGCGGTGTCGATGAGCACGACGTCGACCTCGGCCTCGATCCCCTGCTTGACGGCGTCGAAGGCCACGGCGGCGGGGTCGGCGCCGTCGCGGTCCGAGCGCACCGTGGGCACCCCCACGCGCTCGCCCCAGGTGGCCAGCTGCTCGGCCGCGGCCGCGCGGAACGTGTCGGCGGCGCCGAGGACGACGTCCTTGTCCTGCGCGACGAGCATGCGGGCGATCTTGCCGACGGTCGTGGTCTTGCCGGTGCCGTTGACGCCCACGACCATGACGACCGCGGGGCGCTCACCTGCCGGCCCGACCTGGCGCTCGATCGTCAGGGAACGGTCGACGTCGGTGCCGATGGCGGCCAGGAGCTCGTCCTTCAGCATGCCGCGCAGGTGCTCGGGGTCGCGGGTGCCGAGGACCTTCACGCGTTCGCGCAGGGCGTCGACGATGCGGGTGGTCGGTTCGAAGCCGATGTCGGCCAGCAGGAGCGTCTCCTCGACCTCCTCCCACGTCGCCTCGTCGAGGGTGTCGCGCGACAGCAGGGCCAGCAGGCCCTGGCCGAGGGCGGAGTTGGAGCGGGCGAGGCGTTCGCGCAGCCGGACGAGCCGGCCGAGGACGGGAGCGGGCCGGTCGACGATGGGCCCTTCGGGCAGGTCGACGTCCTCGACCGTGCGGGTGGCGCTGTCGCGCGGGACCTCGGCGTCGTCCCCGACGCCCGGCAGGTGGTCCTCGTCGTCGCGCGCGCCCGTCGCCAGGCCGTTCTGGCGCGCGGGCCGGGGCGGCAGGGACCGGCGCCGGCGGGGCCGGACGAAGCCGACCACCGCGCCCACCGCCGCGAGGGCGATGACCACGATGAGGCCGATGACGATCTCGAGGGTCTCCACGAGCCCCGATCTTCCCAGACCCGGGCCCGGTCACGCGCCCGGACCTCGTGCCTGGACCTCGTGCCCGGACCTCGTGCCCGGACCTCGCGCCGCGGGTCAGCGGGCCTGCGCGGCCCCGTGGTCGTCGCGCGCGGCGCGGTGCGCGTGCCGCTGGGCCTCCAGGCGCTGGGCGAGCTGGGCGGCGGCGCGGTCGCGGTGGTGCCGCAGGACCGGCAGGAGCCGTTCGGCGGTGGCGTCGATGCGGGCCATCGTGCGGCTGCCGCGCCGTCTGAGCGTCGGGGCGGCCACCGACAGGAGCACGACGAGCGCGAGGCCCACCGTGACCGCGAACGTGACCAGCAGGGTCGTCAGCATCTCCAGCTCCTCACCACGGGCTCCACCTTGCCCCGCTGGTCACGCCCGCACCACTCCGCCCACGCCGTCGTCACCACCCCGTGATCGGATGCTCACCGACCTGTCACCCGGCGTGCGACCGGCCCGTCACCCGGCGGCAGGCTGCCCCTCGCGCAGGCGCTGGCTGACGACGGTGCTGATGCCGTCGCCGCGCATGGTGACGCCGTACAGGGCGTCGGCGATCTGCATCGTCCGCTTCTGGTGGGTGATGATGATCAGCTGGCTCGTGGCGCGCAGCTCCTCGAACAGGGTGATGAGCCGCGACAGGTTCGCGTCGTCGAGCGCGGCCTCCACCTCGTCCATGACGTAGAAGGGGCTGGGGCGCGCGCGGAAGATCGAGACGAGCATGGCCACGGCGGCCAGCGAGCGCTCGCCCCCGGACAGCAGCGACAGGCGCTTGACCTTCTTGCCCGCGGGGCGCGCCTCGACCTCGATGCCCGTGGCGAGCATGTCGCCCGGGTCGGTCAGCACGAGCCGTCCCTCTCCGCCGGGGAACAGCCGCGGGAACACCTCCTCGTACTGCTGCGCCACCTCCGCGAACGCCTCGGCGAACACCCGCTCGACGCGTTCGTCGACCTCCTTGACGATGTCGAGCAGGTCCTTGCGGGAGTTCTTGAGGTCGTCGGACTGCGTGACGAGGAACTGGTGGCGCTCCTCCATCGCCGCGTACTCCTCCAGCGCCAGCGGGTTGACCTGGCCCAGCTGGGACAGGGCGCGCTCGGCCGCGCGGCGGCGCTTGTCCTGCTCGGCCCGCACGTAGGGCCGGGGCCCGGCGGGCTCGGCGGGCTCGGGGTCGCCGGGGGCCGGCGGCGAGGGCGGGACCGGCTGGTGGGGGCCGAACTCGTCGACGAGGACGTCGGGGTCGGTGCCGAGCTCGGCCAGGGACCGCTCGCGCAGCTGGTCGATCTTCCACCGCTGCTGGGCGCGGGCGACCTCGTCGGCGTGCCGGGTGTCACCCAGGCGCTGCTGCTCGGCCTTCAGCGACTCCACCGCGCGCCGGGCGCCGGTGACCTCCTCGTCGAACTGCAGCCGGGCGGCCTCGGAGGCCTCGCGCAGGCGCGCGGCCTGGGCGTGGGAGGACTCCCAGGCGGCCAGGGCCCGCGCGGCCCCCGCGTGGACGGCGGTGGCGACGCGGGACTGCTCGGCGCGCCGGGCCCGGCGGATCGCGGCCCGTTCACGGGCGGCGAGCTCCTCGGCGGCCTGCCGTTCCAGGGCGTCGGCGCGGCCGGCGAGGGCCCGGGCCCGTTCCTCGGTGGTGCGCAGCGCGAGCCGGGCCTCGGTCTCGGTCCGGCCGAACCCGCGGGCGACCTCGGCGAGCCGGTCGCGCTCGTCGGTGGAGACGTCGCCGTCCTCGGCCGGGGCCGCGGCGGCGGCCTCGAACCGCGCGCTGAGCTCGGCCAGCTCCCCGCGGTCGGTCTCGAGGCGCTCGGCGACCTGCGCCCGGGTGGCGCGGAGGCGGTCGGCCTCGGCCGCGGCCGAGCGCACGGCGGCCCCGAGCTGGCCGAGCTGCTCGGCGACGGCGTTCATCCGGGCGTCGGAGTCGTGCAGCCGGTCCAGGGCGGCCTCGACCCGCTCGGCGGCGGCCTCGCGCTCGGTCCGGGCCTGGCCGAGGGCGAACTGCGCGCGCTGGGTGCGGTGCTCGGCGCCCGACAGCGCTTCGGTCGCCTCGTCGACGGCGGCCTGGACCTGCAGCAGGCTCGGCGTGGACGACGAACCGCCCGCGGCGAGGTGGGCGCCGAGCAGGTCGCCGTCCCGCGTGACGGCCACGAGACCGGGGGCGGACCCGACGAGGCGCTGCGCCGCGGCGAGGTCCTCGACGACGACGACGTGCGCGAGCAGCCGCGCCAGCGCCGGGCGCAGGTCGGCGGGCGCGGTGACGAGGTCGAGGGCCGCGCGGGACCCGGCGGGGGCCGCCACGGTGGACCCGGCCCCTTCGTCGGCGGCCGCGGAGGCCACGGAGGCCACGGAGGCCACGGAGGCCACGAGCATCGCGGCGCGGCCGGCGTCGTCGGCCTTGAGGTGCTCGATGGCGCGGGCGGCGTCGGCCGCGGAGGACAGCGCGACGGCGTCGGCCGTGGACCCCAGGGCCGCGGCGACCGCCTGCTCGTAGCCGGGCTCGACGCTCAGCAGCGCCGCGACCGACCCCAGGACACCGGAGAGGGCGGGGCCGGCGGCCAGCAGCGCCCCGGCCCCGTCCTTGCGGGCCAGGCCGATCTCGAGGGCCTCCTTGCGCGCGGCCCAGGCGGCTCGCTCGCGCTCGGCGGCCTGCAGCTCGGTGCGGGCGGCCTCGTGCGCGGCCTCGGCCGCCTCGAGCTGCCCGGCGGCGGCCTCGTGCTCGGCGTCCAGCCCCTCCTCGCCCTCCTCGACGCCCGCGACCTGCGTCTCGAGGGCCGTGAACTCCGACTGCGCCTCCTGGCGGCGCCGCTCGGCGTCGGCCAGCGACCCCGACAGGCGTTCCAGCTCGGCCTCGCCGGCCTCCACGCGGGAGGTCCGGGCGGCGACCTGGCCGCCGAGGCGGGCCAGTCCCTCGCGGCGGTCGGCGGCCGCGCGCAGCGCCGCGGCGACGCGCTGGTCCTCGGCGCGGGCGGCCCGGTCGGCCTCGGCGCGGGCGGCCAGCACCTCGTCGAGGGCGGCGCGGTGGACGGCGACCTGCGCGGCGAGGTCGGCCTCCTCGGCCCGGACGCGGTCGGCGTGGGCCGCCAGCTCCTCCGGGTCGCGACGGCCGGTCTGCTCGTCCGGTTCGCCCGCCAGCAGCCGCGAGCGCTCCGCCGCGAGCGCCTGGACGCCCCGGAGCCGTTCGGCCAGCGCACCCAGGCGGTGGTGGGTCTCCACGGCCCGCGCCAGGTCCGGAGCGGCCGCGGCGGCGGCCCGCTCGGCGGCGGCCAGCCGCGCGGCGGCCTCGGCCAGGTCCGCCTCGACCTGCGCCTGCCGGGCCTTCAGGGCCGCCTCGTCGGCCTCGTCGCGCTGCAGCGAGCTGCTGGCCTGGACGAGGTCGTCGGCCAGCAGCCGCAGCCGCGAGTCGCGCAGGTCGGCCTGCACGACCTGCGCCCGCCGGGCCGCCTCGGCCTGGCGGCCCAGGGGTTTGAGCTGGCGCCGGATCTCGGTGACCAGGTCGGCGACGCGCGTGAGGTTGGCCTCCATCGCGTCGAGCTTGCGCAGCGCCTTCTCCTTGCGGCGGCGGTGCTTCAGGACGCCCGCGGCCTCCTCGATGAACGCGCGGCGCTCCTCCGGCGAGGCGTGCAGGACGGCGTCGATCTGCCCCTGGCCGACGATGACGTGCATCTCGCGGCCGATGCCGGAGTCGGACAGCAGCTCCTGGACGTCCAGCAGCCGGCACGTCTGGCCGTTGATCTGGTACTCCGAGCCGCCGGTGCGGAACATCGTGCGGCTGATCGTCACCTCGGCGAACTCGATGGGCAGGGCGCCGTCGGTGTTGTCGATCGTCAGCGACACCTCGGCCCGGCCGAGGGCGGAGCGCCCCTCCGGACCGGTGGTGCCGGCGAAGATGACGTCCTCCATCTTCCCGCCGCGCAGGCTCTTGGCGCTGCTCTCCCCCATGACCCAGGTCAGGGCGTCCAGGACGTTGGACTTGCCGGAGCCGTTCGGGCCGACCACGCACGTGATCCCCGGCTGCAGCCGCAGCGTCGTCGCGGAGGCGAACGACTTGAACCCCTTGAGGGTGAGGGTCTTCAGGTGCACGGTCGGTGAGCCTAACGAGGCGGGCGCCGTGATCCGGTGAGGCGAGCCGCAGGGGTGTCCCGCGGACCGGTGCGCCCGCTCCGTGATCATCACGACGCGGAATGACGGGAAGCGCGACACGCAATGCGCTCGATGGGTGACCGTCCGAGGTTGTACAACGGTGGAACACCTTCGCCCCGGCCGATCCCTCCCGGAAGGACCTCTGTGCCGACCCGCCCCGCCGGCCGTACCCGCCTCGCCCGCACCGCCCGTTCCCTCTCGAGCCGTCGCACGCTCCCCCGCCCCCGCCCGGCGGCCTCGCCGCTCGTGGCCGGCGCCCAGGACGTGCCGATCAGGCTGCTGGTCACCCTGGCCCTGCTGTGCGCCATCGGTCCCTTCGCCGTCGACATGTACCTGCCGACGTTCCCGGACCTGGCCACCGACCTGTCGACGAGCGCCGCGCACGTCCAGCTCACGCTCACGACGTTCATGCTCGGGATGGCCGCCGGCCAGCTCGTCCTCGGGCCGCTGTCCGACCGCCTCGGCCGCCGCCGCCTCCTGCTCGCCGGCACCCTGGTGACCTTCCTCGCCGGTGTCGTGTGCACCCTGACGCCCTCGATCGCCGTGCTCGTCGTCGCCCGCCTCGTGCAGGGCGTCGCCGGGGCCGCCGGGGTCGTCATCGGCCGCGCCGTCGTGGCCGACCTCGCCACCGGGCGCGCCGCGGCCCGGGCCTTCTCGACCCTCGGCGTCATCGGCGGCGTCGCCCCCGTCGTGGCCCCGCTGCTCGGCGGGCTCGTCGCCGGCCACGGCGGCTGGCGCGGCATCTTCGGCGTCACCGCCGTGGCCGCCCTCGTCATGGTGGTCGCCGCCTACTTCGTCGTGCCCGAGACGCTGCCCCGCGAGCGCCGCCACGCCGGCGGTGTCCGCGACGTCGTCGTCACCGGCCGCGCCGTGCTGTCCCGGCGCGGGTACGTCGGCTACGTCGGCACCCTCGTCCTCGTCTTCGGCACCGTCTTCTCCTACGTCTCCGCCTCGCCGTTCGTCCTGCAGAACGTCGTCGGCCTCTCGACGGGCACCTACTCGCTGGTCTTCGCGACCAACGCCCTCGGCATCGCCGCGGGCGGGGCCGTCTCCACCCGGGCGCTGCGCCGCCACTCCCCCGTGCGGGTCCTGACCACGGGCGTGCTGATCCAGCTCGCCTGCGCCGCGGGGCTGTTCACCACCGTCCTGGCCTTCGACGCCTGGACCCCCGCCGTCCTCGTGCTGCTGTGGGTCAACGTCTTCAGCTGCGGCCTGATCTTCGGCAACGCCACGGCGCTCGCGGCCGACGAGGTGCGGTTCGCCTCGGGGACGGGGTCGGCGCTGCAGGGTGCGCTGCAGTTCACGATCGGCGCGCTCGTCTCCCCGCTGGTGGGGCTGGCCGGTGAGCACTCGGCGGTGCCGATGGTGACGATGATGCTGACCTGCACGGGCCTGGCGAGCGTGATGCTGTTCGCCGTCGCCCGGCCGGCCACCCGGGCGCACGCGGCCACGGTGGTCACGGACTAGGGCACGCCCCGCCGCCTCGGCGCGGGGGGGTCGGCGCTCGCGTGGACGACCTCACGGTCGTGGGCCGCGGACGTGGGCACGGCGATCGAGGTGGTGCCGGGTACCGTCCCCGGTGCTGGTGCAGCCGTCATCCGCCCAGCCCATCAAGATGTCGCCGACACGTGTCGAATCTGATGCGGTGACCCGTGACACCCCGTTGCACACCTGGCTCGAACCGGACATCACCGGCACCTTCCGCCGCGAGACGGCCCGGGCGCTGCCGATCGTCGGTGCGGGTCTGGCCGTGCTGTACGGCGTCTACCTGGCGGCCTCGCTCCTGGCGACGGCACGTGGGCTCAACCCCGCGCCGTGGCAAGCGGTCCGCTTCGGGCTCAGCGCCGCCGCGGTGGCCGCCGTGGGGGCCGCGTCGCGCCCGCGACGGGACCGTCGCGAGAGTCACGTGCACGCCCTCGCGGGCGTCATGTGCCTCGTCCCGCTGGTCAACAGCGCCTGGCAGCTGATCGGCAGCGGGGACGCGCGGGAGTCGGTGAACCTGCTGCTCGTGGTGAGCGGGCTGGGCGCGCTGCTCCTGACAGCCCGCTGGTTCGTGCTCACCCTGGGCTGCGCCTGGGCGGGGTGGCTGTGCGCGGCCCTGCCTGCCGGCGGCGGGTTCTCGGTGTTCGGCTTCGCGCTGTTCGCCGCGAGCCTGCTGGCCACCGTCTCCTTCGTCACCCGCCGGCGCACGCTCGTCCGGCTCGAACGCGCCCGCGCCGAGGCCCAGCGCGCAGCCCTCGTCGACGCCCTGACCGGGGTCTACAACCGCCGCGGCATGGAGGTCCTGGCCCCTGCCCTGCTGCGGCGGGCGCAGAGCGGGGGCGACCTCGGCGAGGTGACCGTCGTCGCCGTCGACATCGACGACATGAAGGGCATCAACGACGTGCACGGCCACGCGGCCGGGGACGCCGCCGTCCAGGGCGCGGCCGAGGTCCTGCGCCGCTCGACCCGGCTGCACGACGTCGTGGCCCGCACCGGCGGCGACGAGTTCATCGCCCTGCTCGACGCCCCGGCGGGGGCCGGGGTCCAGCAGCGGATCCTGGACAACCTCGCCACCCGGGTCGCGCGCGGCGGCGAACCGTTCCACCTGGAACTCTCCGTGGGCACGGTCACCCTGCCCGCGACCGTCGGGCTCGCCGACCTGCTCGGGGCGGCCGATGCTGCGATGTACCAGATCAAGCAGCGGCGGCGGGCAGCCCGGGGCGGCCGCCCCCGACCCGGCGCGGCGGCACCCGGTGCGGTGGTGGTCGCCGGGTAGGGGCGGGACCGGGGTGCGCGGGCGGCGATCACGCCCTCCGTCCCCGTGGTCGGCGGCGCGGTCTCAGCCGGTCGCGAACCCCTCGGTGCCCTCGGCGGGCCCCCAGTGGTCGCTGACCCGGGTGACCCGCCCGGGGCGTCCGTGCGTCGAGGGGTCCGAGCGCAGGCGGGACAGGAACTGGCGCAGGGCCTTGCGCTCGCCCTCGGCGACGACCTCGACGTGGCCGTCGGACAGGTTGGTCGCGCTGCCGGCCAGTCCGAGCTCGGCGGCCTGGGTCTGCACCCACCAGCGGAAGCCGACGCCCTGGACGTGACCGGTGACGAGTGCGGTGAGTCGTTCCACGCGCACAGCGTGCCTCACCGGTGCCGGGGTGTCAGGCGTACGCCGTGCCGCCGCTGATCCCGAAGAACTCCTCGAGCGTGGTGACCCGCCGCTCGGCCATCCGGGCCAGCAGGTCCGTCCCCACCCAGCGCCAGTGCCACGGTTCGGGGTCGTACCCGGTGATCCCGGTCTTGCCCTCGGGGTAGCGCTGCAGGAACCCGAAGCGGCCCGCGTTGGCCCGCAGCCACACCGACTCGCGCGTCCGGCCGAAGCAGTTCTCCAGCTGGCACCCGGGCGCCGAGCTGCCGCCGAAGTCGATCGCGAGCCCGGTCTGGTGCTCGCTGTACCCGGGTCGGGCCGACAGGCTCTCCGCGGTCTCCAGCCCGTTGCGCCGCACCGAGCTGTCGTGGACCGACTTCTGCCGCGCGTAGGACCGGTAGCCGCTGGTGATGCTCAGCGACACCCCGTCCGCCCTCGCCGCGTCGAGCAGGGCCCGCAGGTCCCCGGCGATGGAGGCTGCGACCTCCTTGCCGCCCACGACGGCCAGGGCCGGTGCGTACTCCAGGGGGTCCAGGGCGTGCTGCTTGTTGACGACCACCCACGGGCTGCCGGCCTCGGTCGTCGAGGGGCCCGGCACGACGGGGGGCGCGGCGGACGGGGTGGACGTCGAGGCGGGGGCCGGCGCGGCGACGGCCGCGACGGGGTCGTGCACCGCGGGGTCGACGGCGGCGACGGTCCGGTCGGTGGTGCTCAGCCGCGACAGCAGGACCCCGCCGCTGGCGCCGGCGACGACGAGCCCGGCGAGCAGGGTCCGCCGGGCCACGACGGCCTCGTGGCTGAACCGGCGGCTGCCGTCGGGGCGCACCTCGGCGGCGAAGGGCGACCGTCGAGTCCGGACTGCGGTCATGGCCCGATCCAACCAGCGCGGCGCGCGCTGGGCACGCGCCGCGCCGGAGGCACGATCAGGCGTTCACGCTGTGCTCGCCCGCACCGAGCTCGCGCTCGCTGCCGTCGGGCAGCCGCAGCAGGGCCGTCGTGCCCTGCGGGACGGTGACGTCGACGCTGAGCGCGCCGTCCTGCTCGCGCCAGCTCACCGCGAGCCGGCCGTGCGGCGTCTCCAGCGCCCCCCTGGCCCAGCTGATCCCGCCGCCGGGCTGCGGGGCGACGAGCGACTTCGCGTACCCGGGCTCCAGCGGCGACAGGCCCGCGACGACGCGGTGCATCCAGTCCGCCACCGCGCCGAGGGCGTAGTGGTTGAAGCTCGTCATCTGGCCGGGGTTGATGGTCCCGTCGGGCAGCATCGAGTCCCAGCGTTCCCAGATCGTCGTGGCCCCCATCGTGACGGGGTACAGCCACGACGGGCAGCCCTCCTCCAGCAGCAGCTTGTACGCCTCGGCCAGGTGACCGGTCGAGGTGAGCGCGTCGGTGACGTAAGGGGTGCCCGCGAAACCGGTCGAGACGCGGTACCCCGCCTTCTCGACGACCTCGGCGAGGCGGTCGCCCGCCTTGGCCCTCAGCTCGCCGTCGAGCAGACCGAACTCGATGGCCAGGGCGTAGACGGTGGCGCAGTCCGACAGGACGGTCCCGTCCTCGGAGACGTAGTGCTGCAGGAAGGCCGTGCGCAGCCGGGCGGCGAGGGCGTCGAACTCGGCCACGTCCTCCTCCTTGCCCAGCACGCGCGCGATGTCCGCCGCCGTGCGGGCCGAGCGGAAGATCGCCGCCGTGGAGACGACGCCCTTGTCGGCTTTGGCCGCGGCCGGGTCGTCCGGCGGGGCGTCCGGGTCGAGCCAGTCGGCGAACTGGAACCCCTCGTCCCACAGGTCGGTCGGCGACAGGAGCGTGGCGACGTGGCGGACGTGGGCGGTCGCGGCCGGGTACGCCTCGGCCAGCGCGTCCCGGTCCCCGTAGGCCTGGTACAGCGTCCACGGCAGCCACACCGCGACGTCGGACCAGAAGCACGTGGAGTCGGGTTTGCCGCGCAGCTCCTTGGGCGGGGAGAACTTCAGGACGTCCGGGACGACGTACGGCGTGATGCCGTCGTTGTGGGCCTGCTCGGCGTCCAGGTCGCGCAGCCAGTCCCGCAGGAACGTCGAGACGTCGAACAGGTACGCGGCGCTGGGCCCGAAGACGGCCAGGTCCCCGGTCCAGCCGAGCCGCTCGTCGCGCTGCGGGCAGTCGGTGGGGACGTCGAGGAAGTTGCCCTTCTGACCCCACACGACGTTGCGGTGCAGCTGGTTGACGAGATCGTGGGAGCACTCGAACTCGCCCGTGCGGCGCAGTTCGGAGTGCACGACGACGGCCTCGAGGTCATCGGTCGTCAGGTCCCCGGGCCAGCCCTCGACCTCCACGTAGCGGAACCCGTGGAACGTGAACGTCGGCTCGAACGTGTCGGTGCCGCCGGAGAGCGTGAGGTGGTCGGTGGCCTTGGCCGTGCGCAGGGGCCGGGTGCCGAGCTCACCGTGCTCGAGGACCTCGGCGTGCTTGAGCGTGATGGTCGAGCCCGCGGGCCCGGTGACGGTGAACCGCAGCCAGCCGACGAGGTTCTGCCCGAAGTCCACCAGCGTCTTCCCGGACGGGGACGTGGTGACCTCGACGGCCTTGACGACCTCCTGCCGGCGGACCGGCGGACCGACGTGCTCGGTGAGCCGGGCGGTGTCGAACTCCACCTCGTGCACCCCGGACCAGCCGTCGGCCGGGCCGTCGACGGTGTCCCAGCCGGGGACGAGCAGGCGCGCGTCGACGTCCTGGCCGTCGTAGATCTCGTCGGCGGTGACGGCCGAGGCGCGGGCCTGCCACTCCGGTCCCGTCGCCACGGTCTGCCGGTGGCCGTCGGCGAAGGTGATCTCGAGCTGCGCGATCGCGCTCGGCTCGGACGCGTACAGGCCCCGGTGGCCGCTCCAGGCCAGGCGCCCGGCGGCCCACCCGTTGCCGACGGCCAGGCCCAGGACGTGGTCCCCGGCGTGGTCACCATCGTGGTCCCCGGCGGTCAGCCGCGACGTCACGTCGTGCGAGACGTACCGCAGCCGCCACTCGTAGGAGCTCCAGCCCGGCGTGAGGACGTCCTCGCCGACGAGCCCGCCGTCGAGGTGGGGTTCGACGACGCCGAGGGCGCTGACGTGCAGGACGGCCGAGGTCACCTCGCCGTGCCCGTCGTCGAGGGTGAACCGCGTGCGCAGCAGCGGGGCGTTCGGCACGTCGTCGGCGGCGATCATCGCCGCCTGCCAGCGTGGGGACATCAGCAGGTTCCTCCAGGACGGGTTTCTAGCCCTTGACGGCGCCGGACGTCATGCCGGCGACGATCTGACGGTTGAAGAACAGGTACATGATCAACGGCGGGATGGTGATGAGCAGGATGTCCATGAACAGCAGGTTGTAGGACGTGAGGTTCTGGCTCTGGAAGTTGAACAGCGTCAGCTGCACGGTCGCGTTGGCGTCGCCGGGGGCGAAGTACAGCGGGTTGGTGAAGTCGTTGAAGATGTTCACCGACTGGACCACGATGATCGTCACCGTCACCGGCCGCAGCAGCGGCAGGATGACCCGGAAGAACAGCCGGAAGGGTCCGGCGCCGTCCAGGATCGCCGCCTCGTCCAGTTCCCGCGGCACCGTGCCGAGGAAGGCGCGGAACAGCAGGATCGTGAACGAGAGGCCGTAGGCGATCTCGACGAGGATCAGGCCCGGCATCCCGCCGAACAGACCCAGCTTCTGCAGGACCCAGATCGTGGGGACCACGGCGGGCGGCATGATGAGCCCGGCCAGCACGAGGAAGTTCACCAGCCCGGTGAGCCGGGACTTGCGGCGCTGCAGGACGAACGCGACCATCGCGCCGAGGACCACCAGCGCCGTCACCGAGACGACGGTGAGGACCGTGGAGTTGATGAACGCGATGACGAGGATGTAGTC
Source organism: Kineococcus rhizosphaerae (assembly GCF_003002055.1). Lineage (NCBI taxonomy): Bacteria > Bacillati > Actinomycetota > Actinomycetes > Kineosporiales > Kineosporiaceae > Kineococcus > Kineococcus rhizosphaerae. The sequence continues at coordinate 891,050 of NZ_PVZF01000001.1, forward strand.
GCGCGCCTGCAGGACCGTCGTGAGGTTCTCGACGAACTGCAGGTTCCGCGGCCAGGCCAGGGCGAACTCCCCCGCCTGCTGGGAGTCCATGAGGGCGGTGGTGACGATGAACGCGAACGGCACGAGGAAGACGACGACGCTGGCCAGCACCGCGAGCCCGCCCAGGCCCCAGCGGTAGAGCGACGAGGCCGACCGGCCGTTCTGCGCCGGCTTGACCGACACCTTCCGGGGGGCCCCCACGACGGTGCTCACATCTCCACCTCCTTCTTGGACAGGAACCGCGTCAGCGGGATGACGATGGCCGTGACCGCGATGAACAGGATGACGTTGCCCGCCGTCGACAGCCCGTAGAACCCCGCCTGGTACTGCTTGTAGATCACCGACGCGATGACGTCGGAAGTGAAGCCCGGGCCGCCCTTGGTCATGGCCCAGATGAGGTCGAAGGACCGCAGACCGCCGATGAGCGAGAGCGTCACGACGGTCGACGTCGCCGGCCACGACAGCGGCAGGATGATGTTGCGGAACGTGCTCCACGCCCCGGCCCCGTCGACCTTGGCCGCCTCGCGGTACTCGTTCGGGATGGACACGATGCCCGCCATGTAGATGACGGTGGCGAGTCCGACCCCCTTCCAGATGTCGACGAGGGCCACCGAGAACAACGCCAGCGAGGGGTTGGTGAGCCAGCCGATCTGGTCGACGCCGAACACCGACAGGGCGTGGTTGATGACGCCCTTCTGGGGGTTCATGAGCACCTGGAAGGTGATCCCGACGCCCACTGTGGAGACGAGGACCGGGAAGAAGACCACCGAGCGCAGGTACCCGCGGCCGACGATCTGGGAGGTGAGCAGGATGCCGAGCGCCATCCCGAGCACCACCTTGGCGCCGGAGGTGACGACGGCGTAGACGAAGGTGTTGATGAAGCCCTTCGTCAGGGCGGGTTCGGAGAAGAACTGGGCGAAGTTGTCCAGGCCGATGAACTCGCTGGAGAAGATCGTCCACCGGGTGAGGCTGAAGTAGAACGACAGCAGGGTGGGGACCAGGAACAGGACCGCGTAGACCACCGCGGCCGGCAGGTAGAACCAGTTGGGGTACGGGCTGCGCCGGCGACGATCGCGTCGTCCCGGTCGTCCCGCGTCCGCGCGGGTCTTCCGCGGGGGGCTGCTGATCGTCGCCGACACCTCCGTCACCAGCCCGCGAGGCCGAGCTGCTGGGCCTGCTTCTCGACGTCCTGGTCGTAGAGCTTGGCCGCGTCGGCGGCCGGGGTGATGCCCGAGCCGACCTCGACGCACAGCTGCTCCAGGTTCGGACCCTTGACCGGGGACAGGAACTCCAGGGCGGGCGACTGCTTGTCGGCGTCGAAGTAGGCCTGGACGTCCTTGGTGACCTGCGGGACGTCGGCCGGCAGGGTGCAGCCCTCGACCAGGTACGGGCCGGTGGGCGGGCTGGCCTGGCTCTGGGCGTCGCAGCCGGCCGGGCTGGCGATGAAGGCCAGCAGCTTCTTGGCCGCCGTCAGCTTGGCGTCCTTGGTGGTGTTCGGGATGTAGACGGCGTTGGGGAACCAGGCCGTGAGGCCGTTGGAGGCCGCGTCGGACCCCGGCAGGGCGAAGAACCCGACGTCGTTGACCTTGTCGGGAGCCGCGGCGGCCAGCGTCGTGATGTTGCCCGACAGGATCGGGTACATCACGCCGTCGCCGTCGGCGAGCATGCGCATGCCGTCGGGGACCTTGGCCGAGGCGAAGTCGGCGTTCTCCCAGCCCTTGTCGTGGATCTCCTGCAGGTGCTGGAACCCGGCGAGGGCGACGGGGTCGGTGGCGTACTTCTTCTTGTTCGCCGTGTAGTCCTTCGCCCAGTTCTGGTCCGCGGCGGAGACGTTGTGGAAGTCGCCGAGGATGGGCAGCTGCGCGGTCCAGGTCTCGCCGTAGGTCTGGATGACGGCGGTCTTGCCGGCCGCCTTGATCGCGTCGGCGTTGGACACGAACTCCGCCCACGTCGTCGGGACCTTCAGCCCCAGCTGGTCGTAGACCTTCTTGTTGTACATGACCCCGCCGCCGAAGGCGGTGCCGTAGGGCACGCCGTAGACGTCGCTGCCGACCGAGACCTGGGGGTCGAACGCCTCGTCGACCTTGGCGACGGCGTCGTCGCCCGTGAGCTTGGTCAGGTTCTTCTCCGGGGCGATCTGCTGGAACAGGGAGCCGGAGTTGTAGTCGAAGACGTCCGGCATGCTGCCGGTCTGCAACCGGGTCTTGACCAGGTTGTCGCCGTCGGCCCCGGCCGGCTTGCCGTCGAGCTTGACGGTGACGTCCGGGTTGGCCTTCTCGAACGCCGTGACGATGCTCTTGGCGGTCGCCTGGGCGGTCTCGTCGACGCCGGTGAGCCAGGTGATGGTCGTCTTCCCGCCGGAGTCGGAGTCTGACGAGGAACCCAGGCTCCCGGCGCTGCACGCGGTGAGCGGGGCCAGCGTCAGCGCGACGGCGAAGGCGAGAAGACGCCGGGTGGGTCGGGGGTTGGTGCGTGTCACGGTTCGTCTCCTCTTCGAGACCACGGACCGGCGGCTCCGCCGGCTCTTGCACCGCCTGACACGATTCAAAGCGGCAAGCCCGAGTTTGGGGACGTCGCACGGCGCTCGTCAAGCGTTTCCAGACGACTTTTTCCCGGGCGTCCTGGCAGGTCAGACGGGACAGCGCTTTCCCAGCCCACGCCGTCACCGGGTCCCGGATCACAGCCGCATCACGGCGCCCGTCGACGGGATCGGTCCACCCTCTTGTGAAACGTGTCAAGACCGGTCTACGGTGACTGCCGTCCCCGATGGTGTGGAACGCGACACCCCGAGCAGGAGCGAACTGCCATGACGACCCCCACGACCCCCCGCGACCGCGCGCTGTCCGTGTTGCGCGAGCAGACGATCGAACTGCCCTCGTGGGCGTTCGGCAACTCCGGCACCCGGTTCAAGGTGTTCGGCACCCCCGGCACCCCCCGCGACCCGTTCGAGAAGGTCTCCGACGCCGCCCAGGTGCACCGGTACACCGGCATCGCCCCCCGCGTCTCGCTGCACATCCCGTGGGACCTGGTGGAGGACTACGGCAAGCTCGCCGCCCACGCCGCCGACCTGGGCGTCACGATCGGCATGGTCAACGC